>JAGKTT010000017.1 GCA_021153285.1 Bacteroidia bacterium
GTGACTCCGACAGGATTCAAACCTGTAACCTTCTGATCCGTAGTCAGATGCTCTATTCAGTTGAGCTACGGAGCCGTTTGCAGTTTCCTGCTATTTCCTTATTCGCTTACTCTTGCACCCTTCTTCTCCTTGATGCGAGCCTTCTTACCAGTGAGCTCACGGAGATAGAAAATACGTGCGCGACGAACTTTACCTACCTTATTGAGTTCGATTGAATCGATGAATGGTGATTCGAATGGGAAGATTCTCTCAACACCTACACCGCTAGCCATCTTGCGAACTGTGAATGTTCTGGTGTTTGCTGATGCTCCACGAAGCTGGATAACTGTTCCTCTGAACTTCTGAAGTCTCTCCTTGTCACCCTCCTTGATTCTGTATGTTACGGTGATTGTGTCACCGGCTTTGAATTTTGGGTAGCTGGCTCTCTTCTCGTTTGCGAATGCCTGCTCTACTACTTTAATAAGATCCATTTCTGTATTAAATTTAAATTTTAGGGCAACATTGCGATTCTTTTTCACCCTTCGCAAGAGGTTGCTTTGATTTTGGGATTGCAAAGGTAGGAATAATATTTTAACCTCCAAACTTTTTTGAAGAAATTTTATCAAAAAATGCAAAATTTCACATTTTTGCCCTTGAAATTCCCTGAAATCCATCCTTTAGTCGAACCAATCCTTCAATTTTTCAAAGAAGCTTTTGTCTTCTTTAGTAGGATTTGGCTTGAAAGCATCCTTGTCCCGCAGTGATTCGATGACAGCCTTATCTTCTTTGTCGAGTCTCTTAGGAATCCAGACAGCAATCTTGACGTAAAGATCACCTGTACCGCCATATCCGTTTACGGTAGGGAGTCCCTTGCCGCTGATTCGTGTCACGGTTCCGGACTGGGTTCCTGCGTCAATCTTGATTTTTCTAGGGCCGTCAATGCAAGGGATTTCGACTTCTGCTCCAAGTATGGCTTCAGGAAGGGAGATTATCTTTGTATAATAAAGATTGTTTCCTTCGCGCTTGAAATCCGGATGCTCCTGCTCTTCGATCACGACAAGAAGATCTCCGTTTATGCCATTGTTCTTTGCAGCGTGTCCTTCTCCCTGGATCGTGAGCTGCATTCCTGCTTCTACTCCAGCAGGAATCTTTACCTTGATTGTTTCGCGCTTTCGCACCAAACCGCTTCCTCCGCAGGTCCGGCAAGGATTTGTGATAATCTTTCCTTCTCCTCCGCACTGCTGGCAGGTTGAGTAGGTGACTGTCTGGCCGAAAAGTGAATTGACGACCCTCTGTACCTGTCCTGTGCCTCCGCAGGCTGTGCAGGTCTTTATGTCTGAACTGTTTTTCGCACCCCTGCCTCCACAGTCGGTGCAAGGAACGCTTTTTTCGATGCTGATTTCCTTTTCCACTCCTTTGGCGATCTCCTCCAAGGTGAGTTTCACGCGTACGCGTATGTCGCGTCCTCTATATACCCTCTGCTGCCTCTGACCTCCACGATTGCCGCCGAATCCTCCGCCAAATCCGCTGAAACCGCCGAAGCCTCCACCGAATGCGCCTCCGAAAAGGTCATTGAGAATGTCGTTCAGATTTCCGAATCCGCCGCTGAAGTCAGGGCCGGCTCCATCTACACCAGCGTGACCGAACTGGTCGTATTTCGCCTTCTTGTCCGGATCGCTGAGGATGGAGTATGCTTCAGCCGCCTCCTTGAACTTCTCCTCGGCTTCTTTGTCGCCGGGATTCTTGTCAGGGTGGTATTTGACTGCCAGTTTCCTGTAAGCCTTCTTTATTTCGTCTGCCGATGCGCCTTTTTCTACGCCCAGCACTTCATAATAATCTCTTTTTGCCATAAATATAGAGGTCTTAGATTCCGACTACCACCTTAGCGAAGCGGATGACTTTTCCATTGAGAGTATATCCTGTCTGAACTACATCGAATACCTTTCCCTTCTTATCTTCTTCCTGTACCGGGAACTGTGCTACGGCCTCGTGAAGGTCGGTGTCAAACGGCTGGTCTATAGCTTCGATCACTGCCAGACCCTTGCCTTTGAGATATCCCATCAACTTGCTGAAAATGAGCTCGGTACCTTCTTTAGCTGCATCGCTGTCATTTGACTCAAGGAGTACTTTCAGAGCTCTTTCACAGTCATCCAGAATAGGCAGAAGTCCCTTGATGGTTTCGGTCGATGCCATACTTACCAATTCGAGTTTTTCCTGAGCGGTACGTCTACGGAAATTGTCGAATTCCGCCATCAGCCTTATATAGTCATCTTTGTCTTTTGCAGTCTTCTCCTCGAGCTGGGCTACCTTCTTTTCCAGCTCCTCTATCTTAGCCTTATCTTTATTGCCTTTCTTCAGGAATCCCTTCTTTTCCTGCGCAGCTTCTTCCTTAGGCTGCGCCTCCTGCACCGGGGTCTCCTGTGCTGTCTCCTCCTGATTCAGAGTCTCCTGATTCTTTTGTGTGTTTTCTGACATATTCCTTAATCTCCTTAATTGTTATCTTGCCAAACAGAAGTGCGACAATAGTCGCAATAATCATAGTTATAAGCATCTTATCGTCTTGTTGATTTCGTCTTTTCTTCAAAACGACCGGCAAAGATACAAATAATCTGCCACTCGAAAAATACTGACAATATGGCAGAAAATATCCGGAATCATAGGATCTGGCTTACCAGAATGTCATATCTTTCACTATAGTTCAGTCTTCGGACAGTGTCAGATTATGATGGAGAATGCAATGGTGGCCCGGTCTTTTGCATATTAAAATTTTTAAGCAACTCTGCCGGAGTTACAAATAAATCTAAAGATTTATCGACGGAATAACGATTTTTTGACTAAATTTGCGCAATTTAAATATTAATAACCATAACCGTAAAATAATGGCAAAATTCTTCGATCCGCCACAGGCGAAGCCACTTCTTCCGAAGGAGAAGATTGATTCTGTTTATAAGTCGATGAGATTCAAGGTCTTTATGGGTTCCTTCCTTGGATATGCAGCTTATTATCTTGTAAGAAAGAACCTGTCACTTGCAGCTCCTGATATGATTGCCGAGGGATTGGCAGACAAATTCGGTATTGGAGTAGCTGCTTCAGCTCTCTCGATTGCGTATGCATTCAGCAAGTTCGGAATGGGAATGCTTTCTGACCGTTCTGATGCAAGGAAGTTCCTCACTGTGGGCTTGGTGGTGGCATCGCTTGTTATGATGGCAATGGGCCTTCTGCCGTATTCGGCTGCAAACCCTGCCTTCAATGTAGCAATGCTCTTTGTGGTTATGCTTTTCGTGGGTGTCCTTTCCGGAATGGGATGGCCTCCTTGCGGACGAATGATGGCATATTGGTTCTCGAATAACGAGCGAAGCTTCAAGATGTCGCTCTGGAACACTTCTCATACAATCGGTGCCGGTACCCTTGGTGTCATCGCTATTTTCGGAGTAGGACTTTTCGCTGACCTTGGAATAGAGCAGACCTGGAGAGCGAACTTTATCGTTCCTTCGGCTTTTGCTCTTATTCTTGCGGTTTTCTGCTGGTGGTCTCTCCGTGATACTCCCGAGTCGTGCGGACTTCCTTCGGTGGCAGACTGGAGAAACGACCATTCCGGTGTGAAGACAAAGGAAAAGGTGGGTGAGAAGGTGCCTTTCAAGACTCAGCTCTTTGATTATGTACTCAAGAACAAGTGGATCTGGATGATCGCCCTTGCAAATGCATTTGTATATATGGTAAGATATGGTGTGGGTGACTGGTCACCGACATACCTTCAGGAAACCGGCATTATGACAGGTGCAGAAAGTAAGATGGCATTCTCTATCCACAATTATGTCGGAGCTGTCGGTACGATTGTCTGCGGATGGATCTCAGCGAAATTCTTCAAAGGCAAGTGTGCTCCTCCAAATATCATCTTTATGGGTCTGGTGCTTATCGGATGTCTCATCTATTGGCAGGTACCTGCACTTGCTGCCGCTACCGGAATTTCTGCCAAGGTATGGGTGTATGTCGCTCTCATCCTCATCGGATTCTGTATCTACGGTCCTGTAGCTCTCGTTAGCATTCAGGCGCTCAACCTCGTCCCTAAGAATGCGGCTGGTACAGCAGCCGGCTTCGTAGGTCTTTCCGGATATCTCATCGGTGACTCCCTTCTTTCGAAGATTATCGTAGGAGGTATCGCAGACAAGAGCTGGGATATGGCCAACTTCACAATGGTGATCGGTGCAGCGCTCGGTATTCTTCTTTGTGTGCTTACACTTAAGTCGGAAAAGAACTAATAGAATATATGAAGAAATTTTATTCGTTGCTCATAGCAGCAATGGCAATTGTCGCTGCGGTTTCTTGTGGAAAGGAGCCGCTTCCGGAGTCTGAAAAGGTAGAGGATCTAAGCTTTCTGATCTCAATGCCATCGGCAGTCAATGGAGCTGCAGGAGATATTATAACCCTTAACTTCTATTCTGGAAAGGGTCCTAAGCAAGGAGATGTCGTTCTGCTTAAAAATTCCTCATCTGAAGTGGAATGTGCTATCGTTTCCATAACTTCAGATTCCTTCGGTTTCAAACTTTCTCCTGCCCTTACCACCGGTAAGTATAATTTCTATATCAAGCGTGGATCTCAGTCGAAGATGTTGGGCGAGGTGGAGTTCACTATCGAGAAAAGAGTTGTAATTGAGGAAAAGGAAGGTTATAATGTCTATGGCTTGATCAGTTGCGATGGTAAAGGCGTTCCCGGAGTTGTCGTGTCAGATGGAGCTGAGACTACGGTTACTGATGAAGACGGCTTGTATTATCTTAAGTCGTATGAGTATGACAGAGTGGTGTTTATGTCTGTACCTAGTGGTTATGAAGCAGCTTCCAAGGGTGTCCTGCCTATATTCCATAAGGTTCTCGATGGAAATCCTGCGACTACCGAAAGAGCGGACTGGACGCTCGTCAAGACAGATAATGCAGACCATATAATGTATGTTCTAGGTGATATGCATCTTGCAAAAAGGACTAATGACCTTACCCAATTCGCAGATTTTACCGATGATTTGAACAAGCAGGTCGCTGCCAATAAATCAAAGAGACAGTATGCTCTGACCTTGGGTGATATGTCCTGGGATCTGTATTGGTACAGTAACTCATATGATCTCTTTTCTTATCTGGAGACAATCAATTCCAAATTAAGCGGTCTTCAGATCTTCAATTCTATCGGAAACCACGACCACGATATGATGCAGGCCGGTGATTTCGATACAGTGACAGCCTTTAAGAATAATGTTGCTCCTACATATTATTCTTTCAATATAGGTAATGTACATTATGTGGTTCTTGACAATATCCTTTGCACCAATAAGGCTGCAAGCGATGGAAGCGGCCGAGATTATAAGGCAAGTCTTACGCAGGAACAGCTTAAGTGGCTTGAAAAGGACCTGTCTTATGTCGATAAGTCAAAGGTGCTGGTATTGACAATGCACGCCCCTATGTATAATGAGTCCGGCAGCAAGAATATCTCTTATGCTGCTGAATTGGAGAACCTTTGTAAAGGATATGAGACTCATATAATGAGTGCCCATACTCACGTGATATGGAACAATGACAATGCTTCATCCAATGGAATAATGCACCATAACAGTGGTGCAATCTGTGGAACCTGGTGGTGGACAGGTTATTATAATCCGGGACTCAACCTTTGCAAGGATGGATCTCCTGCCGGATATTATGTGTATGATATCAATGGAACTGATCTGAAATGGAGATTCAAGCCGACAGGCAAGGATTTCTCATATGCTTTCAGGACTTATGACAGGAATGAGATCGTTCTTACTGCGAAGAACTTTGCACCTTCAGCAAGTGCTTCACATAGTGCCGCATTTGAAAAGTCAGCTTCAGACTGGGTGTCTGCCAGCAAGGATAATTATGTGTATTTCAATGTGTTCGACTATAGCCCGGCCTGGAATATCGAGGTTACTGAGAATGGCAAGTCCCTCAAGTATGAAATAGTGAAGGCCAAGGATCCGCTCCATCTTGTTGCTTATGAAGCCCAGAGATACAATGCCGGTTCAAAGCCGACAAGCGACTTCTGCGCAAGGACAGTCAGCTCCCATATGTTCAGAGTCAAGGCTTCATCTGCATCTTCAAAACTGGAATTCAAGATTACGGATGGCTTCGGGAATGTATACACAGAAAGTATGGCCAGACCGAAGAAATTCTCTATATCAGCCTATAAATAAACCAACAATACAAACAAACTAACTAAAATCAATGTTTATGAGATTATTAAAATCTTTTGCAGTTTCTCTAGCATTGATGGTCGTAGGCATAAGCGCCTTCGCCCAGAATAGAGAACTGTCCGGAGTTGTTCTGGATGCGACTGATTTCCCTCTCATCGGAGTGGCTGTCATCGTGGATGGAACGACTAACGGTGCAATGACAGCAGAGGATGGCAGCTTCAAATTGACAGTTCCTGCCACTGAAGTAATCCTCAATGTATCGTCTCTTGGTTATGTGACCAGACTGGTTACTGTTCCTGCAACACAGGATAGAATTACTATCCGCCTCGAAGAAGATAATATGCTTCTGGAGGAGACAGTGGTTGTCGGATATGGTACTCAGAAGAAGGTAAACCTTACCGGTGCTGTCACTGCCGTAGACGATAAGGCCTTGCAGGACCGCGTGTCTCCAAATCTCAGCAGTATGCTTCAGGGAGCCGTGCCAGGTCTTTCAATCTCTACCTCAAGCGGTAATCCAGGAAGTACAGGATCCCTTCAGATCCGTGGTACCGGTTCGATCAACGGCGGAAATCCTCTCGTTCTGATCGATGGCGTGGAAGGTGAAATGGACCGTGTCAATCCGAACGATGTGGAGTCAATATCAGTCATCAAGGATGCTTCTGCGGCTGCGGTTTACGGTGCTCGTGCTGCATTCGGTGTAATCCTTATCACAACTAAGAAGGGCGCTGATGATGATGGCAACGCTGTTATCCGTTATAGCGGACGATTCGGATGGGAACAGCCTACGACTTCTACTGAATTCGAGACAACAGGTTATTGGTCGGCATATATCCACAATATGTTCTGGAAGGCGGATGACGGAACCTCACAGTATATCAAATACAACGATTATGATATGCGCCAACTTCTCCTCCGTATCAATGATAAGACGGAACATCCTGACCGTCCGTGGGTAACCATCCAGAACAGAGGTGGAAAAGATAAGTACGTTTATTATGCGAACACTGACTGGTATCACGAAATGTTCAATGACCAGCATCCTGTTCAGCAGCATAATATTTCGATCAGCGGAGGAAGCAAGAAGGTGAAATATTACCTTTCCGGTGCATATAACCAGCAGACTGGTATCATCAAGGTACGTCCTGATGTATTCGATAAGTTCAATCTCCGCTCAAAGATCGATTTCACTGTCAATAAGTATATGAAAATGAGCAATAACACCTCTTTCTATACTTCGACTTACGATTATCCGGGAGTAGGAAATGTACAGAATGCGATTGCTTATTCTGCTAACCACGGTCTTGCCTGCTTCACTCCAAAGAACCCGGATGGAACTTGGGTTTATGGTACAGACTTCCTCGGATATAAGGTTGCGAACGGTCGTCACGCATTCTATGGAAACGACAAGAATGTAAACCTTGACAGAAAGATGGACTTCGCCAATACTACTGAGCTGAGGATCACACCTATCAAGCCTTTGACAATTACTGCAAACTATACTTACAGATTCCATCAGAACCGTAATACTAACAGAAGTACACCTTTGCAGTATTCTCAGTATCCTGGTGTGATGGCTATTTATACAGGAAAGGGTACAGCCGGTGAAGATTCTCTCACTGAGACAGTCAACAGCTGGTCATACAATGCAGCCAATCTCTTCTTTACTTATGAGGATACATTCAAGGATGACCACCACCTTACAGTAATGGCCGGAGGTAACCTTGAGTACTCTTACAGAAAGGATCTTTCTACCATAGGTTACAACATTCTTACAGAAGAGCTTAACGACTTTGACCTTGTCGGTCTCAATGGTTCAGGAGTGAAGGAATTTATGGCATCCGGTGGACAGTCTGAATATGCTCTCCTCGGCTTCTTCGGACGTATCAATTACGACTACAAGGGCAGATACCTCTTCGAGGTTTCAGGACGTTATGATGGAACTTCACGTTTTGCAAAGGGAAGCCGTTGGGGTCTGTTCCCGTCAGCATCAGCAGGTTGGCGTATTTCTGAGGAAAAGTGGTTCGCACCAGCCAAGAACGTAGTCAGCAACCTCAAGCTTCGTCTGTCATACGGTAGCCTCGGTAACCAGAATGTAGCTGCATATAAGTTCATCCGTAAGATCCAGACCTATGACTTCGCTGGTTTCAGCTTCGGTGAAGGTAGCTCGACAGCAAGTTATACATCACTTTCTGCACCGAATGCAGGTGACCTTACCTGGGAAACATCACAGCAGTACAACTTAGGTATCGATGCCGGCTTGTTCGATGACAGATTGACATTCACGGCAGAGGCATATATCCGTGATACTAAGGATATGCTTACAGACGGTGTGGCTCTTCCAAGCGTTTACGGTGCATCAGAGCCTGATATGAATGCTGCAGATCTCCGTACTAAGGGTTATGAGCTCTCTATCGGTTGGAGAGATCAGATCAGCCTCTTCGGAAAGCCTTTCGGTTACAATGTCGGTGCTACTTTGTCTGACTACAGGACAGTCATTACTAAGTACGACAATAAAGAGTATACTTTCGCGAAGGATTACTATGAAGGTATGGTACTCGGTGAGATCTGGGGCTTCGAGATCGACGGACTTTTCCAGTCGGATGCTGAAGCAAAGGCATACGCAGAGCAGGTTGACCTCAGCTATATCAATAAGCGTCTCTATGGCGGATGGATGGCCGGTGACCCAAGGTATGTTGACCTGGATGGTGATGGAAAGATATCAGTAGGTGCCAATACCGTGAAGAAACCGGGTGACCGCAAGATTCTCGGTAATTCGCTCGCATCTCTCCAGTATGGTATCACTGCAGGATTCGACTATATGGGATTTGATTTTTCTATCTTCCTTCAGGGAACAGGTAACCACTATTGGTATCCTAACGATGAATCAATGGCATTCTGGGGCCCTTATTCCCGCCCTTATTGTACTTACCTCCCATATGACTTCCTTGATAACGTATGGAGTGAGGAAAATCCTGATGCGTATTTCCCAAGACCACGTGCATACGCAGCATTCACATCAGGAGCTCCTCTTGCTAATGTAAACAGCCGTTATCTCCAGAATCTCCGTTATCTGAGACTTAAGAATCTCTCTATAGGATATACTGTTCCTAATACAAAGAAGATCGGTATCCAGAAGCTTCGTGTATATTTCTCAGGCGAGAATCTGGCCTATATTTCTCCATTCAAGAAGCACAGCAGATATATCGATCCTGAAGCAGCATTTGACAGAAAGGACTCAAACGGAGCGGCTACACGTTACAACAACGCGTTCTATCCTTGGCAGAAGACTTTTATGTTCGGAGTCGACATCACATTCTAAAGTCTGTTTGAAAACTAATAGAGATAAAAACAATGAAAAAATATTTATTAATTGCTTTTGCTGCTATCGCTGCATTCACTGCCTGCGATTTTCTTGACAGAGGCCCGCTTTCAGATATGACAGAGGAGATCTACTTCAGGACAGCAGAGGACTTCCAGCTTTTTACAAATCCTTTGTATAACAACCTGCTGGATAAGCATCCATACAATCATCAGAGTGACCATTATATCAAGCTGTCACTGTCCAATGTCCTTCACGGTGGATCATATAGAACTGTCCCTGCTTCAGGTGGGGGATGGACCTGGACTGATCTCAGACGTGTCAATACAGTGCTTGCCAGAATGGATTCGTGTGAAGATGAGAAGGTCAGGGCAGAGTATGAGGCTCTTGCACGTTTCTTCAGAGCATTCTTCTATTACGAAAAGGTAAAGCAGTTCGGTGATGTCCCTTGGATTGATGAGGAACTTGCATCCGATTCAGAGAAACTTATGGCTCCAAGAGATTCCAGAGAGTTCATTATGCAGAAAATGCTGGAGGATGTGGATTTTGCCATAGCGAATCTGCCTTCTGCTGTTTCTACATTCAGGGTAAACAAATGGGCTGCTCTTGCGCTCAAGTCGCAGTTCTGTCTCTTTGAAGGTACATTCAGAAAGTATCATAACCTGAAGATAGATCCTGCAACTGCCGGAGTAGAGACTGTAAATGATTACAAATTCTATCTTGAGGAAGCTGCTGAAGCTGCTAAGGAAATTATGGACAGCAGACTTTACAAGCTCTACTCTACTGGAAATCCGGATAAGGATTACCGTATGCTTTTTGCACAGGAGGAGGCAAGCAAGGACGAGTTTATCCTCGCTGTTTACTATAATCACCCTGCCGGTATCTACAACAATTCTACAGCTATGTCGATTCTCCCTGCACAGGGACGTCTCTCAGCTACAAGAAAGTTTGTGAATACATACCTGAATGCAGATGGAACAAGATTCACAGACAATCCTGATCATAAGACAATGGAGTATTATGATGAGTTCCAGAACCGTGATCCACGTCTTGCACAGACACTCAGAGCTCCAGGCTACAAGCGTATCAACGGTGAGACTGTTCTTGCACCGGATCTTTCTTGTACTTGTACCGGTTACCACATTGCGAAGTGGACAATGGCAGCTGATGCTAACGCAGGTGACTCTGACCGTGCTGACCGTTCATCAAACGATACCCCTGTTTACAGATATGCTGAGGTGCTCCTCAACTATGCTGAGGCAATGGCAGAACTCGGTCAGTTCGACCAGACAGTTGCAGACAATACCATCAACCTGCTTCGTGACCGTGTAGGTATGGCGCGAATGAACGTTGCGTCATTGACAAAGGACGAATATCTCGTGGATCCTAAGACTGGCTATACCAACCCTATACTTCTTTCAGATCCTAACCTTGTAAATATTCTTGAGGTCAGAAGAGAGAGAGGTGTCGAGCTTGCTCAGGAGGGCGATTTCAGATGGGAAGGACTTCTCAGATGGAAAGAGGGTAAATGTATCGAGCAGGATATGTATGGAATCTATTTCCCTGGCGCAGGTGAGTATGATCTCGACAAAAACGGTACGATTGACCTTTGGCTTTATGGCGCGTCTGAGGCTCAGCCTACAGTTGACGCAGAAGATCCTGTATATGCTGCGTGTATTGTTCTGAAGATCGGAACTGATATTTTCCTGAGTGATGGAACATCTGGATATGTGGATCCGCAGCAGAAGAGTGAGCATACCTTTGATGAGAAAAGAGATTACTTCTATCCTATTCCTATCGATGAACGCTCATTGAACCCTAATTTGACACAGAATCCGGGCTGGAATGACGGTCTTGACTTTTAATCATTTGCGATATGAAAATTTTTAGAAAATTAATATTTGTATTAGCCTCGCTGGCTGTATTCACATCTTGTGTTGAAGAAGTGGAGAAGTCGGTCGCTACGGCTATTATGACAGATAAATCATCTTTGGAGTTCGGCATCACAGATGAACTTACTCAGACCCTTACTGTGTATGCTGATGCTCCTTGGACAGTTGAGTATGCCCAGTGGCTTACTATCGATCCTTCAACCGGTTCTGCAGGTGAGACTGTTATTACAGTGACTGCTGATCCTAATATCAGAGAAGAACTTCCTGACAGACCGAGAGCATCTGTAATTACTTTCAAGGGTCAGAATATGTATGCTGACGCAGACGTAGATGCCCTTCAGGCTGGTGACAAATATCGTGATCTTGTCGATGGTACGCTTGCAGATGCATTTGCTCAGGAAGCTGAGACCTTTGTAGGTGTCAAGGATATTCAGGTCGTTGCTCTTGCATCTGACGGTTTTGTAGTAAAGGATGAAGCTAATGTTTCTTATGTAGCTGCCACCCAGACTGTAGAACTTGGTGATAAGGGTTCTGTATATGCCTATGTATCATCTTTCAATGGTTTCCCTTCTTTGAAGAATACAGACAAGTTTGTCAAGACTTCAAATGAGACTCCTGATTATTCTGCTGCAAAGGATATTACAGCCACATTGCAGGCATATGCTCCAGAGCAGATTGAACTTGTTTCGATAACAGGTAAGCTGTCTTCGAAGAAGATCGAGCTTTATTATGCAGAGGGAGAACAACCGGCTGTCAAGGATTCCGTTGTAGTCGAACTTCTCAATACTCATCCATCATTGAAGATGAATGAACTTGACGGATGGCTTGTTGATGCGACCGGATATGTATTCGGAAAGAGTGGTAATACTGTGTATATGGTACCTGTTCTTCTTGAAGGTGTCAAGTCGCTTGAGACAGTTTATTTTGCTGATGATTTCGAGTGGATCAAGTGGGCTACTGTAGATGCTGTCGGAAACGATGATATGTCTACAAGTGTAACTAATATCTGGAAGGCAGATTGGGCTGACGAGTTTTTTGCTGAATTCAATAGGATCGGATATCAGTACCTGTGGTCAACAGTAGGTGACAAGGAATTCAAACCGGGTCCTGAACAGGCTTCAAATCCTTCAGTAGGTAAGGATGGATCTATGTATGCTTGTAAGAACTATCTTAAGTTCGGACAGACAAGCTATAGTGGTGCACTCAGACTTCCTGCATTGTCTTCAATCCAGGGTACTGCCAATGTGCAGATTGACTTTGACTGGTGCTGGCAGGTAACTGGTACAAGAAATCCGGATGTTATGACCTTATCGGTAGAGACAACAAACGGTAAGTTTGAGCAGACTGGTATCGCTATGTCAGAGGCACTTGAATCATCTCAGTCTCAAGAAAAGGAGAGCAGCCATCTCGAGTGGCAGCACGTAACTGTCATCTTGACAGAAGCAACTGCAGAGACAGTTCTTACAATCCGTCCTACATATGCTGACCCGGACAAGCAGAATCCAGCCAGACATCAGAACCGTTGGTATCTTGACAATATCAAGATCATCGAGTACACAGGCTCTGTTTCGGTTGCTGAACCTACAGAGGCAAATATCTCGATTTCTATGGATAGCAACATCACTTTTGATGCTGCTCCAGAGGCTCCGGTTTCATTCACATTCCTTTCAGATCAGGAAGCTACTCTTACAGCAGGCGCTGACTGGATCTATTTCGTAGGATCTGATGAAGCTCAGCTTTCAGAGCTTACAATTCCGGCAGGAACATCTACTGAAGTCCTTGTGGGTTGTAAGGAATACACAGGAAGCGAGGCTCGTACTACTGAAATTACCATTGAGTCAGGACTTTCTGTGGAGACAATTCCTGTCAAGCAGGTGTCTCCAGGACAGAAGGTGGAGTCATTTGTAAGTATTGTAGGCGGAAACAGCGGTAAAGTTAACTTTGATGAAGGATCGTTCAACCTCTCGGTTCAGGGAAATGTTGAATATGAGTTCGAGTCAGATGCAGCGTGGGCTATAGTAGAGCCTGTCCCTGAGACCAAGGCTCTTGTCGAAGTGAAGCAGTTTACTGTCAGATATGAGGCAAATGCTACTCCTCAGGAGCGAATTGCCCGCATCAGATTCTTCAATAAGGCAAACAATCTTGAGACTGTCTATACTCTTGTTCAGGATGCATTTGTTACAGGTGTCTTCTTCCAGGATGATTTCACTTGGGTTCAGCCGTTTGTTGAAGCGGATGATCCTGCTAAGCAGGGTGACAGTATGCTGGATAATGCTCAGTATACTCCAGGAACTTCTTATAATCTGGAAGGCTTTGAAGCAAAACTGACTGAACTCGGATATGAGGCATTGTTCCCTGCTTCCAAAGCAATCTATGTGATGAAGGGTAATTATCTTAAATTCAGTAAGGGAAAGTACATCAATGGTATCCGTCTTCCTAAGATGAACTTTAACGGTGAATCTACCATCGCTCTTTCATTTGACTGGGGTATAAATGAGGGTGCCAATGGACCGGACCCTGTCGAGCTTGAGGTTACTATTGAAGGAAACGGTAATATCAACGGAGAGAAGAAGACTTCAGCTTTGATCCACACTGCAGGAAGCTGGGAGTGGCAGACTGAGACAATTGTCATCAGCGGTGTAGATGACGAGACAAGAATCACTATCAGACCAACCACATTCACCGGTGAGCCGGATACTATAGGCAAGTCATACAGATGGTTCCTTGACAATGTGAAGGTGGAGAAGTATGAAGGTGAAGTACCTGGACAGGTAGAACCTCTTAACGTGTCGTGGCTTTTCTCGGCTGATGCTATGAACGATGCTACAACAGGTTATGCTGCAACATTTGGTACAACAGCAGGAATTGAGGATAAAACTGCTGGTGATGGCGGACAGTATGTGAATGCTAATGTTTCTGGTAACGGAAAGATTACATACGTACAGATTGATAAGACATCATTGACATACACAAGTGATAAGAACGGAAATCCATATAAATCAACCAGAATTACTGGTGGTACAGGACATCCTTATGTTACAGGTATGTGGATAGGTGATTACTGGCTTTTTGAAGCAACAGATGGTACTACATATCCTGCAGGAACCAAGGTAAATGTCAGCTATCTTACACGTACTTCTGCAACAGGTATCAGATATTGGCGTCTTGAGTACCTTGATGGCGCTGATTGGAAGCCAGCAATGGAAGTAAGCACAATAGAGGGTACAGATCTGCAGTATAATGTCGCTATGAACCCAGATGGAAAGACAGATACTCAGATTAACGCTGTAGTAACATTGACTAACCCAACAGAGAATGTGAAGTTCCGTATGGTTTGTGTTGGCGGTACTTTAGCCAACGGAAAAGCTATTCCGGAAGGTATAAACGGAGGTACTTGCAGAATAGCAGGTGCTGAAGGTACAAGCCCAGTTATCAAAGTCATTACTGAGTAATTGATTTGTCTATAATTATGGTCGGCGCAGAGCAATCTGTGCCGACTTTTTTATATATTTGTAGGATGTATAAAAACATTTAAGCCGTGAGAAAAATTTTACTTTCACTTTCGTTTGTCCTGATATCATTGGGAATGACATCAGCTCAGGAATACCTCCCAAAATGGCAGGAGGGTTATATGGACATCCATACCATCGCTACAGGAAGGGGGGATGCGACATTTATTGTAATGCCAGATGGAACGACATTGATGATCGATGCCGGTGATAATGGAAAGATAAAGGATCCTCAGCATCCGGATACGACAAAGAGAGCGGGAGAGTGGCAGGCGATCTATATGAAGAAGGTGATGGAAGATCTGCCGGACAAGACAAAGGTGGATTATGCGATGATCACTCACTTCCACGACGACCATATGGGTGCTGTGCTTCAGATGCTGCCTGGAAAGAACGGATATGGACTCTCTGGAATCACTCTTGTCGGAGAATTTGTGGATTTCGGTACCTTGATCGACAGAAACTATCCTGATTATGACTTCCCTTCAAGGAAGAAGATAGAAGGAGCCAATAAGGGATTTATGCCGGAGTATTTCAAATTCATTGAGTTCAAGAAGGCGCAGGGTATGAAGATGGAGAGATTCAATGTAGGTGCCCTGAATCAGATCAAGATGCTGAACGATCCTAAGAAGTACAGGAATAACTTCGAGATCCGTAACCTGGCTGCTAACGGAGAAGTCTGGACCGGTAAGGGAACAGAGGCAGAAAAGCAGTACAAGGGTGACCCTAAGCTGTTTGACGAGAATGTGAACTCTACAGCTCTGGTAATCACTTACGGCGATTTCCGATATTTCAATGGTGGTGACCTCAGTGGTGGAAACTGGAAGAGCTACAAGTCAAATGAGAGAGATATGGAATCCGGTGTGGCGAGAGTCTGCGGAAATGTGGATGTGATCAAGGCGAATCATCACGGTTATTATGACACTTGCAACGGCTTCTTCCTCAATACATTGTCTCCAGAAGTGGTGGTTGTCGACGCCAGAAGCAACAATCATCCTGTTCCTTCGACTATGACCAGAATGACCGATCCACTTGTATGGCCTGATCAGGGTGAATTCTATATTACAGTGGACAAGGCGCGTGAGAAGCTCAGCGAGGAACTTTGGGCTCATTTCAAACCTTGGGGACATATTGTGGTCAGAGTTTATGAAGGTGGTAAGGAATACCAGGTCTTCGTTCTGGATCCTGACAGACTTGACTATCCTGTGAAATACGTATCAGAGATAAAGAAAGCAGGAGTAAGATAGCAGAGATATGAAGAAGTTTATTGCCGTTTTATTGTCTTTTATTTCAATCTGCACTCTCGCCGAGGCCAGAAAGGTAAGCGGAAAGGTTATTTCCGGTAAAGAAAACCTCGAGGGTGTGATAGTCACTGACGGTGAGCATTTCACGCAGACCAGACATAATGGTAAATTCGTACTCGAGATCGATGAGGATGCGGAGTTTGTGTATATAGTGACTCCTGCAGGATATGCGGCAGACTGGTCTTCCGGCGTTCCGGCATTCTACCAGAGAGCTGAGGAAAAGGATTATTTCGTATTCGATCTTCTCAAGACCGACAACTCCGGTGATTATTCCATTATTGCTGTCAGCGACCCTCAGACCAAGACTAAGAAGCATTTTTCGCAGTTCTCGGCCCTTCCTATGGATGAACTGACTGAGACTGCCGGTAAACTTGAAGGTGCTGTGGTCGGAGTGATCCTCGGGGATATCTGCTGGGATTCTCTCGAGCTTCTCGAAGACTATAAGAGTGAAATCGTACGTGCCGGAATACCGTTCTATCCAGTGGTAGGAAATCACGATCACGAACTTGCAGCGAAGGGTGACATTGAGACTACTGCTGCTTACAGAAAGGCTATGGGCCCGGAGAATTATGCCTTCTTTCTTGGTAAGGATGCTGTAATCTGCCTCGATAATATCATCTATGACACCCAGAAAAAGTATAAGGAGGGTTATGCACCTCACGTATTGGCCTGGGTAAAAGGATTTATGGAGTATGTACCTGATGAGGCTGACCTTTATGTCATCCAGCACGGAACCGTTTTCAGATGGTTTACTCCTGAAGACCCGTGGATAGTAGCTACGGAAGAATTCTTCGATATCGTAAGCGGCCATAAGGTAAGCTTCATCTCCGGTCATACACATATTTCGAACAATATGATTTATGGCGATAATATAGTAGAGCACAATGTCGCAGCTATCTGTGCTTCCTGGTGGGATACATATTATTGTACAGACGGAACTCCTTGCGGATACAAGGTGTTCACCTGCAAGGACGGCCAGACAGAGTGGTACTATAAATCCTTGGGCAAGGATAAGGACTATCAGGTAGAACTCTTTATGCCTGGTGAGACTCCGCTCAATCCGGAGGGAATCGTTGTTAATGTATGGGACTGGGATTCTGCCTGGAAGGTTGAATGGCTTGAGGATGGAAAGGCAATGGGAGTTCTTGAGCCTGTCTTTGATCTCTCGCCGAATTATATAAAGGATATCAATGCTGCGTTCCAGGGTAAGAAGATTCCGGGTTACAAGCTTCCACGTCTCAACTGGCATTATTTCTCTGCGGTTCCGGGCAAGGATGCTCAGAATGTGAAAGTCGTCGTTACAGGACGCTTCGGCCAGAAATGGGAATATGAGGTGGATATGACCAAGTATAAGGATGTGAAGGCTGAGAAGATGGTTCGGGAAGACTTGCCTGAGAATGCTGCTCAGATGCTGAAGGATACAGGAATATATAAAATGTAATGCCATATGAAGAAGATTTTATTTATGCTCCTGGCGTTTGGAGCACTTTGCTTCTCTGCAGAAGCACGAAAAGTCAGCGGAAATGTCATTTCAGGAGAGGAAAAGCTTTCGGGAGTGATCGTCACTGACGGAACCAATTTCACCCAGACCAATAAGAACGGTAAATTCTCTTTCGAAATCAAGGATGATGCTCAGTTCGTTTATATCGTGACTCCTGCCGGCTATGCCGGTGACTGGTCTGAGGGTGTTCCTGCGTTCTTCAAAAGAGCGGAAGGTCAGTCCAAATTTACCTTCGATCTTGTAAAGACTGATACAAAGGGTGATTATAAGATCATTGCAGTCGGTGATCCTCAGCCACATTCGGAGGAGCATTTCAGCCAGTTTGCCGGAGAACCTCTTGAAGATCTATCCCAGACCACCAGATCCATCGGCCTTTCTGCAGTGGGTATAGCCCTCGGTGATATCAGCTGGGATCTGCCTGTCCGTATGGATGACTGGAAGCGTGAGATTGTCCGTACAGGCATTCCTTTCTATCCTGTGATAGGAAATCACGACCACGTGGGCAAGCAGGGTGGCGACCTTCAGAGCTCAGCCGAGTATAGGAAAAGGATAGGCCCGGAGAATTATGCCTTCTTCCTCGGAAATGATGTGATCTTCTCTGTGGACAATATAATCTTCACTCCGGACCAGGGATATAATGAGGGATATGCTGATCACGTCCTTGCATTCGTAAGGGGAGTGATGAAGTATGTTCCTGCTGATGCGCAGATATATGTGGCGCAGCATTCTCCTCTGGCAGGTCGTGACAATGGAAAGAGAATCCTCGGAACTTCTGATATGCTCAATCTGCTCGAAGGACATAAGGCGCTTTTCCTATCAGGTCACAATCATCAAAGCAAGCCGTATACTTATGGCAATGATGTAACGGAGCATAATATCGCAGCTATATGCGGAACCTGGTGGGATGCATATCATTGTGCTGATGGCAGCCCGAGAGGATATAAGATCTATACCAAGGAAGCAGGAAAACTGACCTGGTATTACAAGGCTGTCGGTCACGATAAGGATTTTCAGGTGGAGATATTCAAGCCTGGACAGACATTGAAGCATCCGAACAGCGTGATCGCAAATGTCTGGGACTGGAATCCTGACTGGAAGATCGAGTGGTACGAGGATGGTAAGCCGATGGGCAGAATGGACAAGGTGAGGGAGTACTCTCCATTGCACATTGCGGAGATGAAGGCAAAGTATGACGCTCTCGGACAGGATCCGTCTTCTTGGAAGGGCACCAAGGCTGCCGAACATTATTTTGCTGCCACCCCAAGCCAGTATGCCAAGAATGTGACCGTATCTGTGACAAATCCTTTCGGCCAGACCTGGGTATATGATGTGGATATGACAGACTATGTGGATGTCCAGGCTCATCGTGGTGGTGCAGGACTGATGCCGGAGAATACCATCGAGGCAATGAAGCACGCCCTCGATCTGGGCGTGAATACCCTCGAACTCGACCTTCAGATCAGCCAGGATGGACAGATCGTAGTATCACACGATCCGTATTTCCATCATCGTTATGCCATCCGTCCGGACGGCAGCCACATTCAGAAGGATGATCCGAAGGAATATATCTATACAATGCCTTACAGCGAGGTGCTAAAATACGATGTCGGAAGCCGTCCGAGCGAGGTGTGGCCTGAGAAGGCTTGTGTCAAGACAGTCAAGCCGCTTGCTTCAGACCTTATTGACTTCGTGGAGAATTATGTGAAGGAGAAAGGACTTTCTCCTGTAAGGTACAATATCGAGATCAAGTCAAAGGATGCGAAAGGAGAGGGACATAACTGGCCTACATACGACAGGTTTGTAAGCGAGTGCTGCAAGTTCCTTCATTCAAAGCACCTTGGTGACAGACTCGTTGTTCAGAGTTTCGACGTCAGAGCCCTCAATTATATGCACGAGAAATACCCTGAGTTCATTCTGTCTTACCTTGTGGATGCAAAGGCCGGTGAGTTCGATGCATTTATGGCTAAGCTCAAATTCACTCCACAGTGGCTCAGCCCTCATTTCTCCATTACAGATGAGGCTCTTGTTCAGAAGTGTCGTGAAAAGGGTATGAAGATAGTTCCTTGGACAGTGGACAAACCCGAGGACATCACCAGAATACTTGACCTGAAGGTAGATGCCATCATCTCGAACTATCCTGACAGGGTACTCCAGCAGACCAGAGGATATCTGGTTCCTTAATACTACAGATTTTCAGAGAGCTCCAGCCAACGGAGCTCTTTTTCGTCTGTAAGCTCCATAATCTGACCGATTCTCTCAGATGCTGTCTGAAGTTCGTCAAATGCTAGTGTACCGCTGCTCAGCTTTGCTTCCAGATCGGCCTTCTCTGCAGAGAGAGCTTCCAGATCCTTTTCCAATTGTTCCAGCTCCCGCTGCTCTTTATAGCTGAGCTTCTTCTTCCTTGCAGGAGTTTCAGCAGGTGCGCTCTTGGCTGATTCCTTTGCAGCCTTTTCCTTTGCAGCCTTCTCTTCTGCACGTGCGATTGACCTTTGTTCAGCTTCGTATTCCTTGATATATTCGCGATACTCGCTGTAGCTTCCTACAAAGTCCTTTACCAGACCGTTACCGCAGAATATGAAGAGATGATCCACGAGTTTGTCGAGGAAGTGTCGGTCGTGGGATACGATAATAAGTGAGCCTCCGAATTCCTGGAGATATTCTTCAAGAATGTTCAATGTCACGATGTCAAGGTCATTTGTAGGCTCGTCAAGGATGAGCAGATTCGGCTGCTGCATAAGTATGGTGAGCAGGTAAAGTCTGCGTTTCTCTCCTCCGCTGAGCTTTTCGATCTTGTTGTTCAGCATTTCGTGAGGAAAGAGGAAGCGGTTCAGGAGCCAGGTGTCGTTTACGATGTCCAGTACAGTGTCCTGGGGATTGAATGACATTCCGCTCTGATGATAGTATCCTATCTTCAACGATTCTCCGCGCTCGATCACTCCGGTCAATACGCCCGGGTCATCTTCGAACATACGTCCTGTGATGATGTTCAGGAAGGTGGATTTGCCAGCTCCGTTACGACCTACTATTCCTACTTTCTCGTATCTCTGGAAGTTATAGGTGAAGCCGTCAAGATAGCACTGATCTCCATAGTAGAAACTGAGGTCCTTGCAGTTGATGATCTTGGTTCCCAGCCTGGTCGAGCCTTTCATCGCCTCCATACTTACCTGCTTCTGAGTATAAACCTGCGCGGCCCTGTCCTTGAGGTCGTAGAAGGCGTTTATACGGTATCTGGCCTTGCCGGTACGGGCACAAGGGGTACTGCGTATCCACTCCAGCTCACGCCTGAGGATGTTTCTGACCTTATCCGTCTCGGCATTGTAGTTGGCGATCCTTTCCTCTCTTTTTTCAAGATAATTCTGATAATTGCCTTTGTAAGTGTAGACGGCGCCGTGATCCATTTCCATCACTATGTTGCAGACCCTGTCGAGGAAATAACGGTCGTGTGTCACCATCAGCAATGTGCAACGTGAACGGCTGAGATACCCCTCCAGAAACTCGATGGCATCGATGTCCAGGTGATTGGTAGGCTCGTCCATTATAAGGAATTCAGCTTCGGTAGCCAGCATCTGGGTGATAGCCACTCGTTTGACCTCACCTCCGGAGAGTTCCTTCATCTTCTGATCAGGATCAGCCAGATTGAAATTGGTCAGGAACTTCAAAACCCTTCTTTCGTATTCCCAGTAATGTTCCTGGTCGAGTCCCTTGGTGAATTCCGTACTCGAAGACATAATCTGCTCAAAGATACCTTTCTCCGGGTCGAATTCATACTCCTGTTCCAGAAAGGCTATCTTGATGTCCTTCAGGAACATAATCTTTCCACCGGAATCAGACTTGTCCTTTCCGGCCAATATCCTCATCAGCGATGTTTTTCCCGTTCCATTAGGTGCGATGAGAGCGATCTTATCACCCTCGTTTATATTGAATCCGATATGCTCGAACAGCACTTTCGGACCATAACTCTTCGAAATATTCTCAATCTGGAGATAACTTGCCATCTTATCATTTAAAGAATTTATCCACTTCCTTTACAGCATCCGGCAGCGCAAACACCGCGACCCTGTCATATTCCTGAATATGAGTGTCACCCACTGCGATATACGACTCATTTCCCCTGATTACTCCACCGATGATGGCGTTCTTCGGGAAATTCATATCCTTCAGAGGCTTCTTGGTAATGGCAGTATCCGGAGCCACGATATACTCCAGCACCTCAGCATTGGTACCGCTCATATATTTGATGAACCTCACCTTATTGCTCAGAGTAAACTTGAAGATACGGCTCGCTGTAATAAGCTTCTTATTGATCACAGCATCCACACCCATACTCTCCGCCAGACGTATATACTCGATATTCTCAACCTCTGCAATGACCCTTGCGATTCCCAGACTCTTCGCTGCCACGCAGGCAAGGATGTTGGTCTCGGAATTGTTCGTAACAGCCACGAATGCATCATATTCCTTTATCGACTCCTCCAGCAGCATATCCGAATTACGACCGTCGCCATTTACTACGATCACATTGCTCGGAAGCTTTTCCGACAGGTCCAGACACTTGGCCTTGTTCATCTCGATCAGCTTTACAGAGTCCAGCACCTTTGCCATCTGCTTTGCCACCATCTCTCCGATCGGGCTGCCGCCAAGAATCATCACGCTGTTCACCTCTATGTTCCTCTTTCCGATGTATTTCATCAGCATATCCATTCCCTCGCGCTTGGATATGATGAACACCAGATCGTGATACTTGAATTTAGTGTCGAATTTAGGAATTATGGTATCACTTCCGCGCGCGATAGCCACAACTCGGAACTTAAGTCCGTCAGCAGCAGCTACCTGGCTGAATTCCATCATATTCATTCCTATCAGCGGAGAATCCTCTTCCAGTTTGAATACTCCCACCTGTAGCTTTCCTCGCGCGAAATCCATTGAATCAGTCGAAGCTGTCCTCTTAAGGAGCTCGACAATCTCTCCGGCTGCAATCTTTTCAGGGTAGAACATAAGGTCAATACCCATTTCCGTGAACAGGTATTTGTTCTCATATGAGAGATATTCCTCATTGTTGATACGGGCTGTTGCCTTCTTGCTTCCAAGTTTCTTGGCGAGCATTGCGCTGACGATATTGACATCCTGTGAATCAGACGGATTCACAGCGATGAACAGATCGGCTGTGGCTGCACCGGCGTCCTGAAGAGTCTGAATAGCAGAAGGATTGCCCTCTACTGTCACGACATCAGTCGTAGCAGCGAGTGCTTCCAGTCTTTCCTGTCTTTCGTCTATTACGGTGATGTCATTGGCCTCATTGCTGAGCATCTTCGCCAGATGCGAACCGACTTCACCGGCTCCCGCGATAATGATTTTCATAGCTTAGAAATTATAAAAGTCCTTATCCTTAATGCTTGAGAATATCTTTTCTCCCTTCAGGATGGAAGAAGTGATTATCCATTTCCTGTATATTCCCCTTACGCTTCCTTTACCTTCTTTTATAAAAGCTGCGACATCCGCTTTCGAAGGTCTTCTTACCATTCCGGCAGCATCTTTATGCGCCTTCAGCACTGCCTTGAAACAATCGGTCTTCAAGGTCAGCAGATATACTGCTGCCGACAATCCATCCAGACATTTACGTATGAATATGCGTCTTGCAGCTTTCCGGCAGCCTTTGCTTGCAGCCTTCTCCGCAGGCAGGTTCTTGAATCCGAGTGCGAATGTCCTTGCCAGATTGTTTTCCAGCATCAGGATATTGTTCCTGAAATTAAGGTACAGCTTGAATGGAGAAGTTGCAGGCAATGTGCCTCCACCGACGTGATATACGACAGATTGAGGAACTACAGTCACCTTGAATCCCTCCAGCTGCATCCTCCAGCAAAGATCAATCTCCTCCATATGGGCGAAGAATCGGTCATCCAGTCCTCCCAGCTTTCTGTACAGACTGCTTCTGACCATAAGACAGGCACCTGTTGCCCAGAATACATCTTTGGTCTGATCGTATTGACCTTTGTCCGTATCCAGACGTTTCAATACGCGTCCCCGGCAGAACGGATAGCCGAAAAGGTCAATATATCCTCCTGCAGCTCCCGCATATTCGAATTTCTCCCTTTCCTGCCAGCTGTGCAGCTTCGGAGCGCAGGCTCCGCATTCGGGATGATTGTCCATCCAATCCACCAGAGGAGCGAGCCAATCCTCGGTCACTTCAATATCTGAATTGATCAATACGAAGTACTCCGAATCGATCTGCTCGAAAGCTTTGTTGTATCCTCCGGTAAATCCGTGGTTTTTTTCAAATGCTATAGTCCTGACTTGGGGAAAGGTCTTCCGCATTACTTCAAGGGATCCGTCAGTGGAAGCGTTGTCCGCAACAATGACTTCTGCACCGTCTACCTTACCGACGGAATGTAAAAGACCCGGAAGGAATTCTTTGAGAAAACCTTCCGTGTTCCAGTTCAATATGACTACAGCAGTCTTCATTTCTTAGTGGCAGCCGCAACCGCAGTCCTCGCCGTGCTCCTCGCCGCAATGTCCGCCTTCGCATCCACCGCAATCTCCTCCGTGACCGTGGCATCCGCCGCATCCGCAACTATGTACATATTCGCCGTGGAGGCCTTCTGTAAGCTCTTTTTCTGTAGCCTCACGTACTGTAAGGATCTCACCGGTGAAATGCAGAGTCTTGCCTGCCATCTGGTGGTTGAGGTCCATCTTCACGCTGTCCTCGCTTACCTCGAGCACTACGCCCGGAATCACACCTCCCATACTGTTCATCATCGGGATGGTATTGCCCGGTACAAGAAGGTCTTCGCGGATTTCTCCGTTCACTTCAAACGCAGCCTTAGGAAGGTCAATGATCCTCTGTGGGTCGATTTCTCCGTATCCGTCAGCAGGAGAGAGAGTCACGTCAAACCTGCATCCTGGCTCCATACCTTCGATGTGAGCTTCGAGCTTAGGCAGAAGACTGCCTGTTCCGTGAATATAGTCAAGAGGCCTTTCCTGTGTTGTATGGTCGACTACCTGTCCGTCGACCTCGAGTTCGTAGCAGAATTCCACTACAGCATTCTGAGTAATCTTCATATTTTCAACTTTATATCTTTATTTATATTTTTCGTATGTCCCACTGGGGCTCTCGCGTAGCGGCCAGAGGTAGATAATGCCGGTATCAGGCTGAGAAAACAATGTTTTCGAAAGCCAATGTCGGTATCTGCCAGCGGGAACTTGGACGGGCGTCTGTGCCGGCAGCCAGCAGATCGTTCCAAAGTTCCATAATGTTTCCTGTTATGAGCATCTCGCGTACAGGATGGGTGATCTTGCCTTTGCTGAAGGCAAATCCCTCGATTCCGTATGAGAAATCACCTGTGACAGGATTACAGTTTCCTCCATTGAAGCCAGTCACCAGAATACCGTTCTGCGCCAGTTTCAAAATATCCTCCAAAGATACTTCTTTTTCCCCGTCCTGCAAGTCTCTGCCTTTTATAAAAGGCATAAGGCACGGCCTGGAGATGTCTTCGACAGTAGCCGGGATGCCCATCTTTTCGGAATGGTATGTATTGACGAAATATTGCCTTACAATTCCGTTTTCGATTATCGGGGCATCTTTTGTCGCTGTTCCTTCCGTATCGAAGAGCCTTGAACCGTTCTTCCCCGGAGTCCTGGCCAGATCCATCAGGGTCATTCCCGCAGGGAATACCTGCTGCCCGATGCTGCCCTCAAGGAAAGACATCTTCTGCTGTATGGACGAAGCATTCAATGCAGTGAAAAGGGGAGAGGTAAGTCTGGACGAGACCGTACTGTCCACTACCATACGATAGACTCCGCTGCGCCTTTTCTTCGGACCGATCTGACTTACAGCTCTTTGCAGTGCCTTTTCTCCTATTCCGTAGTCGGTTCCATCGTATTTCTGGCAGGTCTGCCACCAGTATCCGCTGTATTTGCATCCTTCCGGATCTTCTATTGTCATTTCTGAGAAAGTACCGAAAGTGGTCTCGCTGTGTCTGCCTTCGAAGCCGTTCGAGTCAGCGACATAATTGTCATCAGCTGTGCAGGAATATTCGCATTCTTCGGATATGAGCCTGAAGCCTTCCTCCCGCTGCCTGATGCCGGCATATTTGCTGAGTTTCATTGCACTGGCCAGTCTCTCCTCAGAATCAAGGCTGAAATATCTGTCGTCGAAGAGTCCCAGCTCGCGGCCGGTGAGAGCATCTTTGGCGGTTCTTTCAGGATCAGGCAGTCTTCGGCAATTGTCTTCTCCGAGCATTCTGACCATCTCAATGGCCTTTATGATAAAATCTTCCACTTCGTTCTGTTCAAGGCGGTTTGTGGAGAATGTGCCGTAGCGTCCTTCTACAAACAGATATATGTAGATGGATCTGTCCGCGGAGTGGCTGACCTTGTCGAGCTCTCCGTTGAGGATGGTGTATGAGTCTGTGACTGTCTTGTTGAGCGAGACTCTGGCTGCTGATGCTCCGCTGCTGACTGCGTGTCTGATGCAGTGTTGTGCAAGTGATATTTCGTGTGATGTAATCATATTATTCTCCTCCTACGGTCAGGCTGCTGATGAGTACTGTCGGCATTCCGCAGGAAACGGGTACGCTTTGTTCCTTTCCGCAGGTCCAGGTGCCGTTGTCTATCTTCAGGTCATTTCCCACTGCAAGAATATCGGCCAAAGCCTGAGGACCGTTGCCTATTATATTTATGTCCTTCACTGGTGCAGTCAGACGACCGTTCTCAATCAGGAATCCGCTCTTGACGAAGAATGTAAAATCTCCCTCTCCGATCTTTACCTGACCGTTGGAGAACTCGTCTACATAGATTCCGTTCCTTACGGATGCAATCATTCCTTCAGGATCGGCATTGCCGCTTTCCATATAGGTGGCCCTCATTCGAGGGATCGGATTGTATCGGAAATTCTCCCTTCTTCCGTTTCCTGTAGGATTCACTCCATACCAGCTGGCACTGATCCTGTCGTGCAGGTATGAGCACAGGATTCCGTCCTTTACCATATATGTTTTTTCCGCAGGGACTCCCTCGTCATCGTAATTTCCTGATCCTCTGTTATATGCCACTGTTCCGTCATCTACGACATTGACTCCGGCCGGGCATACACGTTGTCCCAGCTTGTCTGAGAAGATAGATTGGCCTTTACGGTTGAAATCAGCTTCGAATGCGTGTCCCATTGCCTCGTGAAGCAGGATTCCCGAGGCTCCGGCACCCATCACTACGCTCATTTGTCCGCCCTTCGGCCTGATTGCCTCGAATCTCTGGTCAATTCCTTTGACCGCTTCTTCTGCGATTTCATTTAGCAGGGCAGGCCCGATGAATTCGGCACCGATCCTGAAACTTCTGGACACGCTCTTGTTTTCTGTCTTTCCATCCTGCTGGAATACAGTGGTGACGCTGACGCTTCCCATCGGCCTGGTATCGAAGGTGAGTTCGCCGAGCGAATTGTACATCAATACATCGGAAACCGAGTCCGAGAGTCTGATGATCACCTTCACGATTCGATTGTCCTTTGCCAGAATGGCTTTCTCCAGATCTGTAAGGAACGGCAGGAATGCGTTGGCTCCTTTCTCTCTCCAGTTTTCCTTCATCGGGTAGAGGTCGTGCGACCTGTTTTCGACAGGATGATATTGTCTGCAGGCAGTGGCGGAACCTGTAGCTATGGCCGATGCGGCTTTTGCAGCACCCAGCATATCCTTCATTTCAGTATTCTCTGAATATGCATATCCTGTCTTTTCTCCTTTGAGAACTCTTATTCCCACCCCGAAGTCAGTGTGGAATCCTCCTGAAGACACTATACTGTCCTTCAACAGGAGATTGAAAAATGTCGTGTGTTCGAAATACAGGTCACAATAGTCTCCTCCCTGTGCGAGGGCGGTACCGGTAAGTTCCTGCAGCTGGGTCTCTGTGACCTTGAACAGGTCTGTATAATAATTCTTTGTGTACATTACAGCGATAATATTTTACCGTTTTCCTCTGCCAGTTTCTGTCTTTCGTCCGAGATTGCCTTTATCTTCTCGAATGTAGCCTCGTCCTTGATGCTGATAACGTCGTTCTTGGAACCTTCTGCTATCACGCGGAAGGGAATCTGCGAATTATCTGCCAGAATCCATCTTTCGCAGATAGGAGCATAAGAGTTGAAGAAATAATAAATGCCGACGCTATACCTTCTCCTGATGGTGTCTTCCGGTATGTCGTGTCCTCCGGCAGCCACTCTTGCTTTCACCCTCTCGATGGCAAGTTCCGGAGAATTCAGCCAGAAATACAGCAATGTCACTGTATATCCGGCATCCTGAGCCATCTTCACGGTCTTCAGCAATGTCCTTGTGGCCAATGTCGTCTCCACAGCAAAATCCTTCTGTTTCTTAAGCAGGTACCTGAATTTAAGGATCATATACTTGCTGGCCTGAATGGCTGCCTTTGACGGGTCGAACGGAGACAATCCCTTTGCGAATTCGTCTGAATTCACAAATTCCCTGCAGTCAAGCATTTCCGGCAGAAGTGAGTAGGAGGCTGTGGTCTTGCCGGCACCGTTGCAGCCTGATATTATGTACATCCTCGGCATAGTCTAAAAATTTATAAATTGTGCGATAGCTGCGTTGCAGCTCGCCTCTTGAATCCTCACAACCGGAAGGTTGCTCCGGTTCACTCGTCTCGCGCGCCTTGCTCTCGCGCAATTTCTGAAATTTTTATTGGTTGTTGGTTTTGTTAAATTTATGGAAATTTGACGTGAACGGTTAGTTTATCAGTGTGGCTTTTTTGTTTGTTTTGCTCTCGCGCAATTATGGTTTGGTCGTTTGGGCGAAAGCACGTTTGGGGCTGTTTTTGTGCTTTCGGTCAGGAAAACTGCCTTCGAAAGCACGCTTTGGGTTGTTTTTGTGCTTTCGGTCAGGAAAACTGCCTTCGAAAGCACGTTTTGGGCTGTTTTTGTGCTTTCGGTCAGGAAAATTGCCTTCAAAAGCACGCTTTGGGCTGTTTTTGTGCTTTCGGTCAGGAAAACTGCCTTCGAAAGCACGATTTGGGCTGTTTTCGTGCTTTCGGTCAGGAAAACTGCCTTCAAAAGCACGCTTTGGGCTGTTTTTGTGCTTTCGGTTCGGAAAACTGCCTTCGAAAGCACGCTTTGGGTTGTTTTTGTGCTTTCGGTTCGGAAAACTGCCTTCGAAAGCACGTTTTGGGCTGTTTTTGTGCTTTTGGTTTATTGCTGGTGTGTGACTCCGTATCCGAACAGAGCAAAGTCGCCTTTGCAAGGGTCCTCAGGCCAGATTTCCCTGAAAGCATCGGTGATCTCCCGTGCGGTTACAATGTCTTTCTGACGTCGTGAGGTCAGTCCCAGTGCAGTCGCCTGATCGTAAACGTGTACATCCAGAGGCAGGATCAGTTTCTTCTTGTCCGATGATTTCCAGAGTCCGAGATCCACTTTCCCGTCATCCCTTACCATCCATCTGCGCATCATACTGATTTTCTTGTTCGGAGCTTTGAGGTCTTCCTTCTGACCAAAGATTTCTGTACGTATCTCATTGTTTGTCAGACCTTCCAAACTTCCTTTTTCAGAATATATCTTCTGCATTCTGCCGCAAATTGCTGCAAATTCGCTCCATTTGATTGTCCTGTGAAGGCTCGCATTCTCATTCCTATATTCTCCGTTCATCACGTAGTCGTAAGGTTTCCAGCACATCTCGTCGAACATTCTCGAGCAGTCGCGCACGATCATAGCCCTCCGTCCCCAGGCCAGATGAGCGGAAAGCAGTGCAGCTATCTCCACATCGGCCAATGACGCCTTGCCGTCCTCATATTCCCGTGCAAAACGAGTCGGGAATATGATGGGATCTTCCTGAAAATATCTGGGATGGTTATATTCTTCTGCCCATTCCATCAGGGTTTCTTTAACTCTTGTCTCCATAATCCTACAAATGTAATAAAAATAACAGTTCGATGTACTTGATTGAATCTCATTTACCAAAATGAAGATATTCGGGCACTAAAGATCGGGGCGAGTGCAATGCGTTAAATAATAGTATAACATCTTGATATGCAGGCCTTTCGAGGTTCAGTGAACTCTTTGTTAATAAATCTGGCATAACTCGCCGGAGTGGTATACAATAGAGAGAATCTCATTCGATCCAGTACAATAGCCGGAAAATACGCCCGCCAACCATTGCACTAAAATACGCTTGTCTGTATATCAGACGGCATTTACGGACAAGGTATGCAGTCAAAACTTGCTTATTTCAGAGCAGTCGCAGAAGTATGTGTCTAAGCATAAGCGACACCGTAGGTCCCTAAATAAGGCAAAGCGTGGTCCTACGCTCACAAAATCACATCAATTTGATACCAAAACAGGGGCGTCGGTACCTGAAATTCAAATAAGAGGCACCGACGCTTCAATTACATAGCACCGCGGTCGGCAAATACGCCCGCCGACCGCTCAATCACGCCGTGCGAGAGTTCAGCCCGAGGGCTCTCGCACGACCTGATTATGCTTCGAATGCAATGTCAATATCATATAGAAAACGTACTTGGTCACAATCACAAAGCAGTTAGGGTTACCTTTTGGATGAGCTGTGGAACCTGTTTTGTGCTGCCAAACCCCGAATATTTCAGCGGAGGTGCATTCTGCACACTGCTTGAGGATAATTACATTTGGCATCTGGAGCAGGTTAATCGTAAAAGTACTTATGGTTTCACTCACAATCTTCTGCAAGATACGGGGTAAGTAATACGAACGGGCGAAGCCTGCTTCAAGTTTACATATATATGCTTAGATACATATTTTGCGACTGAGTCATAAGTTCTCTGGGATATATCAGTGACTCCTGTCACGAATATTAAAAAAGACCGGCCATCGAAATGATGACCGGTCTCGTATAATATTTTAAAAGAGTATTACTCAGTTGCTGATTCGATACGCTTCATATTGGCGAACATAAAGACTCCGGCGATAAGGCAGATGACGATGAGTACTACCCAGATAGACCAAAGCGGGATTCTCATCCAGAGAAGACCAGGTACCGATACGAGGTAGTTACCGATCGCTGTAGCAGCGAACCAGCCTCCCATCATCATACCCTTGTACTTAGGAGGAGCCACCTTTGATACGAATGAGATACCCATTGGTGAGAGAAGGAGCTCTGCAAATGTGAGTACAAGGTAAGTGCTGATAAGCCAGGTCGGTGATACGAGGTCCGGACTTACAGTTCCGCCGAGTTCCTTAGGTGATGCCAGACCGAATGATGCGAGTGTGAGGATAAGGAATCCTGCACCGGCAACGAGCATTCCGAGACCGATCTTACGTGGTGCAGAAGGCTCCTTGCCCTTCTTTGCAAGTGCTCCGAAGATGGCGAGTGATACAGGCGTGAGGGCTACCACATAGAATGGATTGAATTGCTGGAAGTCAGATGGCTGGATGTTCACGATCTCCGGCATACCCAGATACAGGAAGGCTGCAAGAGCCCAGAGAACTATAGTTGAGATGCCTGAAGTAAGCTTGCCCTTGGATGTCTCTGACTGGAAGAAACCGAAAAGGGTATATACAGATACTGCGATAAGTGCGAGGCACCAGATGTTGAATCCGATTCTCAGACCGCCTGTCACGCTGCTGGCAGTGTAGTCACGGGCGAAGAAAGTCATTGTAGCACCATTCTGGTGGAATGCCATCCAGAAGAAGATGACTACGGCGAATACGAAGATAAGGGCTCCGATGCGGCTCTTTGTCTGAGCTGGTGTGAGCTCCACCTCTGCAGAAGGATTGGCAGCCTTTGCCTGCTTTGCGTTGACATCAGCGTGCTTGAACCACTTCCTGCAGCTGAAATAGATCGCTACTGAAAGGATGAGTGATACGCAGGCAACTGCGAAACCGCCGTTATAAGCGGTAGAGAGCCTTTCGATGTAGTATGGTGCGAATGCCGCCATATCCATTCCGGCAGCGCCAGGCATTGTCGCTGCGATATTCTGGAGCACAGACAGATTCTCAGGAGTGATGGTGCCGTCCATAACCTGGTGAGCCAGGGCAGGGATGTTCGCATTATAGACAAGGTCGTACTTGTTAAGTGACCAGTTTGTCATTGCCTTAGCCATTGATGGTGCGAACATCGAACCTACGTTGATGGCCATATAGAAGAGGCTGAATGCTGCATCACGCTTTGCCGAGTACTTAGGGTCGTCATAGAGATTTCCTACCATTACCTGGAGGTTTCCCTTGAAGAGACCGGTTCCGATGGCGATGAGGGTGAGAGCTCCGAACATCATTATCTTTCCTGTCATATCCGCTGCTGTAGGGACTGCCAGACAGAGATAACCGAGGAACATAACCCCGATACCGAGGGTTACGCATTTTCCGTAGCCGATCTTGTCAGCGAGGATACCGCCGAAGAATGGCATAAAATATACTCCGGCAAGGAAGATCGAGTAGATCTGTGTAGCCGCTGCTGCGCTGAAGCCGAACTTCGCCTGGATGAACAGGAGGAAGATGGCCAGCATCGTGTAATAGCCGAAGCGCTCACCTGTATTGGCGAGCGCGAGGGCAAAGAGTCCTTTTGGTTGACCTTTGAACATTTTATCTGATTTTTTAGGATTAAGCTGTTACTCTCTCAAGCCACTTCACCATTCCGAACATTACGCTCATCGAGATGAAGCAAACCACTGCAAATACTGTCCAGCACTGCCAGATAGGCCAAGCGTTGTACATAAGCGGACCGAGGAATAGGAAGAGGTTTCCGATGGCTGTAGCACCGAGCCAGAGTCCCTGGCAAAGTCCGAGCATACTCTTTGGAGCTACCTTTGATACGAATGAAAGTCCGAGAGGTGAGATGAAGAGCTCTGCTACTGTCAGGAAGAAGTATGTTGCGATAAGTACCCACCAATGAGCCTTGTCTGCCATCTGCTCTGCGATTGGGAGTGCCTTGTAAGCTTCTGCTGAAGGATAGCCCTTGAGGATGGAGAATACTGCAAGGAATACGAATGCGAGACCTGCGATGAGCATACCGATACCGATCTTCTTAGGAGTAGAGATCTCCTTTCCACGGCGTGCCAGTGCAGAGAAGATGGCCATAATTACAGGAGTGAGGACAATCACGAAGAATGGGTTGATTGCCTGCCATACCTCAGGTGCCACTGCAGATGAGTCCACGAAGTCACGGGCGAAGAATGAAAGCGACATACCGTTCTGGTGGAATGAGAACCAGAAGAATATCACGATGCCGAGCACTGCGAAGAGAGCATACATACGCTGCTTGATCTCCTTTGCCATTGCTGCCTTTTCCTCAGCTGTATATTCAATTCCCTTTACGGCCTCCTTCTTTGCAGGAGTCGGGAATTTCTTCTGTGATACGAAGAAGATCACGAGTGAGATGCACATTGCGGCAACAGAAGCGATGAACGAGTAGTGGATACCTTCATTGAAAATCTGGAGGTAGTTCTGGCAGGATGCTGCCATATCAGCGATGTTTCCGCCTGCAGTGGCAATCATTGTATTTAGGTTCTCGAGTGCCTGGGCGCTCATTCCTGCAGCGTTGTTGATGAACTCGTGGCAAAGAGCCGGGAGCTGTGCGTTGTAGACCATTCCGTTGGTCTCGAGCCACCACGAGCGGAGAAGAGGCGCAACGAAAGGAGCTATGAGACCTCCTACATTGATGAATACATAGAAAATCTGGAAACCGGAGTCGCGCTTCTCCTTTGCTTCTGCAAGAGCCTGAGGACCCTGTTTTGCGGCTTCAGCCTCGAAATTGTCGTACATCTGACCTACGATAGCCTGGAGGTTTCCTTTGAAGAGACCGTTACCGAAGGCAATCATAAAGAGAGCGAAGCAGGTCAGCGGGAGAAGCCAGCCGATGTTGCTTGAAGTCGCGAGGATCGGAATGGAAAGGAGAACGTATCCGCTGGCCATAATGATCAGACCGGTCTTGATGGTTCCCTTGTAGTTCTGGGTGCGGTCAGCGATGAGTCCGCCGACAAGGCTGAGAAGATAGATTCCTGCGTAGAAGCAAGAGTAGATGGTTCCAGCCGGGCCTTCGCTGAGGCCGAACTTAGAGCATAGGAAAAGCACGAGCACTGCATTCATAATGTAGTAGCCAAAGCGCTCTCCCATATTGCTGAGAGCTGCGGCCAAAAGGCCTTTCGGGTGTCCTTTAAACATAGTTTATTCAGTTTTATTTAATTAATGATGATTGCATCTGCTATGCGGCTGCAAGTCTCGCGGGCGCACAATCGTGCAAATATACGAAATTTAATTTATAGGCAAAATATCGGAAATCACGAAGAAAATTGATATATTTGCTTTTCTGTGAAGAGAAGATGATTGAGCCGCTAATGGCGAAATCCTGTGCTGTTGGGGTTGCTTTATTGGTAAATAATTGATAATTAGTATATTATGAGAAAAGTGTTTCGGTATTTATTGACTTTGTCAGTGTTGGCTATGCCATTAGCTACGTCTGCTCAGACAAATACAGATCCTGAAGGTTATGTGACATATTCGCTCCCGAAGACTACGATTTCTTTGGAAGTTGAGGCTGTTCAGGAAACTTTTTATGTGGGACCATATGCGAAATATGCTGAAAAGTATCTTGGCATCAAGCCTCGTCTGAAGGATGAGACCTCGGTCCAGCTGACTCAGATAAAGATGACTCCATATGTCGAGGCTGATCAGAACTGCAGGTACTCGGTCAATATCAAGAAGGGAACCCTTAATCCTTCTGTCTTCTGCCTTTCTTCAGCCGGTCTTGTGACTTTTGCCGATGCAAAGTTTGCAGATGAGACCGTATGGCGTTTCCCGATGAAGTCTGAAGGTGATTTTTCCGGTAAAGGAGTTTCTTCCAATCTTACTTCCGAAGCTGCTGTCCTATATAAGAATGATAAGAAGGAATCTGCGTACAACCGTGTTTCCGTGCAGCAGAATATGGTGGTGGAAAAGACTCTTGAGCAGAAGGCTGCCGAGACTGCTTTCACCATTCTTGATCTTCGCAGACAGCGTCTTCAGATCGTGACAGGTGATACTGATGCAACTTACAGCGGTGAGGCTATGGGGGCAGCTATTGATGAACTGGCCAGGCTGGAAGAGGAATATCTGACACTTTTTACCGGATATTCCGAGTTCCAGACCCAGAAGATGAAGTTTGATGTGGTTCCGGAGGCCGGTCGTGAGAATCAGCTGTATATAGCATTCCGTATATCGGATAAGAACGGCCTTGTCCCGGCTGATGATATGACAGGAAGACCGGTGGTTATGGAAATCGCATCTCAGAATTTTGAACAGCCTGAAACAGAGACAGTCAAGTCGAAAGGTGAGCTGGTTTATTACAGAATTCCGGCAGTCAGCACCGTAAAGATCAAGAATGGTGCTGAGCTTCTTCTTCAGAGCAGGATTCCTATCTACCAGCTCGGCCAGGAAAGCTCACTTCCTCTTGCCGTGACTGTGTTAAATTAAGTAAAATACATTAAAACATTGATAATTATGAGTATTCAGAATCTTGATCCACAGGTGGTGTGGAAAAACTTTTACGCTTTGACCCAGATTCCTCGCCCGTCAAAGCACGAGGAGAAAGCGGTTGAGTTTATGTACAATTGGGGTAAGGAGCACGGACTGGAGACTATCAAGGATGAAGTGGGCAACATCATTATGCGCAAGCCTGCAACTCCGGGATGTGAAAATATGAAGGGCGTCATTCTTCAGGGACATATCGATATGGTACCGCAGAAGAATGCCGATACTGTTCACGATTTCGAGAAGGATCCTATCCAGACCTGGATCGATGGCGACTGGGTAAGAGCAAAAGGTACGACACTCGGAGCTGACAATGGCCTCGGCCTTGCTATGGCAATGGCTGTTATGGAGTCAACTGACATCAAGCACGGACCTGTCGAGTTCCTGTGTACTGTAGATGAAGAGACAGGAATGACAGGAGCTATGGCCCTCAAACCAGGTCTTCTTGATGGTGATATTCTGATCAATCTTGACTCGGAGACAGAAGGCGAACTTTATATCGGCTGCGCAGGAGGTCTCGATGCATCGGCATATGATACTTATGTTCCTGCTGAATATGATAAGTCGTGGGAGTGCTGGTCACTCGAGGTGAAGGGCTTCAAGGGAGGACACTCCGGAATGGATATCGTGCTCTATAGAGGCAATGCCAATAAGGTGGCTGCCCGCATCCTATATGCTCTTATGAACCACGCTGGTGTGAAACTTCTAGATTTTGAGGGAGGTACATTGAGAAATGCAATTCCGCGAGAGGCTTTTGCAACAGTCTATGTTCCTACTGTTATGGTCGACACTGCCAAGAGTGTGTTTGAAAGAATCACAGCTGCGATCAAGATGGAGTATGCAGGTACAGACCCTGATGCGGTATTTACCTTCAAACCTTATGAGTGCGCTGAGGGCGAATGCTGCGGCGGTGACGAATGCAAGTATGTTCCGGATGCAGATGCTTTGCGTTATATCCGTGCCGTTCTTGCTTGCCCAGACGGAGTAAAGAGAATGAGCAACGAGATGAATGGTCTTGTGGAAACTTCCAACAATCTCGCGATGGTTAGGATCGGAGGCGGTGAATTTGCATTACATACACTGATGAGAAGTTCTGTGGAGATTTCGAAGTATATTCTTTCGCAGAAATTTGAGGCTGTCTTTGCTCTTGCTGGAATCAAGGCCACATTCAGCGGCGGATATTCAGGATGGGCTCCAAACCCGGAATCTGCAATCCTTACAACTATGAAGAAGGTGTACTTTGACCTTTATGGCAAGGAGCCTGCAGTGATGGCTATCCACGCAGGTCTGGAGTGCGGTATCCTCAGCGGTGCTTATCCTCATTGGGATATGGTTTCTTGTGGCCCTACTCTCCTGAGCCCTCACAGTCCTGATGAACGTGCCAATATCCCTTCAGTAGCAAAGTGCTGGGAGTTCCTTAAGGCGGTTCTTGAGAACATACCTGTGAAATAATTTGATAATTAAATAATTATTCCTATATTTGCAGCCCATTTTGGTGGATTGAGTCCTCTGAAATGGGCGCAAATTATTATTAAACAATTAATTACAAACAAAAATGATCAAACAGTACGAAACCGTTTTCATTGCAACTCCCGTTTTGTCTGAGGCTCAGATGAAGGAAGCGGTAAAGAAGTACGTCGATTACATCGTTGCCAAGGGTGGCGAAATCGTGTACGAAGAGGACTGGGGTCTGCGTCAGCTTGCTTACCCTATCCAGAAGAAGACTACAGGATTCTATTACATGATCGAGTTCAAGGCTGACACT
>JAGKTT010000018.1 GCA_021153285.1 Bacteroidia bacterium
ACACTCTTCTTGACGGAGAAGCACCTCGCAGTGAAACCACTTTTCGACATATCTGGCAACAAATCTTAATTTGGGTGGCGCATTGACGAAGTCAGGAGATTGCCAGAATAACTCGTCTGGAACCGGCAATAGTGGCGAAAGTAGTATAGTATCAAGTGCAAAAACACAGGTAAAGTGCCCGCGATCCCCTCTTTTTCCGGGGTATCACGAGCACTTTCACTGCAAAACTGCACTTGGTCGTTGAGACAGTTACGAGATTTTCTTGCCGAATGGGACGAAGGCTAGGATGGCCATCTTGAAATGCTGGAGGCCGAAAGGAATGCCTACGATGGTGATGCAGCAGAGGATGCCGAAGGAGATGTGGAGGAAAGCTATTTCCAGTCCGCCACATAGGATCCAGATTATGTTCATTAAAATAGAGAGGCAGCCACCATCGTTAGTGTCAGACTGAACATCATGTCCGAATGGCCAGAGGGCTAGGCCTGCCATTTTGAACAGCTGGAGTCCGAAAGGAATTCCGATGATGGTGATGCAGAAGATCGCTCCCATAAGAGCATAATAAAGGCTGATCACAAGTCCTCCTGCAATCAGCCATAAGATATTACCGATGAATTTCATATTACTCCAATGTCCACTCGGTGCCGTCCTTACCATCCTTGATCTGAATGCCAAGCGCCTTAAGGTCGTCACGGATGCGGTCGCTGGTAGCCCAGTCTTTGGCCGCCTTAGCCGTTTTGCGCTGCTCGAGAACCAAGTTTACGAGTCCGTCGATGGTCTTCATAGTCTTTCCGCCCTCTGAAGCTTCCTCGTCACGGAGTCCGAGAACACCGAATACGACGTTGTCGAAAAGGTCTACAAGTTCCTTGTAATCAGAAGCATCAAGAGTGAGTTTCTTATCCTTGGCAGTGTTGATAATGCGTACGGCATCGAAAATGTGCGAGAGTGCGATAGGAGTATTGAGGTCATCGCAAAGAGCTTCATAAACACCTTCGATAAGTGCTTTGACCTCAGCATTTGAAGCTGTAACTGTGTCTGGTGCGACAGCAGAAACGAACTCTCCGTATGCAAGTGCGGGAGCTGCTTGAACTCCGTATGCTGCAGCAAGTGTGCGAAGGTCCTTGGCTGCCTGCATGATCCTCTTCAGACCCTTTTCGGCAGCCTGAAGGGCTTCGTTGCTGAAGTCGAGAGTTCCGCGGTAATGTGCCTGGAGGATGAAGAAACGCACTGTCATCGGAGTGTAAGCCTGAGCGAGTTTCTCGTGACGTCCAGAAAATAGTTCCGGCAGGGTGATGAAATTGCCCAGGGATTTGCCCATCTTCTTTCCTTCGATGGTGATCATATTGTTATGCATCCAATATTTCACGCCGCTGCATCCGCGTGATGCTGTGTTCTGCGCGATCTCGCATTCGTGGTGCGGGAAGAGAAGGTCCATTCCGCCGCCGTGGATGTCGAACTCCTTTCCGAGGTACTTCTCGCTCATTGCCGAGCACTCGAGATGCCAGCCCGGGAATCCGTCGCTCCACGGTGAAGGCCAGCGCATTATGTGCTCCGGTGACGCCTTTTTCCAAAGCGCGAAGTCATAAGAAGCTCGCTTGTCCTGCTGGCCGTCGAGGTCGCGGGTACCTTCCTTCACTTCGTCCAATGTACGACCTGAAAGTACTCCGTACTTATGGTCCTTGTCGTATTTCAATACATCGAAATAAATCGATCCGTTGCTCTCGTATGCATATCCTGCATCGATGATCTTCTTTACCAGGTCAATCTGCTCGATGATATGTCCGGACGCACGTGGCTCGATCGAAGGCGGGGCTACATTGAGCATACGCATTGCCTCGTGGTATGCCAGAGTGCAGCGCTGTACTACTTCCATCGGCTCGAGCTGCTCCAGACGTGCCTTCTTTGCGATCTTGTCTTCTCCCTCGTCTGCATCGTGCTCGAGATGTCCCACGTCAGTGATGTTACGGACATAGCGGACTTTGTAACCCAGATGTTTGAGCAGTTTTACGAATACGTCATAGGTCACACCTGGACGAGCGTGTCCCAGATGTGCGTCGCCATAAACTGTAGGCCCGCAGACGTAAAGTCCGACGTGACCTTCGTTGATCGGCTTGAATATCTCTTTCTTCCTTGAAAGAGAATTGGTTATATATAATTCTCTCATAATTCTGATACAGTTTTTTCCGTGTGTCTCACGTCTTTGAGCAGACTTCAGTCTGCAATCTGCAAATATAATGAAATTTATTCATTAGCTATAACTGAAGCTTGCCAAATTTCGCCATTGGCTCACAATTGACATAACCGCTGCTTATTTCTGTCCTTCCATCACGTAAGTAGCAATTTTTTAATTATATTTGCACGATGTATACAAGGGTCGCGTTGACATATTTTCATATGCCGGCACGCCCTCGAAAAAAGAGAAAAGTTAACTAATAAAGATATAAGGCTGAAAATATGAAAGTAGCTATCATTATGGGCTCGACCAGCGACTACGAAATAATGTCGCAGGCAGTCAATGTTCTCGAGGATCTCGGAGTGGAGATCGTGAAAAAGGTAATCAGCGCGCACAGAACACCTGATCTTATGTGCGAATTCGCAAAGTCAGCAAAGGATAACGGAATCGGCGTCATCATAGCCGGTGCAGGTGGAGCGGCTCACGTAGCCGGTGTCGTTGCTGGAATGACCACAGTGCCTGTGATCGGAGTTCCTATTCAGACCAAGGCGCTCGGCGGAATGGATTCCCTTCTTTCGATCGTCCAGATGCCGGCAGGTATTCCGGTGGCTACAATGGCGATCAATGGTTCTAAGAATGCCGGCCTTTTTGCGGCTCAGATTCTTGCTCTCTCGGATGAAGCGCTTTCAGCAAGACTCGACGAGTTCAGAAGAAACCAGACACAGAAAGTTCTTGAAGCGACAATTTAATGCAATATGAATAACTACCGTATTTTCGTAGAAAAGTATCCTGAATTTCAGGTAGAGGCACGCAGCCTTCTGAGCGAACTGAACGAAAACCTTCAGCTTGACCTCGGCTCGCTGCGTCTGCTCAATGTTTATGACCTGTTCGGATTCTCTGAGGAACTTCTTGAGAAGAGTCGTTACAGTGTGTTCGGAGAGATTGTGACAGACAGCGTTACCGATGAGTGCGATCTCTCGGACGCTAAATATATCGCCGTGGAGTTTCTTCCCGGCCAGTTCGATCAGCGTGCGGCATCTGCCGTTGATTGCGTACGCCTGATCGATCCTGCTGCCAAGGTGAGCATCAAAAGTTCCAAGCTCATCATTCTTCCGTCGGACACATCTGATGAAGTGATCGGAAGAATCAAGAAATATTATATAAATGCAGTGGAGTCCCGCGAGAAGGATCTTGCCAAGCTGACAGCTATGGAGCAGCCTGAGGTGACTCCGGTGCCTGTACTCGAAGGACTTACTGCACTTGCAGAGGAGGAGCTTGCACCATATTGCAAGAAGATGGGTCTGGCAATGAATGCCGACGACCTTCGCGAAGTCGTGAATTATTTCAAGGCAGAAGGCCGCGATCCTTCCGAGACAGAGCTCCGTATCCTTGATACATATTGGAGCGACCATTGCCGTCACACCACTTTCACCACAGAGCTCGAGGATATCGATGTCGAGGAGTCTTTCCTTAAGGAGGAGATAGACGGCACGCTAAATCTCTATATGAAGATCCGCAAGGAGCTCGGACGCGAGAATAAAGGCCTGAACCTTATGGATATGGCTTGTATCGGCGCGCGTTATCTCAAGTCGAAGGGACTTCTGGATGATATGGAGGTCAGCGAGGAGAACAATGCCTGCAGCATCTATGTGGATGTGGATATCGTGGATGATGAGGGTGAGATGACCACTGAGAAGTGGCTTCTCCAGTTCAAGAATGAGACTCACAACCATCCTACTGAAATAGAACCGTTCGGTGGCGCGGCTACCTGTCTTGGCGGTGCCATCCGAGATCCGCTCTCTGGCCGTGCCTATGTTTATCAGGCAATGCGTGTGACCGGAGCCGGTGACATTTATCTTCCTGTAGCAGATACAATGGCAGGAAAACTTCCGCAAAGCATCATCAGCCGCAAGGCCGCCCACGGTTATTCAAGCTACGGTAACCAGATCGGACTTGCCACTACTCACGTACGCGAGGTTTACCACGAAGGATATGTGGCCAAGCGTCTCGAAGTGGGTGCTGTAGTAGGAGCAGTGAAGGCTGACAGCGTACGTCGCGAGAGCCCCGCTCCTGGTGATGTGGTTCTCCTTCTGGGTGGTCGTACAGGCCGCGACGGAGTCGGCGGAGCTACCGGTTCTTCAAAAGAGCACACTGAGGAGTCGCTCGAGACTTGCGGAAGTGAGGTGCAGAAAGGTAATGCACCTGAGGAGAGAAAGCTCCAGAGGCTTTTCCGCCGTCCTGAGGTGACAAAACTTATCAAGAAATCTAACGACTTCGGAGCCGGCGGTGTCAGCGTGGCGATCGGTGAGCTTACCGAAGGACTTGACATATATCTCGACAGAGTTCCGACAAAGTACAGCGGACTTAACTCTACAGAGCTGGCCATCAGCGAGTCTCAGGAGCGTATGTCTGTAGTCATCGAAGCCAAGGACAAAGAGGCAATGATGGCTTACTGTGCAAGCGAGAATGTCGAGGTTACATACGTGGCTGATGTCACTGACAGAAAGCGTATGCGTATGTTCTATGGTGACAAGGTCATCGTGGACCTTTCACGCGAATTCATCGACAGTGCCGGAGCCAAGCATTATGCAAAGGCTACAGTAGGTGCGGTAGAGGAAAAGAATCCGTTCGAGCGTACAGTAGAGGGTAAGGATCTGAAGGAGAAGATCTTCAATAATCTTCAGGATCCTAATGTGACTTCACAGAAGGGACTCATCGAGATGTTCGACTCGACTATCGGACGTTCTACCGTCCTTATGCCTTTCGGAGGTATGCTTCAGAGCACGGAGACTCAGGTTTCGGTTCAGAAGCTTCCTACAGACGGTTATACCGACACTGCTTCAATTATGGCCTTCGGATACAATCCTTACATCGCAAGCTGGAGCCCTTATCACGGTGCAGCCTATGCTGTGGTCGAGGCTTGTTCGAAGGTAGTTGCAGCCGGTGCTGACTATGAGAAGATGCGTTTCTCATATCAGGAGTATTTCGAGCGTATGACAGACCGCAAGTCTTGGGGCAAGCCGCTTTCGGCCCTTCTGGGAGCCCTCAAGATGCAGGTAGAGTTCGGCCTTCCTTCGATCGGAGGAAAAGACTCGATGAGCGGAACATTCGAGAATATCAATGTGCCTCCTATGCTTATGGCATTCGGTATCACTACTGTAGATGCTGAGAATGTCATTTCTCCTGAACTCAAATATGAAGGCAACAAGCTTTATCTGGTCAAGCATACTCCACTTGCTAACTATATGCCTGATACCGAGCAGCTTAAGGCTAACTGGAAATATGTGACCGAGCAGATAGAAGCAGAAAAGATCGTTTCAGGATATGCACTTGGATTCGGCGGAGTGGCTGAGGCCATCTGCAAGATGTCTTTCGGTAACGGCCTTGATGCCAAGATCGAATATGACGAGAAGGAACTCTTCAGCTATGGTTACGGATCCATCCTCGTTGAGGCAGAGGGCGAACTGGACTATCCTGATGCAATCCTCATCGGAGAGGTTACAGACGGTGAAGAAAGTGAGCTTACAATCAACGGAAAGACATTCGATATCTTCGAACTTATGGCAGTGAACTCCGGTCGTTTCGCTCAGGTATATCCTGACACGGCAGAGGCATACAGCCAGAAGCTTGCTCCAGCGGGTCTCGAGGGCGTGAAGCCGTTCAAGGCTAAGAAAGCAGACCTCAAATATAAAGGTGAACCTGTAGAGACACCTATCGCATACCTTCCTGTATTCCCTGGTACAAACTGCGACTACGATTCTGCCAAGGCTTGGCGCAATGCCGGTGCCGAGGTCCGTATGAGCGTATTCTGCAACCTTACCGAGGATGATATCTTCAGGTCAATCGCTGAGATGAAGAAGAATATCGACGAGTGTCACATTCTGATGCTCTGTGGTGGATTCTCAGCTGGTGACGAGCCTGACGGAAGCGGTAAGTTCATTGCCAATGTGTTGAACAATAAGGAGATTGCTGATGCAATACACGCCCTTATCGACCGCGGCGGACTTATCCTCGGTATCTGTAACGGATTCCAGGCTCTCGTCAAGTCAGGTCTGCTTCCTTACGGACGTCTGGGTCAGGTGACAAAGGACAGCCCTACTCTCTTCCGAAACGACATAAACCGTCATATCTCGCAGATGGTGACCACAAAGGTTTCCACTACCAATTCTCCTTGGCTCAAGGGCTTTGCAGTGAATGACCTCCATACTATCGCAGTCAGCCACGGAGAAGGTAAGTTCGTTGTGAATGAGGAACTTGCAAAGGAACTCTTTGCCAACGGTCAGGTAGCTTTCCAGTATGTGGATCCTATCGAGGAAGAGGTGACAATGGAGTCTCCATATAACCCTAACGGTTCATACTATGCGATCGAGGGAATCATCAGCCGTAATGGTCAGATTCTTGGAAAGATGGGACATACTGAGCGTTTTGAGGGTAATCTCTTCAAGAATATTATGGACGAGGGTCTCGAGCAGCCTCTCTTTGACAATGCCGTGGCTTACTTCCGCGGAGAATAGTGATACGATGCTTGTCAGGCCGGGAATGGCAAGGCCTTTATCCCGGCTTGACAGGAAATCTAAAGTAGAAACGAATACAATGTGTAAGTGTAACAATAAATATAGGGATGACAAGCTTCATCACGAGTGTGGTGTTCTTGGAATCTATGGTGTGGATGATGCTGCAGGCTTGGCATATTATGGTCTGCACGCTCTCCAGCACAGAGGTCAGCAGGGATGTGGTATAGTCACAGTGGGCCCGGAAGGCGAATTTCATAGGGTAAAAGGTGATGGACTTGTAAGCGAAGTCTTCAACGAGCAGAAGATGGAGAAGCTTCCTGGCCGTATGGCCATCGGACACGTCCGCTACAGCAATGCCGGCTGTAAGGGAACCGAGAATATCCAGCCGTTCCTTTTCCATCACAACTCCGGTGATTTCGCAATGGCCAATAACGGTCAGATCGTGAATTATAACCAGCTTCGTCAGGAACTGGAAGATAAGGGAAGCCTTTTCCAATCATCTTCTGATGCTGAAGTATTGGCCCATCTTATCAAGAAACAGGGAACAGACAGGAGTCTTCCAAGAATCCACGCAATCAAGGATGCACTCAATCAATTGGATGGAGCTTTTGCATTTGTGATAATGACAGGTAGAAGAATCTATGCTTGTCGCGACAAGTACGGATTCCATCCGCTTGCCATAGGAAAGCTTGGTGAGGGATATGTAGTAGCCAGTGAGACCTGTGCGTTCGACGTGCTTGGAGCGGAATATATCCGCGATGTGGAACCGGGTGAAATCGTTACTCTCGACCATCACGGTATCCGCAGCCAGTTCTATGCAGAGCCTCAGCGTCACGCTATGTGCGCAATGGAGTATGTGTACTTTGCCCGTCCTGACAGCGATATTGAAGGATGCAATGTGCATAATTATAGAAAAGAGTCCGGAAGAATCCTCTTCCGCGAGTCGCCTGCTGATGCAGACATCGTGATCGGAGTTCCGGATTCAAGCCTCAGCGCAGCTCAGGGATATGCGGAGGCCAGCGGTCTTCCATATGAGATGGGACTTATCAAGAGCAAGTATGTGGGCCGTACATTCATTCTTCCGACCCAGTCTCTCCGTGAGAAGGGAGTGAAGATGAAGCTCTCGCCTGTGAAGAGCATAGTAAAGGGCAAGAGGGTAGTGCTTGTGGACGACTCGATTGTCCGTGGTACCACTTCGTTGAAGATCGTAAAGATGCTTCGTGAGGCAGGTGCAGCTGAGGTTCACGTGCGTATTGCCAGTGCTCCTCTCAAATACACCTGCTACTACGGTGTGGATGTGCATACTCCTCAGGAACTCATCAGCAACAGCAATTCCGTGGAACAGGTCTGCAAGCTCATTGATGCCGACTCTCTCGCCTTCCTCTCACACGAGGGAATGCTCGCTGCCGGTCATCGTGATGACCTCTGTCTCGCCTGCTTCAATCACGAATACCCTACAAAACTCTACGAAGAGTAGTCAGTTCAGGCACTTTGACCGATAATCAGAAACGTCATAAGCATCATTGCCCTTCTGACGAGCGAAGTTTTATTGTCATTCTGAGAAGCGAAGTTTTATTGCCCTTCTGAGGAGCGAAGTTTTAGTGTCCTTCTGACGAGCAAAGTTTTATTGTCATTCTGAGAAGCGAAGCGACGTGAGAATCTATAAAACAATAAAAGAATGGATGCTGCCCATCGCAATGCTGACGGGAGCATCCATTTACCTTATATATTATATATTGCCCGAACCCATACACAGAGTCGGGCCCTTCCTAAGCGGTGCTGTCTCTATCCTGCAGCCCTTGCTGATATTTTCTATGCTCTTCCTGACCTTCTGCCGCATCGAGCCGAAGGACCTGAAACCTCACAGATGGCATTGGTGGCTTCTGTTTATTCAGGGTGGACTTTTTTCAGCACTCGGCCTGTTGGCTCTATGGGGCATCAAGGCTTTTCCCGGAGATTTCCACGACAAAGTGGTTCTCATCGAAAGTGCAATGCTCTGTCTGATCTGCCCTACAGCGACAGCAGCAGCTGTGGTGACCGGAAAACTGGGAGGAGATGTAGCTGGAATCACGACATACACAGTGCTGATAAATCTTGTTACGGCAGTGCTGGTTCCACTTATTGTCCCATTGCTTCATCCTATGGACGGTATGGATTTCTGGACGGCCTTCAGTATGATTGTCGCTAAAATATTTCCATTGCTGATATTGCCTTGTCTGGCAGCCTGGCTTGTCCGATATCTTGCTCCGAGAATCCATCGCAAGCTTCTGAATTTTCCGGATCTGGCCTTCTATCTTTGGGCAATTGCCCTCACTCTCGCCATCACAGTGACCACGAAGTCCATTGTGCATAGCGCTATGAGTCCTCGCCTCCTTATGCTGATAGGTCTTATCTCATTGATTTGCTGTGCTTTCCAGTTCGTAGCGGGCCGATTCGTCGGCAGCCGCTACCGTCCGAGAACTTACAGCCAGGTGGTAGAAGAACGTGGCAAAGAGATTAGAAAAATCACCGCCGGTCAGGCTCTTGGCCAGAAGAACACCGTCTTTGCCATCTGGATGGGCTATACTTTTATGACTCCTGAAACTGCAATTGTCGGTGGCTTATACAGTATATGGCATAATCTCTATAATTCGCACCAGTTGAGGAATGCGGGGAAATAGCTTTGTAATGTAATTAATTGATAATTAATTACATTGCTTGAATCTCAACACTTTTCGTATTACCCTTTCAAATAATACTGAAATTTCTTACTTTTGTAATTTGAAATCAATACAGACCTGTTATGAGCAACCAAAGGTATATGCAGCGTGGTGTCTCAGCATCCAAGGAGGATGTGCACAACGCTATCAAGAACATCGACAAAGGTATTTTCCGGTGGACAATATCCTCGTCTCATCGACCATCGGCCGTAACAAGCTTCTTGTGCCGGGCGAAGTGATCAGCGCCATCATCAACGGAACTGACGAGCTCCTTGCCGAGCTTCGCGAAATGGGCGTCGGAGTATATGCTACAGGTGGAGAGACTGCCGATGTCGGAGACCTTGTGCGTACCATCATCGTTGACTCGACAGTGACCTGCCGAATGAAGCGCAGCGATGTGATCGACAATGCCAATATCCGTCCGGGCGACGTGATCGTCGGTCTTGCATCATACGGTCAGGCTACATATGAAAAGGAATACAACGGCGGTATGGGCAGCAACGGACTTACCAGTGCCCGTCACGACGTCTTCTCAAAATATCTTGCAGAAAAATATCCTGAAAGCTACGATAAGGGAGTTCCTGAAGATCTCGTTTACAGCGGTGGCCTCAGGCTGACCGATGAGGTGGAAGGCTCACCTATAGATGCCGGCAAGCTCGTCCTTTCACCTACCCGTACTTACGCACCGGTAGTAAAGAAGCTTCTGGATGCCCTCAGACCTGAGATTCACGGAATGGTTCACTGCTCCGGCGGTGCTCAGACCAAGATTCTCCATTTCGTAGGGGACAATATCCGAGTAATCAAGGACAATCTTTTCCCGGTTCCACCTCTCTTCAGGACCATCCACGAGCAGAGCGGTACAGACTGGGCAGAAATGTACAAGGTGTTCAATATGGGTCATCGTCTCGAAGTGTATCTCTCGCCAGAGCACGCACAGCAGGTAATCGAGATTTCGAAGAGCTTCGGTATCGATGCCCAGATCGTAGGCCGCGTGGAAGAGTGTGACCACAAGGAACTCATCATCCGCTCGGAATTCGGAGAATTCATTTACTAGATGTCATAGTGAGGAGCGTAGCGACGTAACCATCTCTAAAAAGAAATATTAACATATAAATATAATGAAAGCGCTATTCAGTGTAAGTGATAAGACAGGCGTAGTAGAATTCGCCAGTCAGTTAGTGGAGCTCGGTTGGGAGATCATCGCGACCGGCGGAACAATGAAACTTCTGCAGGATGCAGGACTTAAAGTAATCAATATCAGCGAAATCACAGGTTTTCCTGAAATCTGTGACGGCCGTGTGAAGACCCTCCATCCAAAGGTGCACGGAGGACTTCTCGGTCGTCGTGACCTCGACAGCCACATCGCTCAGCTCAAGGAGAACGGCATCGAGTTCATCGATATGGTATGTGTTAACCTCTATCCTTTCAAGCAGACCATCGCAAAGCCTGACGTGACAATGGAGGATGCCATCGAGAATATCGACATCGGAGGACCTTCAATGCTCCGCTCGGCAGCCAAGAACTGGAGCGCTGTGACTGTGGTATGCAACCCTGATAACTACGCTAAGATCATCTCTGAGATCCGTGAGACAGGCAACACCACAAAGGAAACCCGTCTCCAGCTTTCAGCAGAGGCATATACTCACACAGCTGAGTACGATATGATGATCGCTACATATATGCGCAAGGCTGCAGGTCTTAACGAGAAGCTTTTCCTCGAGTATGACCTCAAGCAGAGCCTCCGCTATGGCGAGAATCCACATCAGAATGCCAAGTTCTATGCGACTCTCGACAAGGTTCCTTTCTCTCTCGCAACAGCCGAGCAGCTCAATGGCAAGGAACTTTCATACAATAACATCCAGGATGCCAATGCAGCTCTTAACATCGTCCGCGAGTTCGAAGCACCTTTCTGCGTAGGTCTCAAGCATATGAACCCTTGTGGTGCCGCTATCGGAACCGATGTGGTAGACGCCTGGAAGAAGGCATACGAAGCTGACAAGGTGAGCATCTTCGGAGGTATTGTTGCTGTAAACCGTGAGGTTAACAAGGAAGTGGCAGAACTGATGAAGCCTATCTTCCTCGAAATCATTATGGCTCCATCATTCACTGACGAGGCACTCGAAGTTCTCTGTACAAAGAAGAATCTTCGTCTCCTCAAGGTGGATATGAGCAAGGAACAGGGCGGCCATAATATGTATGTAAGTATGAACGGAGGTATCCTCGTTCAGGAGCAGGACATCGACACCAAGACAGTGGTAGCTGATATGTGCGTGACCGAGGCTAAGCCTTGTGAGAAACAGCTTACAGATCTTGATTTCGCCTGGAGAATCGTAAAGCACGTGAAGTCTAATGCCATCGTAGTGGTAAAGGACGGTGCTACTCTCGGAGTAGGAGCTGGCCAGATGAACCGTGTCGGTTCTGCAAAGATCGCTCTCGAGCAGGCAGAGGCGGCTCTCAAGGAGGCAGGAAAGGATATCAAGGCTGAAGGTCTTGTTCTCGGTTCTGACGGATTCTTCCCATTCGATGATACAGTTACCCTTGCTGCTGAGTATGGCGTAAAGGCTATCGTTCAGCCGGGTGGCAGTGTGCGTGACGAGGATTCTGTAAAGAAGGCAAACGAGTGCGGTATCACAATGCTCTGCACCGGAATGCGCCACTTCAAGCATTAATAGGAGGGGCCTTAGGGCTTGAAATTCAAAGTGTTATAGTATGTGCGTGCTATCCTCAGGGGAGCACGCACATCGCGTAATATACTGATGAATAACATATTACGGATGGCACTTATAAGATAAAAATCGTATATTAGCAGAAAATAAAGAAAGTTATGAAAAAATGGTTTCTTCTTATGGCAATAGCGGCGCTGTCGCTTGTCTCCTGCAATGAAAATGTCAATGTCATAAAGACCGTCGTACCGGAAAGACCTGCCGGTCAGGAAAGTGTCCTTGGACTCAGAACCGAGCCTATAGAAACGGTCAGAATCGGAATTGTAGGCCTTGGAATGCGAGGAGCCAGCGCTGTGGACCGTCTTACTTATGTTCCTGACTGCGCCATAACTGCAATATGCGATATCGAGCAGGACAGAGTGGACAGAAGTGCGGCAAGACTCCAGACAAGAGGCATTGAAAAGGTCCAGACTTTCGGCGGTGAACCGGAATCCTGGAGAGGGCTTTGTGAGAGTTCCGAAGTGGATCTTGTATATATCTGCACTGATTGGAAGACTCACGTTCCTATTGCACTATATGCTATGGAATGTGGAAAACACGTAGCTATTGAAGTTCCGGCAGCTACCACACTCGATGATATATGGGCACTTATAAATATGTCCGAGAAGACAAGAAAGCATTGTATGATGCTGGAGAACTGTGTGTATGATTTCTTTGAAATGTCCACATTGTCAATGGCACAGAAGGGTGTCTTCGGAGAGGTCATCCACGTAGAGGGAGCTTATCATCACTGTCTCGATCCTTTCTGGAATGAGTATTGGGAGAACTGGAGGCTTGAGTTCAATAAAGAGAACAGGGGAGATGTATATCCTACCCACGGTATCGGACCTGTATGCCAGGTCCTGAACATTCACAGAGGTGACAGGATGAAGACCCTTGTGTCAATGGATACCAAGCCGATCAACGGTCCGAAGATTTATGAGCTGAAGAGCGGAACACCTTGCCCTGAATTCCAGAACGGAGACCAGACAAGTACTCTGATCAGCACTGAAAACGGCAAGACAATGTTAATCCAGCACGATGTGATGACTCCGCGTCCATATGACCGCCTTTATCAGGTGGTCGGAACAGACGGATATGCAGGAAAATATCCTGTGCAGCTCTATTGCCTTCGTGAAAATGCTTCTCTTGCTGAAGGTTACGATGCTCTTGGCACTGAGAAACTCTACTCCGGAGATTCGCTGATGGAACTTCAGGCCAAATATCCGAATGCGCTTATGAATCCTGAATTCGTGGAGTTTGCCCAGAGTGTGGGAGGTCACGGTGGTATGGACTTCATTATGGACTATCGACTTGTATATTGCCTGCATAACGGCCTTCCACTCGATATGGATGTATATGATATGGCAGAATGGTGCTGCGTAAGCGAACTTTCTCGCATTTCTCTTGAAAATGGCTCTATGCCTGTGGAAGTTCCGGATTTCACCCGCGGCGAGTGGAACAAGATAAACGGTTTCAGTTATGCATTTTAATGAGATTGCCGGTCAGTTTGCCATAGAAGGAAATGTGACTGATGTCCGTCCTTTAGGAAACGGACTTATCAATGACACTTATCTGGTGTCGGCTTCAGAAGGTAAAAGATATGTCCTGCAGAGGATCAATCACTCTATTTTCAAGGATGTTGATCTGCTTCAGCGTAATATCGCGTATGTAACTGCTCATATCAGAACGAAACTCACTGCTGCCGGTGAAACTGATGTCGATCGTAAGGTCTTGAGATTCATCTCATTGAAAGATTGCGACAGCACATATTATTTTGACGGCGAATCATATTGGAGAATGTCTGCCTTCATTGAAGATTCTGTAACTGTGGAGACCGTCACTCCTGAATCTTCCTATTGTGCCGGAAAAGCTTTCGGAGAGTTCCAGTCAATGCTCGTGGATATTAAGGATCCGATAGGGGAGACCATTCCTGACTTCCATAATATGGAACTGAGGGCGCGCCAGCTTCGTGAGGCTGTAGCCAAGGATCCTGTGGGAAGATGCCTGGAGCCGGAAGTCCGTGACTTCCTTTCTGAAATTGACCTTCATATTGACGAAATGTGCAAAGCTGAGCGTCTGCATCGCGAGGGGATTCTGCCTAAAAGAATCTGCCACTGCGACACCAAGGTCAGCAATATGCTTTTCGACAAGGACGGTTCTGCTCTCTGCGTGATCGACCTGGATACATTGATGCCGAGCTTTATTTTCTCGGATGTGGGGGATTTCCTCCGCACAGCTGCCAATTATGTAGCGGAAGATTGTCCGGAGATAGATAAGGTCGGGTTCAATATGGAGATTTTCAGGCCTTTCATCAAAGGTTATCTTGAGTCAGCCGGTTCATTCCTGACAGAAGTGGAAATAGAAAACATTCCATATGCCGCAGCACTTTTCCCATTTATGCAGGCTGTACGTTTCCTGACCGATTACATCAATGGCGATACATATTACAAAATTGCGTATCCGGAGCATAATCTAGTCCGGACACGCAATCAGATGGTTCTTTTCCGCAGTGTCTTGTCGCACTGGGATCAGATGAAGGCTATAGTTTCAGAGTAACTTTACTCCTTGTCGAAGCAGAATACGTGATGGCGAGCCCATACGTAGTGGCGGGCGAAACCGTTGCTGGTTGTGCCGTAGCCTGCAACGCGAGCTTCAGTATATCCAAGGTCAAGGTGGAATCCGAAGGCGGCAGCTGAAGGAACTGTCACATCAAGACCTGAATACTTATATGTACCAGGAACGAGGAATTCTACTACGTACTCTCTTCCGTCAGTTGAAAGAGTCACTGTACCAGCAGTTGCATCGTATACATATGTGGTTGTTCCTTCGATAGAGAAGATACAATACAAGTCAGTAGCATCGTATGCTGCATATGGTTTTGCCATATTATCAACTACAACAAAATCCCAGGTACCATCTCCGCCATCATCAAATGTTACTGTACCGGTCTCGTTTCCATTGGCATCCGTACCTGTAGCAGTGAATGTGTACTTGTCGTTCTTCATTTTATTGATTACATCCTTGAATACCTGACCATCTGGTCGCTTATCTCCCCAACCACCGTACTGCTCAATAAGACCTTTAGCTGTGATAGAACCGTCCTTTCCACCGACAGTCTTACCGTCTCTGAACTTGTAAGTTCCTGCGAGGGTAGCTACAACCTCAGGCTCTTCTGGCTCTGGAAGCTCAGGAACCCACTTGTCCTCAGATGTCTTAGACTCTGCTGGGATCTCATCAACCTTGTCAACGTCAATGAAGAACTCACGCGGGCAGTCAAATACCTTGTCAAGCTCGCTGTATCTTGCTGGCCAGATTTCCTTCCAACCTGTAAGCTTAGCGTGGAATGTAAGGTCGTCACCCTCTGTTCTAGGGAATGTACGCTTGTTAGCCGCAGCATTAGAGTCACCATATTTGTCAGTTGTGAACTCATAGCCTGGCTCGAGAAGCTCGAGAACTGTCTTACGGCCCTCAGCATCTGTGAATGTAACAGTGTTAGGAGTTACTGTGTAGTCACGAACCCAAGTGCTCTCACCGATAGGAATCTGACGATAGAAGTTCGATCCGTCCTTTGGAGCCTCAGGGTTACGCTCTGTTCCGTCAGCCTTCTTGTTGTTGTAGAACCAGGTATCCCAGTTCTTGCCATTGGCACCTGCCCAGTTTACACACTTACCTGTACTCTGAGTTCCGTCAGCATTGAACTCTGTAAGAGTGAACTCAAGGTAGTTGTCAAGTTCAGCCTTGATGCCGTGGCCTGTTGCCTCGTCGAACCACCAAGTCTTGTTGTGGAGGTCAACCCAACCAGCTCCACCGTATCCAGGACCTGTACCACCATATACCCAGAACTTCTGGATCTTGTATGCACCTACGAGTGACTCCTCTGGAGCAGCTACGTAGCCACCTGCCTGAGCTACTGTGAAGCCGAGAACGATGTCGCCTGAAGCAAGTTCTACAGCAGCCTCGCGAGCCTCACCCTCATTAGCAGCTACAGCAAATGTAAGGGTCTTCTCCTCGATAGCCTTGGTCTCGACGTAAGTGATCCACTCAGCGTCAGCCTTAACCTCGAATGCTGTGTTTGTTGCGACTGTGAACTCAACGTTTCCACCAGCAGCCTCAACCTCATAAGCCTCCTTGTTACCTTCTACAGAGTAGAATACGCCTGAAGTAAGTCTTACTGCCTGAGAAACTGTTGTACCGTCCTCAGCAGAAGCGAAGATACCGATCTTGCCCTTTGCCTCAGTCTGAGCAGCTGCGAGCTGCTTTACCACAACCTTTCCTGCAAGAGCTGACTCCTCAACGAGCTCAGCCTCGAATGCAGCACCCTCCTTGAGAAGGAATACAACCACATCACCATCAACACCCTCAATAGTATAAGGGATCTCGAGGTCAGCACCATACTGAAGTGCAGTTGCATCGAACTCACCGAGAACCACCTTCATTGGGCTTCCAAGAGGAATAGAGATGTTGCTTCCGTCTGCCATTGTGATAACGAGGTTTCCGTCCACAGTCTCAATGCTCTTGATACCTACAGCAACGGCAGCTCCAACTTCCTCCCAAGTCTCTCCGTCGTATGAAACGTACCAAGTGTTATTCTCGATCTTAAGCTCAGGAGTAGCACCCTCTGTGATAAGCGGAATCTTGTTGCCCTCACCGTCGAGAACCCACTCGCCGTCGATAGTCCAATAGTAAGCACCGTCAGCATCCTGCTTGGTTCCAAGTACAGGAGTGTGTCCATCCTTACCATCAGTTCCGTTTACACCGTCCTTTCCATCAGCACCATCAGCACCGTCAGCACCATCGGTACCATTTGCACCGTCAGCACCGTCCTTGCCGTGATAGAGGTCTACAATACCGCTTTCCTTGAAGACAATACGGTAACCGACTTCGATACCGTCCTCTACAAGCGGTGATACGCTCACTACATAATCACCCTTCTGCATTGCATTTACAACGCTTACAAGTGAGGTGATGTTTGTGTTCATCTCTGAGCAGAGTGTCTCGAGGGTCTTGACTCTTGCGTCAAGATCCTCAATTGACTCTCTCAATTCTGCATCGTCATAGCACGCTGTCGATACAAAGCCTAAGATAACAAGGCTTAAAATTGAAAAAAATCTTTTCATTACAAGATGTTTTAGTTAGTTATATATTAGTTATTCTTTACTGCAGCTGGAGGTAGAGGACCCAGTCGCGAGCCCATACATAGTGGCGTGAAAAACCGTTGTTGGCCTTTGGATTATAACCCTCAACTCGTGCTTCTGTGTATCCCATATCATAGTGCATAGCGAATGTGTATGGGAATTTGCCTGTATCTACTGCGACATCCTTTCCTGCATATTTATATGTTCCCGGAATCAGGTAGTCTACAACAAACTCCTGTCCTCTGGTAGTGAAGGTGATAGTCTTTGCTGCCCTGTCATAGACATATGTAGTGGTATTGTCGTGAGCGATGAATCCATACAGGTCGATACCATTGTACTCCTTGTTGCCATTAAGGTTGTCATACAGCTGATACTCCCAAGTGCCGTCACCGCCATCATCGAATGTTACGGTTCCCACCTCGTTCTGATACTGGTCTGTACCTGTTGGAGTGAAGATGTAGACGTCATTCTTCATTTTATTGATATGCTCTGCAGCAGGCTGCCAAGTCGCATACTGCTCAGTAAGAGCCTTGACGGTTATCACTCCGTCCGGTCCTCCGACAGTCATATCGGTTGCATACTTGTATGAACCTGCGATTGACTCCGGATATGGGCTTGCCGGCTCATATGGCTTCTCATAAGTCTTTGCGTTCTGAGGAATCTCATCTACTCTATCCACATCCACGAAGAAATCACGAGGTCTGTCGTAAACCTTGTCGATTTCGTTGTAGATTGAGTTCCAGTTATCCTTGCCTGCAGTAATCTTCGCGTGGAATGTAAGGTCATCACCCTCAGTTCTAGGGAATGTGCGTGTGTTTGCGGCAGCGTTGCTGTCATTGTAGCCAGGAACGAATGTATGAGTAGGCTCGTAAACCTCGACTACGGTCACATTGCCCCAAGCGTCAGTGAATGTTACTGTGTTTGGAGTAACTGTGAGGTCGCGTACCCAAGTACTCTCTCCGATAGGAATGTGGCGGTAGAGAGCGTTACCATCGGTAGGATCGCCTGCATTGATCTGTGAATTATGGAAGTAGCAGCTCCAGTTCTTTCCGTCTTCACCAGCCCAGTTCACGCATTTACCTGTGAGCTTGTTACCACCGTCGAGGAGGTCTGTAAGAGTAAACTCAAGATAGTTGTCGAGTTCAGCTGTGATGCTGTGTCCGGAAGCCTGGTCAAACCACCAAGGCTTGTTGTAGATGTCTACCCAGCCAGCTCCGCCATACTCTGCACCTGTACCACCGTATACCCACATTGTCTTGATTCTGAACTTGCCAAGGAGGCTGTCCTGGATCTGGGTCACGTCGTAGTAAGTATAGTCGATAGATGTGGTCTTGCCAGGAGCAAATGTAAGGTCGTCATTGAGAGCAATCTGCTTTTCTGAACCGTTCACAGAGATTGTAAGACCATCAGCTGTCTTTGCTACAAATGGCTTCAAGATAAGATAGAACTTCGCTGATTCTCCATTCTGAAGAGTCGCTGCTTCCTTGATGGAAAGGGTAGCAGTGTTGCTTGAAGCTCCCTCGACTGGAGTTACAGTGCCTTTGATGAAATCGAAAACGAACTGACCGATGATTGCCTCACCTGCAGTCACCTTGATCTCTGTGATCTGTACATCTGTAGGCATACAGCTTGCGATGTTCAGCTCAAGGATTGAAGAAAGGTGCTGGAGTTCTGCATTTGGAGTCTTGCCCTCCTCTACGCCTGTATCGACACCGAACATAGGCATATAGTCACCTGAGATATGTGCCTTGTCTCCATAACCGTTCTGGATCTGGGCTTTGTCCGCCTTTGAACCGATGATGGCAGCACCTTTGTTTTCTACGATGCTGAGGTCCTCAGTGTAAGGGTAGAAGATATACCAGTCATAGGTATAACCCTTCTTGAGCTCTTTTCCGAGCTTGCCAAGGAATTCATTTGGCTTCTCTGATTTAGGGTTGTAGAAAACCACTCCGTCAGAAATCAATTCGGCCTCACCTGCTATCCCGTGGAATACATTGATGAGGTCTCCTGCTGTCCAGGCAAGCGCGCCCTCCTCGGTAATCACCGACTTGGTCTGCGCAAGCGAAGCATACACAGAAAAGTCAGTTACTGCAGGGATTACCAGACCGGAACCGTTTCCTTCGTCAGAGCCGCCTTTCGATGGCTCCGGCTCCCAGTCAGGGTAAGCACAGTTGCTGATTGCGAACGCTGACATAGCCAGCGCCAAGCAAAGAATTGTTATTCTTTTCATATTAGTTTATAATTTTAATGTTGTATTATCTACATTATATCCTTCTACCGTGATTGCTCCGGCTGAAGGTGAGTGTACCTCTATAGTTCTTTTCTCGCCTGGAAGGAGGTGGAAATATCCGTCGCTGAAATATGCAGGAAGAATGATATCACCTGTTGCAGGGTCGCAGAGGTTGAACTTGAGGTTCATAGCTATATTTCCTGATATGTTTGTAATCTCATAATGCGCTGTACCATTCTTGTCTGAAAGTTTGCGTGCTCTGATCTTTGCCTTTCCGATATTGTTCAGTGCTATAAAGTCTTCGGTGTCTTTTCCCCGCATCATATAATCATTGATGCTGATTACCTTGCCTTTCTTGTCAGATAGTATCAGACGTACCATATAATTGCCCGTGAGGTCTTCAATATCAGCTTTGAACAGATCGGCTCTCGAGTTAGCTCGTATATCTATATCCTTGACAGTCTTGTCCAAGATCTTCTTGCCAGACATATCATAGCACATAAGAGTCACCTTCAAGTCTTCGAGTGCGGATACAGTGGTGTTGAGCACTACTACATCGTGGTCATCGAGATTCATCTGAACGTGAACAGGCTCACAAGCTTTGCGTGATCCGTAGTATGAGCCGAATGTCTCATAGTCCCACGAGTAGGTCTGCCACTCTACGCTAGGCCAAGCCGGGTGGGACATCCAGAGAAGTACTCCTGAAGCATCGCCCCAAAGACGGCTGTTCCAGGACTCGAACATAGCCCTGTAGCTGTCATAGTTGATGAACTGCACCTTTCTGCAGAAGTCGTCAAGGCTTTCCGCTTTGCCGTAAAGTCTGTCGACTGCCGAGACATATTCATCGAGTCCGTTCAAAAGGTCGTGGTAATGCCAGGTGTCTGATATAGGCCACTGGTCAGCCTCCGGCATCATCTTTCTCATTGATGCAGCTGTAGGCACCGAAGGAGATCCGATCTCAGAGTTGAATCCGTGAGCATCGTAGCTGTAATACACTCCGGCATCCTTATAATAATGCCAAGGACCGCTCCAGCGCATATTGCAGTTACGGGAGTTCGGGTGGTACCTGCGTGTCACGTCTTCCTTGTGAATCATCGCCGAAAGTCTTCTCTCGAGAGTCTCTGTTGCGTAACCCTCGTTACGAGGACACCACATAACTATAGATGGATGGTGACCGAAACGCCTTACGACGTCAGTGGCATTGTGCATAAACAGATCCTCATCAAGCGGATCGAGATTGAATCCCTCTGTGGATATCCAGAAGTCGTTCCACACCAGCATACCATACTCGTCGCAAAGATCATAAAAGTTCTCCGATGTGCTTGCTCCTGTCCAGTTACGGATCATATTGAAGTTCGCCTCTTTGTGGAGGATGAAGTATGGCTCGAGATGCTCTCTTGAAACGTCCTTCATCATATCGTCCATTCCCCAGTTACCGCCACGGCAGAAGATTCTCACGCCGTTCACCTTGATTATAAGGTATGGGCTCATTCCATCATTCGGAATCACAGTCACATCCTTGACATCAAGTCCCTCTGCAAGAGAAGGAATATGAAGTCCACCGAGAGTGTCTCTGAGCATTCTGTGGTCAAGGAGCTGTCCGAGGTGGTTGTCTGCGAGCGGATTCTGCTCGATTCTAAGACCCTTTGCAGACGGAGCATCCACTGTAAGTTCGTATGACAACTCCCTCACACCAAAGCGTGTCACCTGAGTGTCTGAAGTCTTCGAACCGAGAATGCAGATAAGTTCAAGTTCATACATATTCGGGTTACCGTATCCGTTCGGCATCCAGAGCTTAGGATTCTGTATCTTAAGCTGAGGAAATTCCTGCGAGTAAAGGTTCACAGGTATCTGAGCGCCAGCTGGGACCTTCACTTCCTTTGAGAATGTGATGTCGCCTATCTTACCCTCGAGGACAACTGTCTGATCCGAATCAAGATTATTCTTGAGTGACGTCTTGACTGTAAGATCTGCATAGTCCACTTCCGGAAGCGGGAGATCAGTTATAACCTGAGTGTTACCGAATGAGACGCCCTCTGTCGCGACTATCTGCACATCCTGCCAAATTCCGATGTTTCGGTCTCTTACTCCAGGCATCCAGTCCCAACCTTCAGAGCAGATAAATGTCGGACCGTCAAGGCAAAGAGCTCCTCCGTTCTTGCCGCCACCTGAACGAGGTGACTGCTCGTGAGGTATGCCAGGGTTTGCCGGAGGGAAGATATGTACAGCTAGAGTGTTCTCAGCCTTGGCAAGTCCAGTTATGTCGAATCTTCCTCGGATGAATGCTCCAGCTATGTTTCCAATCTTCTGTCCGTTGAACCAGATGTCTGCCTTGTAGTTGATTCCGTTGAAAAGAAGCTCAAGAGTCTCTTTTGCCAGCATATCTTCAGACAGATCAAAAGAACATCTGTACCACCAGTCCTTTCTGCAGAGATCTTCCGGAATGGCCAGATTGTTCAGTCCGTAATACGGATCAGGATAAACTCCTTGGTCAACGAGTGTTCTGAGTACGGTTCCAGGTACTGTTGCATTATACCATTCATCAGTCATTACCTTGTCCCCCTCACAGAGTTCCCATCCTGAAGTTATCTCCCAGACATTGTCGGTCATAGGGAGAAGTACGGTCTGAGCTTCTGTCCTGGCCACTCTTTCCGGCATCTGTACAGGTACAGAACTCTTTGGAAGAGTTTCTTCCGGCTGCGGTGAAGGCAGGCCGAAATTGGTGGACAGCATCTGCTTGTGCGGAGTCTGTGCGCTTAATGAAGAAGCACACAGGATAGAAGCTGCCAGAGAGACAAAGTTTTTACTGATGTTCATAATTTATCTGATTACAAATATCTTTTCTTCCCATTTGTTGAGGCCGAGACCTTCGAGATTGAAAGTGCCGTCTGAGGTCATACGGACAGCCTTGGTAAGACTTGCAGTCTCAGGGTCGAGTGTTGAGACCTTGATCTTACCAGACTTTCCTATATTGATGCTGATATTGTCAAGTACCTCTTCGTTGCCATTGTATACATATACGAATGTAGTCTTGCCGCAGCGCACCGCATATGCCTCAGCCTTGTTATGCTTTACTGTCTCGAATTTTTCGAAATTACCCTTGCCAGCCTTCAGCATCATATCACTGATGAATCGAGCATTCTGCATATATGGGATCATCTTGTGCTCGTCGAACCACTCCCACCACCAAGTCATAGGGGTTACTGAAGTCTGGCTGAAGAGGCCATACCAGAATGCTCTGCGGAAGTCCATATTCATTCCGTCTGCAAAGTCGTCGAAGTTCTTTGACCAGTCCCACTCATATCCAACCTCTCCTACGATGTAAGGCTTGTTATGCTTAGCAGAATATGCATCTATAGTCTCAGGAACCACGTGAGTTGCATTGTAGATATGCTTCTGGTTGATGTCAAGGTTCGCAAGATCGTTAAGACCTTCGAGGTCGCGATGTGAAATCGATGTTGTTCTGATGTGCTGGAACGGATCGAGGCCGGCAAGATATGTACTCATCTCATCGTGCCAAGCTACGATTTCTTCAGCAGGAATCACTCCCTCCGGAGCATTATGCTGTACATTATCGATCTCGTTGAAGAACTCCCACATACCGATAGCCGGGCTGTATCCCCATCTTGCCACGATATAGCGAAGATAGTTGCGATAGCGAGTTTTTGCATCAGGACAGTTGAAGAATGTGCGGTCTGCAACGACTTTTCCCTGACCCATACAAAGCATAATCTTGATGTCAAGATCCTCACAAAGGTTCAGTACGTGGTCGAGACGCTCTACTGCACTTCTGTTCATATATTCATCTGTCTCCTGATAACGGTGGTTGTTGAATCCTTCCTGTCTGTCGATAGGGAAGTTCCAGTCGCAGATCCACATACGTGTGAAGTTACCGCCGTTCTGAGCGAAGTCAGGAAGCATTGCGTCGAAGTTGAATCTGTCGTGCTGCTCGTGAAGGGCGCTGAAGAATTTTGAATCATCCTTTGTACGAGATTCCCAACAGAGATTGATGCCGACTCCTCTGAAAGGCTTGCCGTTGTCATAGACGAGAGTCCAGTTATCACGGACGTGAAGAATTCCGTTGAGTCTGCTTTTTCGAGACTTGAATGTTGCAGGAGAAGATTCTGATACAACCTTACCATCTTCAATGTAACGGAAGATGTATGTGTATTTGCCTTTCTCCTGTGGAGTGAATCTTGCTTCCCATACACTCTTGGCACCGCTTTCTCCTTCTTTATAAAAGCAAGGAAGCACGAGTTCCTTGCCCGAAGGCGAGGTAAGAATCATATCAAGAGCTGCATCCTCCTGGAGATATGGGTTATCCCATTCTCCAGTGAGTGCAACTTCAAAGAATATAGCATCATATTGCTTCACTTTTGCAGCAGAAGGAGTTACAGATGAAATCTGCGCATTCATTCCTACTGCAATCATAAGCATAAATATAGATGTGATCAATTTTCTCATAAGTCTTAAAGTTTAAATGCATCTACATTTACAAGTATAGTAACCTCTGCGGCAGCCTCTGAAAGCTCGTATTTCGAAGGATTTGCGAGGGCAATGCATAGAACGAGCTTCTTGCCAGATTGAGCTTTGAGAGCTGCCTTGTTAAGACTGAGGTTGAAATGCGTCTGGTTTGTGCCTGCATCTACCTTCACGTTTGAAGGGAGCGTATAGATACTTGAAGACATAACTTCAGCTCCAAGTGCAGCAGCTTGTGAAGCTGTTGTCTCATTATTGACAACTATATCTACTGTGAAAGCCTCACCTGATTGCTTTCCGGAACGGAGAACTCCGAGAAAAACCTCTACTGTTTCCTCCTCAATGGAGAAATTGTATGTATATTCTCCATCTCCTGACGGCACATTGTAGATATTGGTGATGCCACCGTCAGTCATTGACTGTGGAATATATACCTTTTCTACTCCGTACAACTTGTCACCGTCGCCCTTGGCGCAAGACACAAGCGCGAAAAGGCTGATGACAGACATTATTACAATTAAATATTTCTTCATATGAATCTTTTAGTATTGCGGGTTCTGCTCCAAAGTGTTGTTAGAATTCTCGATTTCCGAACGAAGGAACGGGAGATAGTAGTTTCTCTCGTGGAATGTTCTGGTAGCGACTTCCTTAACTTCGTAGCTCCATCCTGTTTCAGTCTTTGTTACTGCTACACCGAGAACCGGTTTGTTGAGTACATCCATTGCATCCTTCCAGCGGAGGAGGTCCCAATAGCGGTGGTCCTCAAATGCGAGCTCGATGCGCCTTTCGTGCTTTACAGCTTCGCGGAAAGAAGCCTGATCGCTTGCTATGATCTTTGGCAGTTTTGAACTTGCACGGTCTCTTACCATCTGAAGAGCCTGACGAGCTGTCATAGAATATCCGGCAGGAACAGCATCTGGGCCGTAAGCCTCATTCATAGCCTCTGCATAGTTGAGAAGAACCTCTGCCCAGCGGTATGCAATCCAGTTGTGCTGGGCAACTTGACCCTGAGTAAGGTTGAGGTTGTCTGTAAGGAACTTTTTCAGATAATAACCTGTGCGGCTTGCATTGGCTCTTGCCATATCATCACTTCCTCCTGCGGCCTGATCGATTGTACGTCCGTTCCAGGTGCTGCCGTTGGTCACTACAGATGCGCCGAGACGTGGGTCGCGGTTTGCATACGGATTAGAAGGATCCGGTGTTCCGGTGTACTCGTATGCTGCTACGAGGTTATGAGTCGGAGTAGCACCGCTCTTTCCGCCCTGGGTAGCGATCGGATAATTGTTTTTCTCCATATTGTTGGACTGAGCACGACGTACTGCGTAGATAGTCTCTGGACTTGTTAGAGGGTTACCGCCTATGAAGTATGAACCATAATCCGGAGCAAGAGAGTAACCCAGCTCGCTGTTGCTGATGAGTTCGTTCGCAGCAGCAGCGGCAGCCTCCCATTTTGTCACGTCATTTTCTGGATTGTGGAGTGGTGATGCCGCATAGAGAAGTGTACGCGCTTTTATTGCAAGAGCGACACCGAGGGTGAAGCGACCTTCACGATCCTTGAAGTCATTCCAGTTAAGTGCCAGTTCTGACTTATATGTGTCGATCTCATTTATGATATACGCGACTACTTCATCATAAGATGAACGAGTTACCATTGTTCCGTCATCTACGAATGACTCGATGATCGGAACTCCGCCGTACATCTTTGCGAGCTCTGAGTAATAATAAGCCTTGGCAATATGAGCCTCAGCCTTGAACCAGGCCAGAGACTGGAGGTCACGTTCGTAATTTACTTTGTCTGTGACGAGGTTTCGGTTCTGGGCAAGCATTTCTTCTCCCTTTCCGTCACCTACGTAGTCAAGGAAGAAGTTCGCGGCACGTATTCCTTCGTAGTAGTTTCTGTAGTATGTGAAGAGGGGATTTACATTCTCATTCAGCATACCTTTGTTGAAGTAGATTACAGTGGACTGTGCTGATGTCTGCTGAGCTTCATCCGATGCTGTCGCGAAGATGTTGCTGTCTATCATTCCGAATCCGTAACCGATAGGAGTATATATCGCTCTTCCAAAGCCCCATATGGCGCTGTAGTTTGTGGCAATAGTCTCACCGGTCGAATTGCGGTCAATGCTAGTATCGAGGAAACCGCTGCAGGCAGATGATACCAATGTAATCGCAAAAGCTGATAATATTGTCTTTATTTTCATAATCTGCATTTTTTAGAAGGTGATCGATACGCCTACGTTGTAGGATTTGACTGTAGGGTAGCCGCTGATCTTCTCAGGATCCATATTGTAGTGCTTGAGGAGACCGCTGAAAGTCAGAAGATTCTGTGCGCTGAGATATACTCTCAGATTGTCGATGCCAGCCTTCTGGAGTCTCAGTGCATTGAAGTTATATCCGAGCTCGAGATTGCGAAGCTTGAGGTAGTCTGCATTCTTTACCCACATTGAACTTGTCTGATAGTTGTTTTCGTTGCTTTCAGTTGTGAGACGTGGATATCTTGCAGTCGCACGGGTGTCGATGCCCTGTTCCGGATAGTATGCCCAGGCGCCTTTTGCAATTTCGTATGCATTGCCGTTGTTTACGAATGCCATTACCTGATTCTTGTTGTCAAGAATATTTACAGACATTCCGGCAGCTCCCTGGAAGAGAACCTCGAGGTCGAATCCTTTCCATCCGATCTTTCCTCCGAAGCTGAAATACCACTCCGGATAAGGTGACTTGCCTATCTGGGTTACGTCATTCTGATCCACGACACCGTTCTTGTCGAGATCTTTGTACTTCACGTCACCAGGCTGTACAGAACCGAATGCAGGAGTAGGAATACCTACCTTGAGATTACCGGCATTGTCGAAGTCGGTGATGTCGTAGAATCTCTCAGCTTCAAGACCGATGAATGTACCGTAAGGACGTCCTGTCTTGGCGCTGAATGCATTGGCTGGTGCCACCTCATTCATATAGTCTATGGTATTCTTTGTATATGAAACCATTCCGTTGAGTCTGTATGAGAAGTCTCCGCTCTTGCCGGCATAAGCTGCTGAAGCCTCGAATCCTCTATTGGTCATCTCGCCTACGTTCGAGAATACATACTGCTTTCCGTAGTATCCCATTCTGCTGTTGTCGAGAGTGAGGATGTTGCTTCTCTTGTCCATATAGGCATCTACTGTAAGGCTGAGGCCGTGGAAGAGATTGGCATCGATGCCGATATTGTACTTCATACTCTTTTCTGGAACCACGTTCGGGTTGCTGATGAACATAGGAACGAGGGAACCGTTGTCCGTACCTCCGTTCTGACCTATATAAAATGCTCCAATGTAACTGCTTGTATAGTAGTCCTTGAAGAGATAGCGTCCGTTTGTCGAGAAATTCGAAAGGACAGAAGTAGCATTAGACTCCGAAGCTCCTGCAATACCGAATGAAGCCCTTACTTTGAGATAGTCCACCCAAGAACTATTCTTAAGGAAGTCTTCGTTCGAAGCAATCCATCCGAATGATGCGGAAGGATAGAAATGCCATCTTTGACCAGGAGCGAATGCATCGTTTCCGAAGTATGAGAATGCGAGCTGTGCTACATAACGGTTGTCATAGCTGTAATCAACTATACTGTTAAGGTTCAGATAGTTTACCTTATATGTATAGAAGTCGTTGCCTTTATATGCCGAGATGTTGTAATTTACAGCAGCTGAAACAGAGTGCTTGTCAAAATTGCGGTCATAGCCTACAGTAAGTCGACCCTGCTTCCAGTCCTGCATTCCTGCTGAACCGTAGCCGCTGGCAGTAATTGAAGTCGTCTGGTTGGTAGTAGTGGTCTGGCCGTTGAAATAGCGCGCATAGTCCTTGGTCTTGCTATAAGTACTCAATGTGTAGCTGTAGAAAGAGAATGCTTCTTCGAGGTACAGACCAGGGGTTACGATGTCAAGCTTCTCTCTGAGCTGGAAATTACCCTGAAGAGCTCTTGCCTTCTGCGAGTACCATCCGAGTTCGTTTGCTGATCCATAAGGGTTGTTAGGATAGATGGAAGTACCTGAAAGATGTCCGAGCTCCTTGTCGTCATAGATGTTGTATGCATTCGAAGGAGTACGGGCAAGATCGCTGAAGAGGTCGGTTACACCGTAGTTAGGTCTTCTGCGCATCTCGATCTTACCGCTGAAGTCTACCTTGAATTCGAAAATCTGAATGATGTTGAAATCGAGGTTCGCACGGATATTGTACTTTTCATATCCAAGGTTCTTTGTTGTATCTGTATTCTTGGTGTTGAAAAGACCCTGGGTGTTGAGATAACCGAGGTTCACGTTGTATCGTGCATTCTCATTACCTCCGTTGAAAATGATATCGCCATCCATATATGAACCTGCGTCACGGAGAACTTCGTCATACCAGTCTACGTTTACGCCTGCTCCTGTCTGGTAAGCTTTAAGCTGCTCAGCGCTGTAAGCTGGAGTCCATACCATACCGTTGTCGTTAGACACAGCCTGATTGTAAAGAGTAGCGAAGTTGTAAGAGTCGAGTGGCTTGTTTATGATGTTAGGAGTAGTTGCACCATAACGTACCTTAGCACTTACGGTTGCAGGACCTATCTTACCTCTCTTTGTCTCGATTTTAATGATACCGTTTGCTCCACGGTCTCCGTAGATAGCGAGTGCGGCACCGTCTTTAAGGATGGATACGCTCTCGATTTCTGAAGGTGAAAGTGATACAAGATATTCTGAATTCACTTCAAAGCCGTCTACAAATATCTTTGCCGAATTCCAAGTGCCGGAACCGTAGCTTCCTACACCGCGGATGATCCACTGTGCATTGTCATATCCCACAGCACCGTTGCCCTGAAGTACTGTAAGTCCAGGAATCATACCTACCCAAGTGTTGGAAAGGTTAGGTGTCTGGATATGATACAGTTCATCTCCGGATACAGCCGACACGGCGGCAGTTGACAGCGAGTCGGATTTCTCCTTGGCTGTCAGGCCTGTGGAAATCAGTATCGATGCGCTCAGCAGAGTGAGACATCTGAATATATTCTGTTTTCTCATTGTCTTCTGAATTTTAATAACCTGGATTCTGAGTTATTGTTCCCTTGTTGATTTCAGTCTGAGGGATTGGCTCGAGGAACATTGCCGGAGACCAGAATGCCTGATAGTATTCAGTCTCCCACCAGCTCTCAATCCATTTCTTGTCCCAAGGCCAAACCGCTTCTTCCACATCCTTGATGTTGAATGTAAATGCACGCATTGATCCGCCGCAGATGCCGTTGCCGATATCCTTGTGCTTCCAGTGCTTCACATCAAAGTACCTGTGATTCTCGCTGAAGAACTCGATTGCCTTCTCTCTCTGGATGATCTCCCTGAGCTTTGTCTGGTCTCTCTCAGTAATAGCCGGAAGACCTGCGCGCTCGTGTACTTTGTTGAGATTCTCAAGGGCCTTGGTAGGGTTGTCATACTCGTTGTATGCCTCTGCAAGGTTAAGGTAAGTCTCAGCAAGACGGAAGAGAGGGAACTCGAACCATATCCTTGAACCTGCCTTATAGTAGAACTTTATCCTCTCACCTGAAAGCTGGCCTTTATCCGATCCTCCTACGCTGTTAGGGAAGGTGTCACCTGCACCCTTCTTTCCGTCATATCCGTTGCGGCCCCATCCGAGGTTGGTCCACTTTGTATCTCCCGGGTTGTTGGCTGCATCGTGACCGGCGAACTTGATATCAGCAAGAGCACGAGGCTCAAGGTTGGCGATGTTCTCGATCCACTCCGCACCGGTTCTAGGGGTCTGATTTCCTATGGTAGGCCAGTTCATCTCTGAACCATCATTCTTATAATAGTTTCTGATATGGTTTGAAAGGACTCCTGACTCTCCGTTATCGAAGCGGTTCCAAGTCCAATATGCAGAACTATTATTATAGAGGAATACATATGTGCCGTAGTCCTGTGCTGTGCTGTTGTTCTTGAATGCAAGGATGATCTCCTTGTTCGCAGGAGTCGAAGTTGCAGTAGCGTAGTCAACAAAAGGGTCTCCTGTGTTGATGAGCGCCGCACCATTGGCTGCAGCCCAGGTGAGGACTGCCTCATTTGCCTCGATAGCATCATTCCAACGCTCTTTGTTTGCTGTACCGAAGCATATGAGGTTGTTATGCTCTCCGTTATCAAGATATGGAGTAGCGCTGTTAAAGAGCGGACGTGCCGCAAACATAAGAGCTCTTGCCTTTATGGCAAGAACGACTCCCTGAGTCATTCGGCCTGTGTATTCAGCCTTCTGCTTTGCCGGAAGACCAAGATATGCCTCGTCGCAAAGGTCAATGATATGCTGCAGGGTCTCCTCGAGAGTTGCACGTCCTGCTGAAAGGTCGTCAGAAGCCTCAAAAGATCGGGTTACAATCGGAACACCACCGTAGCGATAGAACATACCCATATATCTGTATGCGATAAGGGCTGTAACTTCTGCCTTGATCATATCCTTTTCCTCCTGACTCATATCTGCCACAAGGTCAATGTTTTCCTTCACAATGTAGCACTGACGGATGACGCTCCAGTTCTTAGCCCAGTTCTCGGAACCGGCACTTGAACCGTTTGTTGCATCAGTCGCATCAGAACCGGCACCGTTTACGCTCAGTCCCTGCTGTGCGATGAAGTATGTTCCGTGCCAGCTGGCACCTCTGTTTATCTCACCTGAAATTGCTCCGAGAGTGCCGTGAGTATATCCCAGACCTCCTGGAAGACCGTGAATCAGGGCGTTTGAATAGCAGGACATCAATGCTGCTTCAGCATTTTTCTTAGTGCTGAAGACAGCGTCGCGGTCTACAGTACCTGTTGTGTCCGGCTTCTGAAGAAAGAAGTCGCAGGATGTCAAGGCAATAAGACCGAGAACTGCCAATATTTTAGTTGTGTTTTTCATTATGTTCATTCTTTTATTTTAGAAACGCAGGTTCAGACCGAATGTAACTACTCTTGTAAGAGGATATACATATGCACTTCCGTCTGTAGTCTCAGGGTCGATTCCATAAGGAGTCAGCGCATTCTTGAATGTGTAGACATTATTAGCTGTCATAAACATTCTCAGAGACTGCACCTGAAGCTGACTGAGGAAGCCCCTGTCTACATTGAACGTATATCCGAGCTCGATATTCTTGAGCTTGAAGTGGTTAGTCGATACCATCCAATAGTCGCTCTGAAGATAGTTGTTGTGAGCTGTTGTAGGACTGTATGTCGCTCTAGGATAAGTGATGTTCTCACCGGCAGCATACTTCTCTGGAGTCCAACGGCCTTCGTACTGCCAGAGCCAAGCGTTACCTGCGTTCTTGAAGAATGGCATTGTGTAACCGCTGTTGAGGTAGTATGAACCGTTTGCAGAGCCGGTGAAGAGCAATCTGAGGTCAAATCCCTTGTATGCAAGGTGGAGTTTCAGATTGAAGTGGTACTGAGCATAGTTAGGGAAACCGATAGGAGCCTTGTCGTTCTGGTTGATCAGACCGTCACCATCAAGGTCTTTGTATCTGATGTCTCCGAGGGTCGCGAGGTTTGAAGTGAATGTGTTGTAAGGACGGTTTGCAAGTTCTTCCTGTGTGTTGAAGAGTCCGTCACTTACTAGACCGAAACGCTGTCCGATAGCGTGGCCCGTAGCATTCATCCAAGGATGTGGATTGTTAGCCTCTGCCTTGTAGATGATCTTGTTGCGTGTCCAGCTGACGTCACCACCGATAGTGTAGGTAAGGTCTCCGACTGTGTCTGACCAGTTGAGCACGAGCTCATAACCCTGGTTCTCTGTGATACCGACGTTTGCTGGTGGAACTGCGTTGCCTGGAACACCGTAGATACCAGGAATGATGCCGAGAGTAGTGAGGATGTTGTCACGCTTCTCATAGAAATAGTCGAAGTCAGCAGAGAGACGATTTTTGAAGAACTTTGTCTCCACACCGATGTCGTATTTGCGGGATCTTTCCCAAGTGATGTCTGGGTTACCGAGTACACCCTCTGTAGCTCCGTAGAAATATGGGTTCTTGTTAGAACCGTTGCTGGTTCCAAGATAGTATCCACCCTGATTGAGATTGTAGGTGTTAGGAAGATAATAATATCTTCTTGTACCACCGAGACGGTCATTACCTACCTCTCCGTATGAACCACGGATCTTTATAAATGTTACAATATCGTTTTCAGGGAACCATTTCTCCAAGGTAGGCACCCAACCTCCTGATATTGCAGGGAAGAAGCCGAAACGCTTGCCTTCTGCGAACTGCTCAGTACCGTTGTAACCGGCATTAACCTCGAACATATAACGGTCATCATAGTTATATGTAATGCGGCCTACAAAACCCATAATACCTGATGGTACGTGATATGTGTCGCCTGGCATCGTATATCGTGAAGCCTTTCCGAGGAGGAGGGCTGATATATTATGCTTGTCATATGACTCGTGCCAGTCAACGCCTGCATCCATATACAGTTTGTTCCAGTTACTATATCCGTATGAACTGAATGAGCCTGCTCCCATCGAACCACCGAAGAACTCGAGGACGTTAGGATTTGCTATACTGCGCTGAACGGTATATGAAGGAATCGACGGAGTGAACTTCACATAGCGGTTGTAGTTGTCCTGATATGATACTGTAGCGTAAGCTCTAAGGTTTGGATGGATGTAATCCATCTTGTGGTCCAGTTTGATAGAGTTGTCCAAAAGACTGTTGAAGATCGTACCTGAACCACTCTGAAGAAGATTGTAGAGAGCATTCTGCATACCGATCTTGCTGTCAATCTTAGTTGCAAGAGGATTCTGGATAAGACTTGTAGTACCTGCGAAACCGCTGATGAGCTTTCCGTCTATGATACCTGGCGAGATGAATGGGTTCGAATCATAGATGTACTGCATTATGATCTTGTAACGCTCAGATATGTTATATGGGTCAGCGCTGTTACCAGGACCGGTTGTTTCACCGAACTGACCGGCAGAGTTCACTGTAATCTTGAGATTATCGGTGATGTTGATGTCGAAGTTGCTTCGGAAATTGTAACGGTTGAAGGTAGATCCTGTCTCCGAACCATAATACTCGACTGCGTTGGTGATACCTTCCTGGCGGAAGTAACCGAATGAAACGAAGTATTTCACTCTGTCTGTACCACCGCTGATGTTAACGTTAGCCTGATACTGAGGAGCTACTCTGTTGAACTGCTCCTTATAAAGGTTACGCGAAGCATAATAAAGTGCTGGTGTGTTTTTGAGCTGCTCCTTCTGCTCTGGAGTGAGCTGGGTCATTGCATCTACTTCCTGAGGAGTGAAGTCGCGGTTATTCTTGAACTTCCATAAGTCGTATTCGTCGAAAATGTTATTTGAAAGTCCGTCATATCCTGCGTAGCTCTTCTGCTCGTTGCGGATAGCCTCATTTCTGAACAGTGCATATTCGTATGCAGTTGTACCCTCCTGGAGCTGTGATGCGGCGGTAAGACCGAAGTTGGCTGAGGCGCTGATGGTTGGCTTGCCGACATTACCGCGCTTTGTTGTTACGATGATTACACCATTTGCACCACGCACACCGTATACGGCTGTTGAAGATGCGTCCTTGAGGACTGAGATGCTGGCGATTTCGTTGGCATCCATTGAGTTGAATGCGGCGAAAGCCTGCTCTGAAGCCTGCTCGACACCGTCTATGATTATCAACGGAGTAGATTCTCCATAGGTCGAGACACCGCGGACGAAGATATTCGCCTCGTTACGTCCCGGCTCTCCGGAGGTCTGAAGACCGCTGACACCCGGGGTGTTACCGAGAAGAGCATTGGATATGTTCGCTACCGGTGCGGCAACAAGGTCGTTACCATTTACTGCAGAAATGGCACCTGTTACGTTGATCTTTTTCTGAGTGGCGAAGGCAGTTACCACGACTTCTTCCATCAGGTTTTCGTCAGGCATCATCTGGACTACAAACGTAGTCTGGTTGCCAACCGGTATCTCCAGTGTCTTGAATCCGATGAACTGGAATTCGAGTACAGCGTTGCTGGAAGAGACTGTCAGCTCAAACTTACCGTCAAAGTCGGTAGATGCTCCGTTAGTCGTACCCTTCTCAACTACAAATGCACCGAACAATGGCTCTCCAGTATCGTCCGACACTACACCACTGACAGTCCTGCTCTGTCCGTAGAGAGGGCTGGCAATGACTCCGCAGAGCAGCATAATGCAGCTTAGCAGAAATAATTTGAGTGATTTGGTCATTTTGGTTATGTTTTGTTGTTTATATTCTGATTGTGGAATCACTTTATTTCGTATCCCTTAGGCATTGTGTACATATCAGGCAGGTCTTTGCTGAAGAAAGTGACAGGACTATCGTACATAGTGCGGAAGTCTTCTTCCGACGGATGGCCCGGATAAACTGAGTAGAAATGTCTCTCGTTCTCATTGGTGCCGACAAACTTGTTTCTCCACATCACGATCATACTTACCCTTTGATTTTGTGCGCATAAAAGAATATGATTGGTCCAGTAGTCCTTCCAGTCAAATCCTTCAGGACCGGTCTCAGTCACCCCGCAAGGTTTCTGCTTCCGTACTGAAATGGCCGATATAGCTTCCATATTCTTTTTGAAAGCTTCCTTCCAGTTATAATGGTAGCAGTCCATACCAAGGAAGTCAACATATTCGTCTCCCGGCCATCTGAACAGGATCCTGTCCTCTGCCGAACTGCCGTAGTCTTCATCCATCTGTGGCGAAATGGCGTAGATGAAATTCCGGACTCCCTTTGTGTCTCTCAGATAAGTGACTGTAAACTGCCAGAATCTGATGAATTCATCCTCAGTGGTACATTTCTTTCCCCACCAGGACCATTCCTGAGTGTGCTCGTGGTATGGCCGGAAGATGATAGGAATCAGTTTCCCGTCAGAACCTTTCAGATTGTTCGCAAAATCGGCACATCTGTCAAGCCACTGGAGATATTTGGTTCTTGTCTCGTGTCCTTCAGTCAGGATGTTCTTTACTACCTTATTATTTGAGTTATCCCAAGAATCTCCTCCAGTCTGAGGATTGTTCAGGTGGCAGCACATCGTAATCACTTCACCCCTGTCATATGCCTCGATGATGACTCTACGACGGATTGTATTTTCAGCATTGTCAAATCTGTTGTCCATAATCGGACCCATATCTACGCTGAATACTGCAGGGTAGTCTCCGCAGACAGCCTTGGTGTCGGACTTACCTGGTTCATTGTACCAGTAACGTCCGTACCAAAGGTCATCGTGGTGGCCGAACATAAAGCCTCTCGATGCAATATCCCAAAGGTTGGCATAAAGCGCTTTGGTTTCTGAAGTGGCATTTTTGTCGACCATTGTCAGTGAAGCCGTAAGATCGGTGTTCCCTTTCTGGAAGATTCTGACTTCTTTATAGAAGAACCTGTCCTCAGGGTCAGTAAACTTTACTTTTCCCATTCGCTCAGTTGTATGGTCGTTGGCCTGGGCTGTGAACCATACTTCATTTCCTTCTGTTTTGTCAAATACGATCCAATCCACTTGAGATTCCACCTGAAATTCGAAGTTGCTTTTTACGTTGATCGAGAATGCCGCTGCAGCACAGTCAATGTCTACCCTTTCCTGAACAGTAATCGATCTTTCATCAGCATCCGCTTCGGTCTGACCAACACCTTCAGAACAAGACAGCAGAGCCATTATGCTGATGGCTGCTGTAAGAATCGACATAGTCATAATCCTGCTCATTCCTTAATTATAGTGCTAGATATTCGTCGTGATTCTCAAGTGCTTTGTCGCTATCCTTCTTGATAAGCCAGAATACATTTCTGATATTGTTGGCATACCAGCGCTCGTCTCCCCAGTTACTTGTTTCATTGTTGAAAGGACCTTCACCGAAAGAACGATGAAGCGCAAGCTCTGGAACATTTACAATCTTTTCAGCAGAGCCACCTTCAGCCTGCATTGTCTCAGACCAATATTTGTGTTCTCCCTTCTGAAGTAGTTCAAGCTTGTGGAGCGGAGTAGTGTATTCTGTGTCTTCATAAGCATAGATGGTGATAAATCCGTCACCGTGTTTTGCCCAGCGGCTCTTTCCGGCTGGTATAAGACGATATTCTTCATTGATGTCGATGCCTTTGAAGATATAATTGGCATATTTGCCGTCAGCACCTGGCGTGTTTACGATAGAACCGAATGTTTCTCCTGTCTGGTCATCAGCTCTTTCAAGTCTGAAACTCAGGATGTTGTCATCTTCGTCTCTAGGATTGTAGTCTCCTGTCCAGATCCAGTATTTGTCCATTACCTGGCAATATGTGATCCATCCCTCGAAACCTCCGATCATCACAAGGCTAGCCTCTGGTACGGCACCAGATTTGTCAAGGATACCTCCCACTTTGGTGAAACTGTAAGTTCCTTCAAGTGTATCGGTAAATACGGAGTATGTCACAGTGTAAGTACGTGTCTCTCCGTTTTTTGATGTTACGACGAACTCAGCAGATCCGTCGCTTAGATCGATTGTGTCGCCTGGCTTGATGCTTGCGGTCGGGCAGAACTCGCTTTCCGGATACTTGAAGTCCAGAGCTACTACCTTTACTTTTGTCATATCAAGTCCATTAGTGATAAGGCTGACTGAGATAGATCCTGTTTCGTCGTTCCTCCAGTCCTGTGAAATGATGGCTGGCCCTATCTGGGATTCCAGTCTCACATTGACGGGAGTGCGCTCACGAAGCCAAGGGTCAATCAGCTCTTCAGTGTTGCGTGGCTTCTCTGCGCACGAAGCAAGAGCTGTGACCGCAAGAGCTGCCAGAAGCAGATTTCTGAAAATCATTTTCATAACTTGGTTCTTTAGTTTATAATAGTTTGTAGTTTTTTGATCTGGTAAATGGACGTAATAAATCATACAAAGATATTTTATTTGATAAAACTATTGGGATTTAATTTGGTTAATTGATTGTACAATTTTGAATACTACTTATATTTTTTAGCGAATCTTAAGCGAGAAGTGTAAAATAGTCAAGCTAATCTTTATATATAGTATGTTTTTTTTAGCATAATGATCGAATCTGTTGAAATATTATTATTTTTGTTTTTTGAAAAACTTCATACTTATGGCAGATATTCAGCAAGAGATTTGTCCGATAACAGAGGACGATCTGTTTATTATTCTAGACCATATCAACACGAGGTTCGTGCACCCCTTGCATTGTCATCCGGAGTACGAAATCAATGTGGTTCTGGGAACGAGCGGCACAAGGGTAGTAGGAGACTTGGTAGAGTCGTTTTCTGATCTGGATATTGTTATGATCGGTCCTATGGTACCTCATATGTGGAGGGGGAAGGATGAAAATAACCACGTGATGACCATTCAGTTTTCGAGTGATATGTTGAAATGCTCGATTATGAACAAAAGGCTTTTCATACCTATAAAGCAACTGCTTCTCGAATCTGTTCAAGGACTTCATTTCTATGGTCCTGCAGCTGAGGAAATCAAGGATGGAATACTAGCTCTTACAAATATACACGGGTTTCAGGCGGCTACCAAATTCCTGAACCTCCTGAATTTTATGGCCACTGCTCCTCGTCGCAAACTTGTGAGCAATATGTATGAGTCTGAGAATCTTGTGAATTCATCCAAGTCCAGACGCATAGCCAAGGCTTGTAAATATATTGAGGAGAATATTGCTCAGAAGATAAGTCTGGCGGATGTGGCCGCTCTGGTCAATATGTCAGAATCGGCATTCAGTCACTTCTTCAAGAAGAAGACAGGCATTTCATTCATTACGTATGTCAATAATCTCCGCGTAGCCAAGGCCTGCGATCTTCTGGCCAGCACTTCGCTGAGTGCATCCGAGATATGCTATGACTGCGGATTCAACAATAAATCAAATTTTATCCGCATATTCACCAAACGCAAGAATATGACTCCTATAGAGTACAGGAATCATATCACTCAGCTTCTTATAAAGTATTGATTATCTGAAGACTCCGATGATGTTCGGAACCTTTCTCTCACCCTGTGCGTCGAACTTCCTGTTGTCGCTCGGGTGATTCAATACGCCTTCTTCACTGCGCCATAGAGTGGATGATCCTCCACCGTCCAGATTGATCGCATCTTCCAGATTCAGGAAACTGCAGATCAGTGCAGTCTCATATATGCTGGTGCCTTCGGCGTCACCAGGATGCCTTCCGTCAGTCACTATCAGATAGATGTTGCCTTTTTTGTCATATCCCATAGCTGAACGGGGGTGTCTTTTGTCATAAAACGCATCAGCACCATTGCCATTCTCGTCGGTTTTTGTTATTTCCGGGACAATTATCTCTTTGTCTTCCACCAGAACCGGACCTGCGGCCAGAACTGAATGCCATCTTTCTGTAATTTCATTGTAGTCGGAAGGCTGGCAGCTTGTGATTTTGACGCGGTGTCCCCGACGGTTCCTGATGCCGACTACGCCATTGACGCGAAAACTTTCTGAAGCAGAGGTCTCTCCCAGCACTTGGTCTGCTATCCTGAAATATGTGCAAGGGGTCAATTGCTTCATATTGAAATAACTGCCGTTCATTGCCATAGAAGCCTCTTCTCTTTGGGCTATCTCGCTGGTCTTTCCTGCCATTTCTCCAGGGCTGTGTACAAATGCCGTCCTGAATCTTCTTGCCGGATATTTTATTATCGAGATGTTCTGTACTGATTCGAAAATCTCCATTTGAGCGCTCATAGCCGTGGCTCCGCCTTCAAGTTTCGTGATGCTCCATTCAGCATTGACGAAGGTCAATGAGTCCTTTTCGCGGTCATTGCCCCAGATAGGGAAGGCCGCGAGGAGTAATGCAAGTGTTAACAGTGTCATTTTCATAATGCCGTAAATATACAAAAAATCTACGATATATGAATTCTGCAATAAAAGTCGTATCTTCGCAAGTCTTAACAGCATAAACTATAAAAATCTAAGATATGAAGAAAGTTTTGGTAATCGGTGGAGGCGGACGTGAGCACGCTATTGTGGATGCTCTAAGCCGTTCCCCTCAGGTAGGAAAAATCTATTGTGCTCCGGGTAATGCAGGAATCTCGGCTCAGGCGGAATGTGTTCCTTTGAAAGATACTGATGTTGAGGGACTCAAGGCTTTTGCACTTGAAAACGGTATTGACCTTGCGGTCGTAGGCCCTGAAGTGTCTCTTGCAGCAGGAGTTGTGGATGCATTCAAGGCGGCTGGTCTTCGCATTTTCGGACCTTCCAAGGCTGCGGCAACAATCGAGGCAAGCAAGGATTTCGCCAAGCAGCTTATGGCTAAGTACAATGTCCCTACTGCCGCATTCGAGACTTTCGAGGATTATGAAGCAGCTCTTGAGTATGTGAAGAAGGGTTCTATTCCTGTGGTTCTCAAGTATGACGGACTAGCAGCAGGTAAGGGTGTGGTGATTCCTGAGACTCTGGAGGAGGCTGACGAGGCTCTCAAGGATATGCTTCTCGATGACAAGTTCGGCAAGGGTAAGGTCGTTGTGGAAGAATTCCTTACAGGTCCTGAATTCTCATTTATGTGTTTCGTGGATGGAGAGGATGTCTATCCTATGACCCTTTCTCAGGACCACAAGCGTGCATACGAGGGTGACAAGGGCCCGAACACCGGCGGTATGGGAGCATATTCTCCGGTCCCTATCATCACAGATGAGGATGTGGATTATGCAATGGAGAAGATAATGAAGCCGGTGGCCTCTGCAATGGTGGCTGAGGGCTGCACATTCACCGGCGTTCTTTACGGCGGACTTATGAAGACCCCGACAGGCGTGAAGGTAATCGAGTTCAACTGCCGTTTCGGTGATCCTGAGACAGAGGTGGTTCTCCCACGTCTCGAGTCTGATATCTATGACATTTTCTCAGCTGTGGCAGACCATACTCCTATGCCGCAGATCCAGTGGAAGAAGGATGTTACAATGGGCTTCGTGATGGCTTCAAAGGGCTATCCTGGAGACTATGAAAAAGGTTTCCCAATTGTCATCCCGGAGAATATTTCAGTAAATTGTCATTCTGAGGAGCGCAGTGACGTGAGAATCTACCATATGGGCACTACCCTCAAAGACGGTCAATACTACACCTCAGGCGGCCGCGTCCTTATGGTGGTAGGCTTCGGAGCAGACCTTCAGGAAGCTCACGACAAGGCTCTTGCGGCAGTGGAATCAATCGAATGCGACAATCTCTTCTATCGTCGCGACATCGGATGGAGGGTTCTCTAGTATGGCAGCAATCATATCAGGAAAAGAACTTTCAGCTCAGCTGAAAGAGGAAATGAAGGCCCAGGTGGCGACATTTCCTGAGAAATACGGCCGCGTGCCGCATCTTGTGGTGATTCTCGTCGGGGAGGATCCCGGCAGTGTTTCATATGTGACCGGCAAGGCAAAGGCATCCGAGGTGGTGGGTATAAAGAATACTACCATCCGCAAGCCGGATACCATCACTGAGGCAGAACTTCTCGGCCTTATCGAAGAACTCAATGCAGACGATACCGTTGATGGCATTCTCGTTCAGCTTCCCCTTCCAAAACATATCAGCGAAGATAAGGTCATCGCTACTATCGCCAAAGAAAAGGATGTCGACGGATTCCATCCTCTCAATGTGGCTGCATTGTGGCAGAAGCAGGATTGTGTTCTTCCTTGTACCCCTAAGGGGATCATCAAGATGCTCAAGAGAGCCGGTGTGGAAATCAAGGGCAAGAGAGCGGTCGTTATCGGTCGAAGCAATATCGTAGGTCTGCCGGTTTCAAAGCTTCTTCTCGATGAGAACGCTACAGTGACCATCGCGCATAGCCGTACTGTGGATCTCCCTACAGTTACCCGTAATGCCGAGATTCTCGTCGTGGCCATCGGACGACCTAAGTTCGTGACTGCAGATATGGTTTCCGACGGTGCAGTGGTAATTGATGTCGGAGTGAATCGCGATCCCGAGACAGGAAAGCTCTGCGGTGATGTGGATTACGCAGCAATCGAGCCGAAGGCGTCAGTAATCACTCCTGTTCCTGGTGGAGTAGGTCCGATGACCATCTGCTGCCTGATGGAGAACACCATCGAGTGCTTCCTCCGCAAAATGGAGAAATAGTAACAGATTCTATACAACAGGCTGGCTATGAATTCCAGCGACCCCCGCCCTTCCGATGGTCGGGCACCCCCTAGCCGGGGGTGGCACGTCGCTTCCATTCATAGCCAGCCTGTATTGTATAGAATCTTATTTGGCTGATTGTCATTTCTGAGCCGGCTCGTCCAGCTTCAGGAGAGGATTCCGTTTAGATGAAAAGTACAGCATAAGAGCCACAGCTACAGCCACGACTCCCAGCAGGATGAATATATACTCGGCATATATTGCCGCCTGAACCTCCTGGACGTGATTTCCCGCCTGTGTGATCGTGCGCGTAAAGATACGGCCCACATAGATCGGAACCGCCCACATACCAAGATTCTGCACCCAATATATCAGCGAATATGCAGTGCCAAGATTCTTCTCCGGAATGATCTTAGGCACCGAAGGCCACATAGCCGATGGCACAAGTGAATAGCCGATTCCCAGAAGGGCAATTGCAACATATGCATATCCCGGCACTCCCTGCGGAGCAAATGTTATGATAAGGTGCGAGATGAGTACCATTCCCGAACCCACTATCATCCAGGTGGTTGCCTTTCCTACCTTGTCCACCAGTGCTCCGAAGAGCGGAGTGAAAAGGATGGTGAAGAACGGAATCATTGCCAGGAGTACTGTCGCGATGTCGAGATTGACCCCGAAAAGAGGAAGCAGGATCGACACACCGAATTTCTTGAAACGGATCACGCAGCAGTAGAATGTCACGCAGAGCACGGCTATCATCAGGAAGCGTGGGTTGCTCAGGACCTTCCAGATATCCGAGATCTTGAACTTGTCTTCCTCAGCAGTTTCCACCTTGTCGGTCTCCCCGGTCTGACGGTCGAATCTTGCATCCATAGCAACGAAAACAGCCCAAAGCAGTACTCCTATGGCGATCACCGCCAGTCCGATGAGAGCAGGCTTGTTTGTATCAGCAAGTGTATAGATCTCTCCGGATGCCTTCTGAGTCACAATCATCGGGGCGATAAGGATTGCTGTAGCTGTACCGAAACGTGCTATAGCAAGTTGGAGACCCATTGCCAGAGCCATATTCTTTCCCTTGAACCATTTGGCTATGGAGCGGGTCACTGAAACTCCTGCAATTTCACTTCCGAGTCCGAAAAGCATACATCCGATGTAAGCGATTGTCAGTGACTTTTCCGGAGCGAATCCTGCTGATATTGCAAAAGTCACGAGAGCGGCTCCTCCAGCCATCATACCTACGAAAATCGATCCCACCAGCCTGACTCCGAACTTGTCCAGAAGGGCTCCGCAGATAATCAGACCTCCCCATATGCACAGGAAGGAGTATCCGCTGGCATAGAATCCGTAATCTGCCATATCCCATCCCAGTTCAAGTATTTCAGGATTCTTGAAAAGCTCGGAAAGGGAAGAGAACATATCGTCGAAGAAGTACGACGCAAACATAGGAACAACAAGGCACGCCAGCGCCAGCCAACGTGCCCATCTGCTGTCCCTGAGAGTTTTTTTCAGGGTTGACATTATTTCTTGATGTTAGGAAGTTCGAGTCCGTATCCCTTCTTCTTGTCCTCTATCTTGAGGAAGAATGACATAAAGAATGCTACTATTCCGAATGAGGCGAATATTATCATTGGAACCGTATATCCGCCTGAAGCCTTGAGAGCATTACCGATGATGAGCGGAACGAAGCAGAGTCCTACATTCTGGATCCAGAAGATAAGTGAATATGCGCTTCCGAGAATCATAGGGTCGATGATCTTTGGAACTGAAGGCCAGAGAGCTGCAGGAACCAATGAGAACGATACTCCGAGAACCACGATGAGCAGAAGCGCGAAGCCCTTGCTTGGGAATGCAGGAAGAAGGAATGCGAAACTGAGGTGGCAGGCGATCATAATGATGGCACCGATCATAAGCATTGTCGCACCCTTACCCTTGTTGTCAAGGAATGCTCCGAGGAACGGAGTAAGCACCATCGCCAGGATAGGGAACCATCTGAACAGGTCAGCAGCCTCGGCTGCAGGAATCTGGAGGGTAACTTCGAGGAAGTTTGTCGCATATCTCTGGAATGGGAAGATTGCCGAATAGTAAAGAACACAAAGAAGAGCGACGAGCCAGAACATCTTGCTGCTGAATATCTTACCTAGGTCGCTTACCTTGAATTCTTCGCTTGACTCACCGCCTGCAGTGATACCCTTCTGTCTGTCGAGCTTGGAATCCATCACTGAGAATACGATGAAATTGATCAGTCCGATAAGAAGGAGTACGACGCAGAAAAGGATTGGAGCTTCGATATTGCCGAATTTGTCGGCGAGGCGAGGAGATGCTGAAAGCACTGCGAATACGCCCAGACGTGCGATTGCCATCTCAAGACCCATTGCAAGGGCCATTTCCTTGCCTTCGAACCACTTGGCGATGGCCTTTGATACTGTGATACCAGCCATTTCGCATCCGCATCCGAAGATCATAAATCCGAGTGAGGCCATTTTTGCGCTGCCTGGGAGAGCTGTCCACCAAGAGCCGAGCCAGTTGCAGAACTCGGTAGCCTGGAACCACTCTGTGATACCGATATATTTGATACCGGCTCCGATTACCATAAGTGAAGTAGAAAGGATACCTGTAAAACGTACTCCCATCTTGTCCAGGATGATTCCGGCGATGATAAGGAATCCGCATACGTTGAGAATATACTCAGATGCTGCATATGTTCCGAAAACCGAGCTGTCCCAGCCTCTTGCTGACTCGATAAGAGACTGAAGCGGAGACATTACGTCCACGAACATATAAGCAAAGAACATTGCCAGGGCAATGAGGATAAGGGCAGCCCACCTTGCGGCGAAGCTGTCGTTAAGATACTTTTTGATTGTTTCTGCCATAATATTTGTTAGTTTATATTGTCATAACGAGTTTGCGAAGATAGCGTTTTTTTAGTACCTTCGCAAGTCAAACTGTTTTGAACGCAATATGGATCAGAACCATACGACATACACATTACTTGAAAAGGTGGATTCTCCCAAGGACATCAAGGCGATGGATTTCGACCAGCTCCGCCAGCTCTGCGCGGAGATAAGACAATATATGATAGAATGCTGTTCGGTCAATCCCGGTCATCTTGGGTCAAGCCTTGGAGCCGTAGAACTGATAGTCGGGCTGCATTATGTCTACAATGCTCCTGAAGATAAGCTCGTGTACGATGTAGGGCATCAGGCTTATGCCCATAAAATAATCACAGGTCGTCGTGAAGCGTTTAGAAAGAACAGGATGAAAGACGGAATCAGTGGATTTCCAAAGCGTTCAGAGAGTGAATATGATGCCTTTGGCGCCGGACATTCGTCGACATCCATATCCGCTGCGCTCGGATTTGCAGAGGCTGCGAAACAGCAGCACCTGGATCGGAAAGCAGTGGCATTGATCGGCGACGGATCATTGACCGGAGGACTGGCCTTCGAAGGCCTGAATAATGCCGGTGCCGCCAAGACCGATATTCTCGTGATCCTCAATGACAATAATATTTCAATTGACCGCAATATCGGAGCAATCCACGAGTATCTTCTCAATATTACGACCGACCCGCGATACAATAATGCGAAAAAACGTATCTGGGACCGACTTGGAGAAGGAAAGTTCAGAAAAATGATCCAGAAGATGGTGGTAAGTACCAAGTCTTCTCTTGTGCGCCATAGCGGAGGCGACCTTTTCGAGGCAATGGGATTCAGATATTTCGGTCCGATTGACGGAAATGACATTGAACAGGTGGTACGCACTCTTCAGAAACTGAAGGATATAGGTGGACCGCTTATCCTGCATACGTTGACGACAAAGGGCAAGGGTTATGCTCCGGCAGAGGCTAATCAGACAGTATGGCACGCACCCGGAATCTTTGATCCTGAGACGGGAGAACGTATAAAGAGTGAAAAAGGCGAGAGCAGATATCAGGATGTTTTCGGATCTGTACTTGTTGAACTGGCTAGAATGAATCAGAGAGTGGTTGGCGTCACTCCTGCAATGGCTTCCGGCTGCGGAATGAGTATGCTTGCCAAGGAAATGCCAGAAAGATTCTATGATGTAGGTATAGAGGAAGAACACGCAGTAACCTTCTCTGCCGGTCTTGCTGCAGGAGGATTGAAACCCTTCTGTAATATTTATTCTTCGTTCTCTCAGAGAGCATATGACCAGATAATTCACGATGTGGCCCTGCAGAATCTTCCCGTCGTGCTTTGTCTGGATAGAGGAGGAATTGTAGGAGAGGATGGTGCGACACATCACGGATGTTATGATATGGCCATCTACAGGACAATACCGGGAGCGATAATTGCAGCGCCTGCCAATGAGACAGAGCTCAAGAATATGATGTATTCTGCGATGCTGTCCGAGAATGGCCCTTATATAATAAGGTATCCGCGCGGATATGGGGAAGGCACAGACTGGCATATCAGCCCGTACGAAGAGTATGAGCCGGGCAAGGGAACTTTGCTTATGGATGGCGAGGGACTTGCAGTCGTTGCAGCAGGTCCGGTTGTGAACAGGGCCATTGAAGCTGCGGAAATCCTTAAGGATAGGAGGGGAATCTGCCCTGCAATATATAATATAAGGTATATAAAGCCTCTCGATATTGAGATGTTGGGTCAGATATGCGGAAAATTTGATGAAATGGTAACAATAGAGGACGGCTGTATTGTCGGAGGATTATATGGAAGTGTCGCGGAATATGTGTCCCGGCATCATAAAGAGGTTTCCGTGACCCCTATTGCAATACCAGACAGATACTTAAGTCAAGGAACACAGGATGAGTTGAGGGATGAGTGCGGCCTTACGACGGCAAGGATAGTGGAACTTCTTGAAGAAAAAATGAAAAAAATCTCAAAAAAAGATCAAAAAGTTTTGGAGATTTAAAAATAATGTCTACCTTTGCAATCCCGTTAAGGAAATACACACCGAAACGGAAAACAAGACAACATTGCCGATGTAGCTCAGTTGGCCAGAGCACGTGATTTGTAATCTCGGGGTCGTGGGTTCGATTCCCTCCATCGGCTCAAAAGTTCTTAGGAATTCAACGAAGCAATGGATCAAAAGAAATTAAAAAGCGGAAGTAGCTCAGTCGGTAGAGCATCAGCCTTCCAAGCTGAGGGTCGCGGGTTCGAACCTCGTCTTCCGCTCAAACTACGCCAGTGTAGCTCAGGGGTAGAGCGCTTCCTTGGTAAGGAAGAGGTCGCGAGTTCAATTCTCGCCACCGGCTCTGCTTTTTTTGTTGTATATA
>JAGKTT010000066.1 GCA_021153285.1 Bacteroidia bacterium
CGCTTGGATAGTTCCCTAAAAATTGCTTTAGGATTACCATTAGGAGTAAAACCAGACAGAGCCATCATGTCTCCGTCGTTGATCATCTCAGCAGCCTCAATGGCTGTAATTCTTCTATAGGCCATAGGATAAAAGGGTTTAAGTTTGATGGCAAAGATAAGTAAAATAATCAAGACCAAAAAGAAAAAGCTGGTAATTTGTTATTTATATGCAGAAAGCGACGCAATTGTTGTATTTAGATACATTTCTTTTGCAATGTGATAGAAATATATCGTGATATTATTACCATTAATCGTTTTTTTGTGCTAACTTTGCAAGCATCATATTTAAATAAGGATAAATTATGGAACAAACATTAGTAATATACAACACCCTAAGCCGTAGCAAGGAGCGTTTTCAACCATTGCATGCACCAAATGTAGGTATGTATGTTTGTGGTCCAACCGTATATGGCGATCCACATCTTGGACATGCTCGTCCTGCCATCACTTTCGACCTTTTGTTCCGTTATCTCAAGCATTTGGGATATAAGGTGCGCTATGTTAGAAACATTACCGACGTAGGCCACTTGGAGCACGATGCTGATGAGGGCGACGACAAGATAGAGAAGAAGGCACGCCTTGAGCAGCTTGAGCCTATGGAGATAGCACAATATTATACTAACCGCTATCATCAGGCTATGGATGCTCTCAACGTGTTGCCACCAAGCATTGAGCCTCATGCCACAGGTCATATCATAGAGCAGGAGCAGCTGGTACAGCAAATCTTGGACAACGGATATGCCTATGAGAGCAATGGCAGTATATATTTCGATATCGAGAAATACAACAAAGACCATAAGTATGGTATCCTCTCTGGTCGTAGCCTTGAGAATATCATCGACGAGAGCCGTACTCTGCAGGGAGTAGGCGAGAAGAAGAACCAAGCAGACTTCGCTTTGTGGAAGAAGGCACAGCCTGAGCATATCATGCGTTGGCCAAGTCCTTGGAGCGATGGTTTCCCAGGATGGCATTGCGAATGTACTGCTATGGGAAGAAAGTATCTTGGCAACCACTTCGATATTCATGGTGGAGGTATGGACCTCGTATTCCCACATCATGAGTGTGAGATAGCACAGGCTGTGGCTTCGCAGGGCGACCAGATGGTGAAATACTGGATGCACAACAACATGATAACCATCAATGGTCAGAAGATGGGTAAGAGCCTTGGCAACTTCATCACTTTGGAGCAGTTCTTCACAGGCAACCATCCATCGCTTGAGCAGGCTTATTCGCCAATGACAATACGCTTCTTCATCCTCTCTGCCCACTATCGTGGAACTGTAGACTTCTCTAACGATGCTTTGAAGGCAAGTCAGAAGGGATTGCAGAAACTTATGGATGGCATCTCGGCTATGGAACGTATCAATGCTGAGGCTAAGAGCACAGAGGATGTTCACAACTTCGTTAGCGCATTACGCCAGAAATGCTATGATGCTATGAACGACGACTTGCAGACCCCACTCGTTATCAGTAACTTGTTTGAGGCTTGCCATGTTATCAATACCATCGTAGACCATAAGGCAACTATCGATGCTGCAGACCTTGAGGAATTGAAGTCTACTATCAGCACCTTCGCTTACGACATCCTCGGACTCCGTGCTGATGTTTCTTCTGGCGATGGTAAGCGAGAGGAAGCTTTCGGCAAGGTTGTCGACATGGTATTGGAACTTAGAAAGCAGGCACGTAGCGAGAAGAACTGGGCTGTATGCGACCAGATTCGTGACGCTTTGAAGGAAGCAGGCTTTGATGTTAAAGACACCAAAGATGGCTGCGTATGGAAGCTTAATTGCTAATAATATACTGTTTCACAGATATTTATTACACAAATGATATTAAAGGCTAAGGAAATTCAATTTCTTTAGCCTTTATTGTTGGTGGATATGTGAAATAAGTTGTATTTTTGTAGTCGAAACCAATAACTATAACGTGATGAAAGTAACTACTAAGAAGAATCGTTTCAGCAGAATGAAGATTGGAGCAAAGGTTTGTGCTGCCATCTTCTGTTTGTCGTCGTTTGGAGCCTATGCCAACGCCGCCACACCCCACTATGAGCCAACTAAGGAAAACCTTGAATCGCGAAAGGAATTCCAAGATGCTAAGTTTGGTATCTTCTTGCATTGGGGACTGTACAGCATGCTTGCTACAGGCGAGTGGACTATGACAAACAAGGATTTAAACTACAAGGAGTATGCTAAGCTTGCAGGAGGCTTCTATCCCGGCAATTTCGATGCTGCTAAATGGGTGTCGGCAATAAAAGCATCGGGAGCCAAGTATATCTGTTTCACCACTCGTCATCACGAGGGTTTCTCGATGTTCCATACCAAGTATTCCGACTATAATATCGTGGATGCTACGCCTTTCAAGCGCGACATACTGAAAGAACTTGCCGACGAATGCCATAAGCAGGGCATACGCTTGCACCTTTATTATTCGCATATAGACTGGTATCGTGAGGATGCTGTTTGGGGCAGAACAGGTCGTGGAACAGGTCGTCCTAATCCTAAGGGCGATTGGAAGAGCTATTATAAGTTTATGAACAATCAGCTCACCGAGCTATTGACAAACTATGGCAAGATTGGTGCTATATGGTTTGATGGCTGGTGGGACCAGGATATAAACCCTAACTTCGATTGGGAGTTGCCATATCAATATAACCTCATCCATAGCTTGCAACCTACTTGCCTGATAGGCAACAACCATCATCAAACACCTTTCGAGGGTGAAGACTTCCAGATGTTTGAGCGCGACCTACCAGGTGAAAATGCTTCAGGATTGTCAGGACAGGATATTAGTCAGCTGCCTTTGGAGACATGTGAAACCATGAATGGCATGTGGGGATATAAGATCACAGACCAAGACTATAAGTCGACCAAGACGTTGATACATTATCTCGTTAAGGCTGCTGGCAAGAATGCCAACCTCTTGATGAATATCGGTCCTCAGCCTGATGGCGAACTGCCTGCTGTAGCCTTGGAGCGATTATCAGAGGTTGGAGAATGGATGAAGACCTATGGCGAAACCATATACGGCACTCGTAATGGTATTGTAGCTCCTCATGATTGGGGTGTTACTACACAAAAGGGCAACCGCTTGTTTGTGCATATCCTAAACCTTCAGGATAAATCGCTTTATCTTCCTACTGGCAACCACAAGATAAAAGCAGCTTTCGACTTTGCAACAAAGCAGAAGGTGAAAATCCAGAAGGTAGATGGCGGCATATTGCTAAACCTTGACAAAGTGCCTACCGAGGTTGACAAGGTGGTGGAGATTAGCTTGTAATAATAAGGTACTCAACTTTCGCAAATGTGGAAGTTAAAGAATTTAAAGAAGTTAGAGAAGTTAAAGCCATATGCTTTATAGCTAAATATACAACCAAAAAGGCTATTGGCTATAACTTCTAACGACCGAAGGGAGTGATAACTTCTTTAACTACTATAACTTCCGTACATGCGAAACTTCAGTAAGGTATATATATCACTAGTGTCCACAAAAAAATAGGGACGAGTTAAAATTTAAAATTTTCAAATAAATCAGGTCCATAGAGGCCGCTTTGATCTTTGACATTATTGAATTTAGTTTTGCTGAAGAGATCCATCAATGGAGTCTTATCCATGAGTGATATTCCCAGAATCTGCAGTACTTAGTAGGTGGATCTGTCAAGTTGCATATCGTGCTGCATGATAGCTACGAGACAGTAAGCCGTGATGGCAGTATAGACCTGAATCTTGACTGCATTTTCAGATGTACCCCAGAATTTTTTGATTCGAAGGTGCTGTTTGAGCCATTTGAAGAAATTATGAGAAGCTTCTCATAAGTTCTTTTATGAGAAGTATATCGTTATGAGAAGTGAGCGGGAAAGCAGTCCAGAAAATCAGGTAGATACGGATTTACTTCTCCGTTCGACTTCTCATAATGATAATCACTTTTTGAGTCCTCTCAGCCAGTCACGGAGATTCTTGTTGGACTCCCAAGATTTGTCTGGGTCTCGGTTAGGAGTAAGATCTGTATATGCTTTCTCCAAAGCTTCACGTTTCGCTTTTGAGTCTGCACGGGCATATATGTCTGTTGTCTGTATAGAAACATGCCCGAGAATGTCTCGTATATAAACGAGATTTACTCCAGCCTGTAGCAGATGCATGGCTCTGCTATGGCGCAGAGAGTGACAGCTTATACGCTTGGGAATCAAATCCGGTTTTATAGTCCTGGCCATATCGGCATATTTATGCAAGACATAGGTAATACCCTCACGAGTCAGTCTTTCGTGTCTATCGTTGAAAAACAGAGGAGAAGCAGCTTTGTTCGAGTCATTGAGATGATTTTCTTTCATATACTCCATGAGTATCGATACCTGCTCCTTTGCAAGTGGGACGATTCTTGCCTTCCTGCCCTTGCCTACAATGCGGATGGTATATGGCTCACTTCTGATGCGTACACTATCTACAGTTAGGTCTGCCATTTCAGATACACGTGCACCGGTATCGTACATCAAGGAGATCAAGGCTAAATCTCGACGCCCCCTCCATGTTGTAGTATCAAGTTGTTCCAACAAGAGTTTTACTCCTTCCGTGGTCAGATAGCAAAGGGTTGTCCCCCCTGTCTTCATTGCCTTGATTGATAGTATCTTCTGCCATTCCTCCATCTTCTCAATAACAGCATATTGCAGATACCGACAGAAGGAGTGGATAGCGGCAAGACGGTAGTTTCGTGTTGCAGGAGAGCATTTGCGTTCTTCGAGTATCCAATTGAGATAGCCGTTTACATTGCCGCGACTCAAATCCTTCAGTTGCAGCCTATCTACCCCAATGCCTTTTGCTTCCTTCATGTAGTCAATGAATTGCAAAAAGGAGTCCCTGTAAGATGCAATGGTGTTAGGACTCACATTACGTTCATGAGGCAGATACTCAGAAAGGAAACGACTCAGATGCCTTGCAAAATCAGTCGTCGTAGTCATAAGCCGTGCATGTTTTAGGAAAGACGAAGGCGTTGACTTCAGAACATTGCTCCTCCAGTTCAGGATACATGGAGCATGTCAGCCGTACATACTGCTCTGTTGCTGCAAGCGAGTGATGCCCCAGACATGTGGATAAAATTGGCAAACCCGTATACAAGTCCATACCATTGTGTCTCATCTGTACTAATGCATGTACGGCATTGGTATGTCGCAGGTCATGTACACGAGGACCATGATGGTTTCCTTTGTAAGGTATGCCGCACTTGTCAAGCAACTTCCGTAAGTGCTGATACACAGAATTTGCCCTAAAACCAGTACCATCCGATTTTACGAAAAGAAGAGAATTGTTATCTGAGACACCCTTGAGAGGCATCTGATTACGATGCGCAATGTAGTCTACAAGCACCCGCTGCATTGATTCACACAATGGTACGATGCGTTCACTTCCATTCTTGGTCTTGCGTATATGGATATAGTGCTCATCCATATGTATATCCTTATTCTTGATTGATAGAGCTTCGGATATCCTTAGACCGGTGCTGTATAGAAGACGCAGCAATGCCGGCATCGCAATCAGTCCTGTTCCCATACGGACATCATAAAGTCTGTACTCATCCGCAGCCTTGAAAATAGAAGCTATCTGTTCATGGGTAAAGATGTATGGAGTAAAGTCTGATTTGGCTTGCTTTGGCAATCGTGGTATGAAACAAGGACATCCACACCTTGCCATAAGTGTTGTAAGTTGATGCCATACCGAATACTTCGCATATAGAGTAAGATTACTGTCGGCTATGCGAGTCGCACGCCATTTTTGGATGAACGTATCCGTTATATGGGGATCAGATAGATGCTCAGTGTTCGCAAAGTCATCAAACTCCTTCAGAATCCACTTGGTTCGAAGGGCGTTGATGCCAGCAGAGGACTTTATCTCAAGCAGATGACGCATGTGAGGAGCAAGTATGCTGGTGTAATTGAATTGCTCAGCCATAGAACGCACCTCCTCTCTGCATATAGAAGTCCTCATCCACAGACGGAACAGGCAAAGCACACTTTAACAAGGACTGAATATCTATCTTCAGATATGTGAGCGTGGTCTGAGTACTGCGATGGCCAAGTGATTCTGATATTACAGGTATCGTAGCACCTCCTTCAAGCATGGCACTTGCAAGAGAATGTCGAAGAGAATGAGGTCCATGATGCTTACTCGTAATGTCCACTCCTGATTTGCAGACAATCTGGTTGATAGCGCTGCAGACCATTCCTTTTGTTGCTGCCACATACGGAGCCCGACTTGAGAGGAACACGCTTTGCAGGTCTGATTGAGGCCGCCCATGCTGCAGATAGTCAATGATTGCATTGCCTACATCAGGAAGTAATGGCAACTCGATGACTTTGCCAGTCTTCTTCATGACCAATGTAATAGTATCGTTATCCCAGTCTATCTCTGAAAACTGAAGACCTGCGATATCTGATGCTCTCAGTCCAAGACGGGATGCAAGAAGCACCATAGCATAGTTACGTTTACCTACAGCACTGCTTCTGCTGACAGTTTCTTCAATCTTCATGACATCAGCTGCAATAAAGTATGAAGGAATCTTCTCTCGCTTGCGCAGTTTATATGTATCAAACAGATCATCGTATCGGCCGTCTACGATGTGTTCCTCTTTCCAGAAGTGAAACAGAACACGTAATGCAGACACGACACTTACCTTGTTGGTCGGGTGGGAGGATACGAAAGTAAGGATATGTTTGTCTGCAATCTCACGCACAGACTTAACCCCAGAGGCATTCAGGTGGGTAAGAAACTCACTGAGATAAAGTCGGTAGCCCTTGATGGTAGTCTCACTCCTGCGGAGATTTGCAAGATGGGTGATGAGTTTTTCCATCTCTTGCCCAACAGCACCATCCAAAACATGATAAACAGGAGCAAGGCAACGTTTGCGGATGCGTCCGAGCAATAGCATATCGTCCAACACTTGCACGCTGCGTATTTTCTCGCGCTCCTGAGGACGTATGGTGCCATTGAAATGACAGGTGGAGATAAAATCAGCTCCGACATCGGGAGAGTAGGACTCGATGTTAAGCTCCGACATGTAACGGATGATACCAGTACGCCATAGACTCTTGTACTTGTAGATTCTGTTCCTTGTGTAACAGTTTTTCTGGAAGTACTTGACACATCGATTGATGAGGTCTTGAATATTTACTTCTTGCATAATGATTATATTAAGTTAGGGCATATGCCTTTCACCTATAATATAATATTATGAGAAGTAATTATGACAAGTTGAGAATGTATTTTTCAAGAAATCAGCAGATTTATGTCTTCGAAAATATATTGACTTCTCATAACGGTATACTTCTCATAAAAAGTTCAATCTCCCAACGTTTGCGGTATATGCCCACTATGTCCTCCACCTCCATGTTCATATCGTTGGTAAGCAGTGAGACGAGCCTGGCCTTTCCATTCTTGATGTCCACGTATGTAATGATACGCGCATGATGTTCAATGTCTTCTCCATCTTTGACATGCTTGTGAAAGATGACGTGCTGCACGCGGCACTCCATCAATCCCTCCGGATGCATATACATTGTGTCGCTCACCGTGTCAAAGACCAGGTTCTTCTTCATCTTTGTTACGTATATAACTTCCCTTCGGGTCAGTTCCTCAAACTTGGCGTAGTCTATGTACGCCCTGTCAAGTGCTACGATGTCACCACAGGCATAGTTCGATGGGCGGAGCATGAAACTGTCGTTAGTGGCTGCCGAGGTGAAGCGGATGTCCGAAGGCACGCCTTCGTTTGCATGGATGTTGGCATGAACCTTGATGCCACCCTTCTTCTTGCCGGTCTTGGGATTTCTCCCTGCACCTTTGAATATGAGGTTAGAGAACAAAGTGATGGTCGTGGAATCTATGATTTGCAGACGCTTGAGCCATTCCGGAACCTGTTTGCGTCGGCTGTCCGAGGAAAGTTCATCCCTGTAAGTGGCATACAGGTCACGGTATACGGCCTCAAACACACACTCCTTGCGGCGGGAGTTTGCATCGGATAAGGTGGAACGGCGGGGCATCAGGTTGATGCCAAGGTGAGCCAGTTTCCGTGCTTCGGGGAACATCGAGTCCGTAATCTCACGCAGAGAGTCGAAACGCTTGATTACCGCATACAGCATAATCACCAAGTGCTGCCATGCATCGAAGTGTTTTACATAGCGTTCACCGCCACTTTCACGGCTGAAACGAAGAATTTTTGACCGGTCAAGCAAATTTAACAGCTGACCGTACATCGGCTGTCCGTTAAAATGTGTACCTTTGTTCATGTTACTTGTTTTTTGTGGTGAAAACAAAGGTAACAAAAAAGGCTGAATACCAAGCGAGGGATTCAGCCTAATTTTATTACAAGCAAAAAACTTTAGCGGACACCAATAA
>JAGKTT010000019.1 GCA_021153285.1 Bacteroidia bacterium
CTTGCGAGTGCCTCGTCCTAACATCCTCAGCTAACCCGTTGAGCGGGAAATCATCATTTGGCAGCACTCCAGTCGCTCAACGGGTATGGAATCAGCACCAATGAGCGGCCGGAGGCCATTGCAAGCCAGTTTTTCCGCTCAACGGGTCGTTTCTGAAAGCGGCCCAGTGTTATGATAGACCCCGAACAGCCGGGATTTTACGTTGAGCCCTTAGACACATACTTTTGCGACTGATCCTTCAATGCGAATGTAAAGGCATTCAGAGTGCAGTTCAGAGGTGTCAAAGATATATCATTCTTTATCTTCAGGTTGGCTAAGATCTTTGCGTAGTATAGGGCAACGGAGCTGGCCATAAATAAGCCTGATTTTCTGGCCGGAGATCGATTCTTTCGCTGCTTGGCCAGATTTAGCCACGATTTTCTGGCCACGATTGAAAATAAGCGGGATTTTACGTTGAGCCCTTAAGAGTGAGATCGAGGCACTGCCATCACTTATATAAAGCAAATAAGGCTCGCCGCATCCCGCGGGGAACCTCATCTAACCACATAATTAATAACACTAAAACTAATAACCAATGAGTTGTAAGAACCTGAGAATGATTCTCTGATCAACTCGTGTGCAAAGGTAAGGCGATTTTTGAAAGCGGCATAATGTTTTCTGTTAAGTTTTTGTTACATTTGTGTGATAATATGAAATTTATGGAAAAGAAACTGCTAATAGTGGACGACGAGGCCGGAATCCGTGAAATTCTACAGTTCAATCTGGAGAATGCCGGATATGTTGTGGATACGGCCGCATCAGCCGAGGAAGCTCTTGAAAAGCTTGGTGCTCAGCACTCTCTGATACTGCTGGATGTGATGATGGGTGGAATGTCCGGTCTGGAAATGGCAAAGGTTCTGCGTGAAAAAGAGAATCAGATCCCGATCATCTTCCTTACTGCCAAGACCGATCCGGATGATCTTCTGGCCGGCTTTTCTGCAGGAGGGGATGATTATATACCGAAGCCTTTCTCGATACTTGAGGTGATTGCCCGTGTCAAGGCCGTCCTGAAGCGAAGTGCTGTAGCGGCTGCTCCGGCTGAGCCGGATGGCAGATGGATTGAAGTGGGAGCTGTAAAGATAGATATCCAGCAGAAGTTGGTCTATGTGGATGGAGAACTGGTGGTTTTTTCCAAGAAGGAATTCGAGATTCTATCCTTCCTTGCTGCACATCCGGGACAGATCTACTCACGCGAAAACATAATTGATGAGCTATGGAAGGACGCACCTTATGTCCTGGACAGGACTGTCGATGTGCATATTGCCCGTATCAGGAGCAAGCTCGGAATCCGCAAGAATTATCTCATAAACCGCACTGGCTACGGCTATGTGTTCAATGCCGCTGAATAATGCAATATCTCTGGATCTATATCGTTGCCGCTGTGGCAGTGCTGGCTCTTGCGCTGGCTGGAATCATATTCTGGAAGGTGAGGAAGAATGTAGCGGAGGCCGAAGCCCGTCAGAAAAGCAAGCTTAAAAAGCAGATGACGAGCAATATCGCTCACGAACTCCGTACCCCCGTGACCACTATCCGTGGCTATCTGGAGACACTTATCGCTTGTCCTGATATGCCAGCTGAAAAGAAGAATGAGTTTATTGAAAAGGCTTACAATCAGACACTTCGCCTTACTGAACTCATTACCGATATGTCTCTCATCAGCAAGATGGAAGAAAAGTCAGCAAAATTCAGAAAGGAGAATATCGATCTTTACGATGTGGCAAATGAAGTCTTTGCCGAGTTTGAAGACCGCATAATCGCGCAGAAGGTAAAGGTGGAGAATATGCTCAGTTCCGGAACTGTTCTGACAGGTAACAGGACTTTGGTCTATACTATTCTCAGAAACCTTGTCGAGAACAGTCTCAAGTATGCCGGTGATGACATAACCATCCATCTGGAATGCTACAGCACTATCGAGAAATTCTGCTATCTCACTTATTATGACACTGGAGAAGGCGTGCCACAGGAACATCTTGAAAACATATTCGAGCGTTTCTACCGCATAGAAGAAGGCCGTACCCGCGATGTCGGCGGATCCGGCCTCGGACTTTCCATTGTGAAGAATGCCGTGAAGTTCCACGGAGGCGACATAAGTGTCATCAACCGTCAGTGGGGAGGACTTCAGTTCTTCTTCTCGCTCCGTCGTCAGGAAGACTAAGCTTAATTTCCTTTAACTACATTCCCAGACTCATACATATTGACGGGTTCTGCATTTCCGTAATATGTGAGTTTGCTTGTCCTTGAAACACTGTATTTCAAGGATTTCTCAGCATATACTGATGCTGTACTTGCTCCCGACAGCTCCAGTATTACATCCGAAGCAATGAAATTTCTGGTATTGATCTTACACGATCCTGAGCCTTCAAGGTCAAGCCTTGAACCTTTTCCATCAAGCTTTACCACTGAGGCACCGGAACATTCCACATTTCCATCCAGGATATCTCCGTTATTGGTGAATTTGCTCGCTCCGGAACATTCGATGTCGCACTTTGCAATATTTCCGCTATTGATGAATGAACTGGCTCCGCTTATATTGCATTCAAGTTCTTGTGCTGATATATTCAGATTACCATTTGATGCTCCGCTGAATTCTACCTCCAGGCTGTTTGTAACTGTTCCCGAGACAGAAGCCTTGCTTGCGCCCGAGCAGGTCAGGTCCAGATTCCGGCACTGTAGTTTAAGATCGGAAACAGTGGCCGCTACACTTGCCGCTACCCGGACATCATCCCCTGTGAAATCTCCATCAAAGAATACCCCTGCGCCTCCTCCTGTCGTAATTATTTCATCTACCCTGTCCATTTCCAGATAGACGTGGATGTGAGGCTGGTTTCCTCTTTTGAATTTGTTCGGTAAGTCATTCAGTCCAAGACGGAGTTTCGATTCGCTTCCGCTATACTTTACCCTCAGATGCTTCTCATAATCGCTTTCGTAAACGATTGTCACCTTTCCGGAAGTACCCTCTGTAATATGAATCTGATACAGAAATCCCGATTCGATCCTGGTAATCTCCCCGAATTCATAGACCTTGGTCTTTTCCTCTGCCATCAGTCCGAAAACCGATATCGCAGCCAATGCAATTGTCAAAAACAACCTTTTCATAATCTTGTCCGTTTTAGTATAAATGTATGTATTGATCATATATCTGTTCCAACGCCCTGTATTTACAGTCATAATATTCCTTCAGAATCTCTTTCTTGGCCTTGACCCCCATCTCATCAGGAAGCTGTTCTTCCAAAGGAATCGATTCTGAGACCACTACCCTGATCGTATTCATAACTTCGTCTATAAATTCCGGTGAAGTTTCCGATAATGCTGTGATTATCTCCAGCTCCTTGGCAGCTAGTTTCCTATGGTGATTCTCTATATCGGCAGCCAGATTGCGAGGTATAAAGCATACTGCAATCGCTGCCGCAGCCGCCATTGACGAGATGGTCAACGAGATTGTCCTTATTCGGCGACGGCGTTTTTCCGCATTCAGCTTCTTCAGGAAAACAGTCCGGCTTCCTTCCGGTACGGGAATGACGTCGAATTCATCGATATTCTCCTTGATATATTTCTCAATTCCGTTCATATCCAGCTTTCTTTACGGCCTCAGCCAATAATTTTCTGCCTCTCATATACAGACTCCTTATGGTATTTTCCTTACTTCCTGTTATCTGGGCAATCTCTTGATAATCAAATCCTTCAAACAGGTGTAGCGACAGGATTGCCCGGTAATGATCCGGAAGCGATGCCAGTGCTTTCATAATCTGGCCAGCATTGTATCTGCCTTCATCTGAAGGAGATTCTTCTAGTGCCGGATCTTCATAGCCTTCCAGAAGTTCATTCCATCTGCTTTTTTCTCTTAACCAGTCTATGGACTTCCTGATGCATACGCTCGTCAGCCATCTGGAAAGGTCTCTGATCTGCTCCTTATGTCTTAACTTCCAATATTGGAGCAGGGTGTCGTGCATTATTTCCTCGGCATCACTACTGCTGCCCGTGATACGCAGACTTATATTATAAAGCCTGCGGCAGTGTGAGTCGTACACCTGTTCTATGTCAATAGTGTCTTTCATCAAGTTTCGTTTTCACCTTTATGACGATGGATTTTGCCGAGTGTTGCAAATATATTATATAAATTTTCTAAATTTGGGAAAATTCGAAACTTATGAAACGCATTCTATTCTTTTCCATCACTCTGATGACTGCAATTTCAGCATTCGCGCAGAATTATCCTTATCAGGATCCTTCCCTCAGTCCGGAAGAAAGAGCCAATGACCTTCTGGGACGTCTGAGCGTGGAGCAGAAGATTCTGCTGATGGACTATGACTCTCCGGAAATTCCGGAATTCGGCATCAGAAAATACAATTGGTGGAACGAGGCTCTGCACGGCTCGGCCCGTAACGGACTCGCTACAGTCTTCCCTCAGTCCATCGGAATGGCTGCCAGCTGGGACGACGAACTTCTTCAGCAGGTTTTCGATGTAGCCTCGACCGAACAGAGAATCAAGTTCAGCATTGCCCGGGAAGGGGAGGGAGTGCAGCGTTATCACGGACTTTCAGTCTGGACTCCTAATATCAATATCTTCCGTGACCCGCGATGGGGAAGGGGACAGGAAACCTACGGTGAGGACCCATATCTGACTACCATTATGGGACGTGCTGTAGTGAACGGTCTCCAGGGTGACGGTTCTCAGAAATATGACAAGCTCCACGCCTGTCTGAAGCATTTCGCCATCCACAGCGGACCTGAGTACGAACGCCACATTTTCGATGTCGAGGAACTGTCCTGGAGAGACCTTAACGAGACCTATCTCTATGCATTCGAACGCCTGGTGAAAACCACTGATGTAAAGGAGATTATGTGTGCGTACAATGCTTACGAAGGCAAGCCTTGCTGCGGCAGCGACAAGCTTCTGATCAAGATTCTTCGCGAGCAGTGGGGCTTCGACGGAATGGTAGTGACCGATTGCTGGGCTGTTCACGATTTCTTCAATGAAGGCTGTCATAATATCTTCCCGAACGATCCCCCTTCTGCTACAGCCAATTCAGTCCGCAGCGGTGCAGACCTTGAATGTGGTGATTCTTTCCACACACTCGGTGAGGCGTTGAAGGCCGGTAAGATCACTGAAACAGAGATTGACAGGGCTGTGTTCCGTATTCTGAAAGCCCGTTTCGAACTCGGAGAAATGGATCCTGAGGAAATGGTTTCGTGGAATTCGATCCCGCGCGACCTTCTCGCCTGCGATCAGCACAATGATCTCGCTCTCCAGATGGCACGAGAAACAATGACTCTTCTTCAGAACAAGGGTAAGGTGTTGCCATTGTCCAGGAATGCTAAATATGCTGTCGTAGGACCCAATGCGGCTGATTCCCTCGTGATGTGGGGCAATTATAACGGCATCCCTCGCAAGACCGTCACTGTTCTCGAAGGCATCACTGCGAAGGTCGGCGCTGAAAATGTAGTATATGCAAGGGGATGCGAAATCGCCGCAGCATCCGATGATGAGGGAAAATACAGCGAAAGTGAAGGCAATTATCACGATGAGACGCTCTCAATGGCAGAAGAGCAGGAAGCATCAGCGATGGATATGTCAATCTTTGACGATGTCGATGCAATCATCTATGTCGGTGGCCTTTCGCCAATGCTCGAGGGAGAGGAAATGAGAGTGAACTACAAAGGCTTCAAGGGTGGAGACAGAACCTCTATCGAACTACCTGAGACTCAGAGAAAATATATTGCAGAGCTCGCAAAGACCGGAAAACCGATTGTGTTCGTTCATCTTTCAGGCTCTGCTGTAGCTCTTGCTCCTGAAGCTGAAATCTGTGATGCTATCCTGCAGGGATGGTATGCGGGTCAGCAGGGAGGTACAGCGATCGCAGATGTTCTTTTCGGAGATTACAATCCGGCAGGACGACTTCCGGTGACTTTCTATGCATCAGATGCGGACCTTCCTGACTTCGGTGATTATGATATGCCAGGTCATACCTACAGATATTTCCAGGGCAAGCCTCTCTTCCCGTTCGGCCACGGACTCAGCTTCAGCAAGTTCAAATACAGAAGGGCTAAAGTGAAGAATGATGTGCTCAGGATCCCTGTGAAGAATGCCAGCCGCAGGGATGGTGACGAAATCGTTCAGGTATATATCAGGAAGGCTGATGATGTGGACGGACCTCTGAAAAGCCTACGCGGATTCAAGAGAGTCCATATCAAAGCAAGAAAGAAGGTAGTGGTGGAGATTCCGCTTTCAGCAGAAAACATCGATCTTTTCAATCCTCAGACCGGTAAGATGGAGGCCGCATCAGGAGAATATATCATCTATTACGGTGGAACATCCGACATCTCAAAACTGAGAAAACTGAGAATCAGGATTTAAATATCATTGATATCGATCAGGCCGGACAAGACAGCGTGGATGGTCAGCTTGCCGATGGAGCGGGTCTGGAGCTTTTCGCAGATATTGTTCCGGTGGAAGATGACAGTAGGCAGAGAAACTCCCAGTTTCTCTGCTATTTCTTTATTGATCAGTCCCTTGACCATAAGGATCAATACCTCCTGTTCGCGTGGTGACAGCTCGTTTTCGCTACTCTTCCGGCGTTCCTCCATCCGCTCCTCGTATCTGCTTACCAGCTGCATCTGCAGGATTCTGTTCTGGAGTTCGCCCTCACCGAGTGACAGATCCAGTACGCTGAATCCCTCTTTGATGAATCTGTGACCTGCCCCTTCGTGAAGGACAGTTGTCCGATTTTTCAGAGTGACGAATTCGTCGATATATCTGAAGAGTATGTCAGAATCGACAAAGAAATGTATGAAATGTCTGTTCGAGTCAGCTATGAACCTGTCCATAGTATTGTACAGATGGATCTCCACATTACCGAATGTATCCCAGAGGATACTTCGTAATGCGATGCCGCTCAAGGTGTTACGGTCAATTATTGCTATGCAGGGTGTCATTTCTGTCGTTTGAATATCATTGATGTAACTATCAGGATAGGAAAGATCTCCACGCGTCCAAGGAACATATCTATGGTGAAAATGAACTTGACCATTGGACTGAATCCTGAAAAATTACCCATCGTGCCGATTGTACCGGTTCCCGGTCCTACGTTGCCGAGCGAGGATATCGTGCCCGAAAATGCATCTCCGATTTCCACTCCGCAGATGAGCAGGATGGTGAATGAAATGAAAATGATCAATATATAAAGTACGATATAAAGGAAGACGGAAGATACCGTATTGTCGTTGATGACTTTTCCTCCGATTCTTGTTCTGAACAGCGAGCTTGGGTGAAGTCTCTTGAGAAAATCTCCCTGGATCGCTTTCAACGCAATATACATTCTGTCAGCCTTGATACCTCCTGTCGTAGAGCCTGCACATCCGCAATGCAGTGCTGTAAAGAGCAGGACTGTATTGGCAAGAAGGGGCCACGCAGCATTGTCGGCCTGTCCGAATCCCGTGGTAGTGAGATAGCTTACCGTCTGGAAGGTAGAGTCAAGGATGGCCCTTCCCCAAGAGTCATATCCTCCCTGAGCTATCAGAGAGAAGGTTATGAGTACGCTGCATATCGCGATGACTCCGAAGTAATATCTGCTTACCGGATTTTTAAGAGGCTTGAACGACCTTTTGGCAATGATGGCGTATATCACTCCGAAATGCATAGCTGAAAGAGCCATAAAGACTGTGATGATTATGTCGATCGCTACAGAATCGAAATACATTATGGAGGTGTTCTTTGTGCTGAATCCTCCGGTTGCTACAGTACTGAATGCGTGATTGACAGCATCAAACAATGTCATTCCTGCAGCCCATAAGAGAAGGGCCTCGACCATTGTAAGGCCGATATATACGGATACCATCACTTTTGTGACAGTGCTGGTCTTATATCTGTAGCCTTCCTTAGAAAGTGATGAAAGCTCCAGATGCGTAAGTCTGAGCTTTGCCGGGCTGCTGTCGGGGAGTATCATCAGCAGGAATACTATAACTCCCAGTCCTCCGATGAAGTGTGTGGATGACCTCCAGAAGAGAAGGCTCTTAGGCAGAGCTTCGATATTTTGCAATATCGTCGAACCTGTCGTAGTATATCCGGAAACGCTTTCAAACCAGGCATTTACCAATGTGAATTCTCCTCCCCACAGTACGTATGGCAACATTCCGAATATGAATGAAAGCAGCCAGGACAGCACAATGGTCAGGAATCCTGACTGTAAAGTCGTTCTTTCGCTTTTCTTAACGAAGATAAAAGGAAAGGTTCCTGTAATGACAGTAACGAGAAAGCTGATGAACAGTGGCGTGAATCCCGGGTCAAATCCGTTGTAAATGGAAATGCCGGTAGATATGAGCATAAAGAAGGCATTGATCAGTAATGCCTTTCCTATATTTGTCGATATTGACTTTATACTCATTTTGACCAGACAATCTTTTATCCTGCAAATATATATTAAAAATCTTCCTAAACCTTGGGGTTATGCAATTCTTTCGCTATCTTTGCATTGTTGTAAAATGGAATCATTCAAAACTGTTTTAAGCAGATAACAATTAAACGATATAATTATGATCAGCAAGAATTTACACGACGCTATCAATGCTCAGATCAATGCAGAGCTTTGGTCAGCTTATCTTTATCTGGCGATGTCTCTCGATGCAGAATCAAAGGGATACAAGGGTGTTGCCAATTGGTTTTACATACAGTTCCAGGAGGAACAGGCACACGCCCGTATATTTATGAATTACCTGAACTCTCGTGATGCCAAGGTGGAGCTTCTTCCGATTGAGTCTGTTCCTTCGACCTGGAATTCGGTTCTTGATATGTATAAGCACACTCTCGAGCACGAGAAGAAAGTTACTTCATTGATCAATAATCTGGCAGCCATAGCAAATGAAGATCGCGATTTCGCATCTATCAACCGTCTGGTATGGTTTATCGACGAACAGGTGGAGGAAGAAGAGTCTGCAAGAGAAATGATTGCTTCTTTCGAGGCTGTTGAGGATAATAAGTATGGTATGTATATGCTGGATAAGGAGCTTGCAACACGTGTATATAATGTTCCGTCTCCATTGGCTACAGCAGAATAATATATGGTAAGACTTTCGGAAAGAATATGTTATGTAGGTGTCAATGATACTGATAAAGTCCTCTTTGAGGGTCTCTGGCCACTTCCTGTAGGAGTAAGCTATAATTCATATATTGTAGCGGATGAAAAAATTGCTCTGATTGATACGGTCGAGTGTGGCTTTGAGGAAGAATTCCTGACCAATGTGCGTGAGGCTGTCGATGGAAGAAGCATTGATTATCTCGTGGTGAACCATATGGAACCGGACCACTCGTCGCTGATTTCATATATGCTTCAGGAATATCCGGGACTTCAGATCATTGCAAATGCCAAGACAGTTCCAATGCTCAAAGGCTATCACAATGTTCCGGAGGAAAGAGTCCTGGTGATAGGGGAGGGAGACTCTGTCAGCCTTGGAAACTGCACCCTTCGCTTCTATATGACTCCAATGGTACATTGGCCTGAAACAATGGTTACATTCCTGGAAGAAGAAGGAACTCTCTTTTCCGGAGATGCATTTGGAACATTCGGTACCATAGATGATGAAGTGGTAGGTCCGGATGGCACTTTTGACCAGTATCGAGAGGAAATGATGCGTTACTATGCCTGCATAGTAGGTAAGTACGGAACTCCTGTCCAGACTGCTCTGAAGAAACTCTCTGGTCTGGAAATCAAGAGGATATGCAGTACCCACGGCCCGGTATGGGAAAAAGAGATCGACCCTGTGATCGCTCTATATGACAAGATGAGCCGTTATGAAGTGGAGAAGGGAGTCTGCATCGTCTATGCATCAATGTATGGCAATACCGCCGCTGCTGCCGATGCCCTTGCAATGGAGCTTGAAGAACTCGGTGTTCCTTATGCCATCCACGACCTTGCGGGCAACAATGCCGGTGAACTCGGTATTTCAGGCGCTCTCCGCGATGTTTTCAAATATGATACGATCGTGGTCGGTGCACCTACATATAATAATGGCATTTTCCCGCCTGCGGAGACATTTATGAAGGCTCTTCAGGCTCGTCTGATCAAGGGACGCCGATTCTATGCCTTCGGTTCATATACCTGGGCTGGTGCAAGTGTCCGTCTGCTTAATGAAATGGCGGCTTCATTGAATTTCGAACTTCTCGGCGACGGCCTCTCGTTCCCGCAGGCCTATACTCGCGAAAAAGTCGATATGAAAGCTGTTGCTCAGCTCTTGAAATAAATGATGAAGCCCGGATCACTTCCGGGCTTCATTATTTTTAATCCACAAATCTGACCTTTCCGAAATCCCTCGGCTTAGCCTCAGGAGACTCTGCCGGATAACCCATTCCTATGCATATCACAGGAGTATATCCTTCACTGAAGCCGAGCTTAGCCAATGCTTCGGGAGCATTCCTGAGGAATCTTACAGGACTTCCCAGACATACGGAACCCACTCCGAGGGACCATCCCGACAGCATAATGTTCTCCGAGAGAAGACCGCAGTCGATCACTGAAAAATCATAAGCAGGGTCATTTGCAATGAAAACCATCACCGGAGCACCTCTGAAGCATCCCTTGATCGCACCGGGATCCACATCAGGATTGCCCGCAGCCATAAGCTGAACGATCTCAGCCTTTGTTTCCGGATTATCCACTACGCGTACCTCCCACGATTGTCTGTTCATTCCGCTTGGCGCATTGATTCCGCATTCAAGGATCGTCTGCATCGTATCACGTGCCACGGTGCAAGGTTTGTACGCCCTTATGCTTCGGCGTGACATAATGTTCTCGATGACGGCATTGCCTTCTTCTGTCCGGTCATTGTTCTGCTGCTGTGCGCAGGCTGCTGCCAATGTAAGGCACAGACCTGCGAGGATGATGTGTAAAGTCTTCATAAATCAGTTCGATAAAGTTTTTCCAAATATAGTCATTCGCATCCATCCAAACAAATTATATTAGGGAGGAATGCAAAGCTTTGCTAATTAACGGTTTATACCTTCTACGTGCTCCCCTTTGTGCTGCACGTAGTCTATGTAATCTGCTGGAGGTGAGATTATTGCCCTCCTCTCCTGCAATAATTCCAGGTCGTGGTGGCTTTTGAAATCCTCTCAAATGTCGTATATTAGCATTTTAAAACATACGCCGATGGAAAAAGAAGTATTGATTCCGGATGCAGATCCGATGGGAGCTGCGATATATGATTATTATGTCAATGGCAATGCAGACACCCTCATAGTTCATTCCTCTATGTTCGAAGATGATGAGATTCCGGTGGAGAGTCTTTTCCGCAGTCTGGAAGAAATGCCCGAACTCGAAAGGATCGCCTTGCACGAAGCTCAGGGCAGGATTTTGGATGTGGGGGCAGGAAGCGGATGTCATTCTATCGCTCTCAATGTACTCGGAAAGCCTTCCGTGGCTATCGACATTTCTCCTCTTTCAGTAGAAGTAATGAAGCTGCGCGGCCTTGATGCCCGACAGATCAATCTCTATGACGAATCCTTTACAGAAAAATTCGATACGGTCCTGATGCTGATGAACGGAACAGGAATCATAGGGACATTGGACAATATGCCGGCATTCTTCGGACGGATGAAGCAGCTGCTTGCTCAGGGAGGATGTATCCTGATAGATTCCAGCGACCTGCGTTACCTTTATGAAGAGGAAGACGGTAGCCTGATGATCGATCTTGCGGATGATTATTACGGCCTTCTGGACTATCAGATGGAGTACAAAGATATTCTTGGCGAGCCGTTCGACTGGCTTTATGTAGATTTCGATACATTGGCCTTCTATGCTGAAGAAAATGGTTTCAATGCGGAACTTATTGCAGAAGGCGCACATTATGACTACCTCGCCAAACTGACAATCTCCTGATGTCTCCCACTGTCATTCCGATGAACACAGCACCACTGTCATTCCGATGAACACAGCACCACTGTCATTCCGATGAACGCAGCACCTCTGTCATTCCGATGAACACAGCACCTCTGTCATTCCGATGAACGCAGCACCACTGTCATTCCGATGAACGCAGCACCACTGTCATTCTGAGGAGCGAAGCGACGTGAGAATCTAATAAATACTATATATGGAAAACAAATTTATACCAACATCCCATCAAAGGGAAATCTGGATCGATTGGATGCGTGTAGCAGCCTGCTTTATGGTCATCCTCGTGCATAGTACTGAACCTTTCTACCTCGGAGGCAACGGCTCTTTGATCCTCACAGAAACAGATGCTTTCTGGTCATCATTCTTTGACTCATTCGTAAGAGCCTGCGTGCCGCTTTTCATCGTGGCTTCCAGCTATCTGCAGTTCCCGTTGCATTACAGCGCCGGGGAATTTCTCAAGCGCAGAGCTGTCAGGATATTGATCCCTTTCATACTCTGGAGCCTTATCTATGCATTCGTCTGGGGTGAACCTGTCTCGAATCTTAAGAGTCTCCTTCTGAATTTCAATTACTCAGCAGGACATCTCTGGTTTGTCTATATGCTCATAGGAGTCTATATGCTTATGCCTCTTCTTTCACCGTGGGCGGAAAAGGTAGGCAAGAAGGAACTTCAGGTATATCTCGGAATCTGGCTTTTCACTACATTCATTCCGCTGATCCGTGACTGGGTAAGTCAGGAACCGCTGGCCTTTGCTTATGGCCCTACAGGTATTCCTCGTCAGGCACTTTACCCTCTCTGGGGAGAGGCAAGCTGGAATGGTTACGGTACCTTCTATTATATAAGCGGATTCATCGGATATCTGCTCCTTGGTCTGTATTTCCGCAGATTTGTGGGCGAACTGTCCTGGAAAAAGACTCTGGCTGTAGCACTTCCTTGCTGGCTTGTGGGCTTTGCCATCTCTTTCGGAGGTTTCCTTAAAAGGGTATACGAGACTTGCGGAGGTGTTTTTCCTACTGAAAATATCATAAATGATGCAGTCTACTGGGAAACTACCTGGTGCAATGACACCATCGGAGTAGTACTTATGACTGTTGGCTGGATTCTGCTTTTCAGAAAGATCAAGAGTGAGGGTTGCTTCTATAACAAGATCCTTCTTCCGGTGTCGAAAGCAAGCTATGGTATGTATCTGTCCCATCTTCTGGTACTTGTTCCGGTCTGCGGCTTCTTCAGAAACTGGTTGGGCTCCGGCAGTGAAGGTCTTCTCGGCTTCTGGACTACACCTGTGGAAATCACTCTCGCTGCTGTCGTTGCATTCATAGCTGTAGCGATTGCTTCGGTAATCCTTCAGAAAATTCCTAAAATCGGAAAATATATCATCGGATAAGGATTTAGCACGATAAATGTATTTCGGCAAGACGTTAGTAGTGTATTTTTATGAAACGTCTTGCCTTTTTTATTGCCCTTATACTGGCGGTTCTGCCTGGGTTCCGCTCTGGTGCCCAGACCGTCCAAGGGTATCCGGTCAGCGGCAGAGTCATTGACCGTCTTACCAGGGAAAGCATCCCATATGCTGCCGTAGTCATTGTCGGAGTAGATGGCTCCGGCACACTCGCAGACTCCACCGGAGTATTCACTCTCGAGAACGTACGCCCCGGTATTGTACAGTTCTCAGCCATTCAGCTCGGTTACAGGACCGTAGTGACTCCTGAATACAGGATCACCCCTTACACACCGTTCATAGAGATCGAAATGGATCTGGATCCGGATGAGCTTGCTGCTTCATCTGTAAAACCTTCCCCTTTTCTTAGGAGTGTAGAAAGTCCGGTCAGTGTCCGTATCATCAGTCTGGGAGATATCGACAAGATACCTGGTGCCAACAAGGATATCGCCCGTATCGTACGCTCTTATCCCGGAGTCTCATATTCACCGATAGGCTACCGTAACGACTTGATTGTCAGGGGAGGTGGTCCTTCGGAGAATGTATTCTTCATAGATGGTATCGAGATTCCGAACATAAATCATTTCGCCACTCAGGGAGCCTCCGGAGGTCCGGTCAGCATACTGAATTCTGATCTCATAAGGGAAATCAGCTTTTATACCGGATCATTCCCGGCCAACAGGTCTGGAGCGCTAAGCTCGGTAATGGACATCACCCTGAAGGAAGGCAATCCTGACAAACAAGCATTCAAAGCTACAATCGGTGCCTCTGAAGTGGGTGTCAGTGCGAGCGGACATATGGGTGACAAGACCACATATATCGCATCTGTGAGACAATCATATCTCCAGCTGCTGTTCCGGCTTCTGGGACTCCCGATGCTTCCGAACTATATTGACGGACAATTCAAGTCCAAGACGAAGATCGACAGCAGAAATGAAATTTCATTCATTGCTCTGGCCGGCTTTGACAATATGAAGCTCAGTGACGATCCTGATGACAAAGGAGATGAGTATCTTCTTAGCTATCTCCCTGTCCTGAAACAGGAGACATTTACTGTAGGAGCCTCTTACAAGCATTTCTCCGACAGGCATATACAGACATATAACCTAAGTTACAGCTATCTGAACAACCGCAGCAGGAAATATCTGGACAATGACGAATCTGCCGATGAGAATCTCATCCTCTGCAGCAGCGGCCTGGAAGGAAAGGCTCAGTTTCGTTTCGAGAACAGATCCTATTACGGTCCTTGGACAGTGCGGGAAGGAGCAGATTTTTATTTCCGTCATTATAACACTGATGTCTATCGTCAGCTCAGGACAGGAACTCCACTTGATTATGCGACCGCCTTGTCTTTCTTCGGTGGCGGCATCTTCGCTTCGGCAGATTACAGATCACCCGGAGGAAAAATCAATGCTTCCGCAGGTCTTCGTGCTGACGGAGCCTCATTTTCGGCCAATACCGCCCGTTTCTGGAAACAGCTTTCGCCTCGAGCGTCAATATCATACCTCCCTTGGGACAATTGGTCATTCAATGCCAGTGCCGGCTTCTATCACCAGCTTCCGCCGATAACGGCTTTGAGTTTCCGTGATTCTTCAGGCTCTCTTGCCAATAAGGAACTTGACTATATGCGAGTGGTTTCAGCTGCTGCCGGAGCGGACTGGAAATATGCAGACCGCCTTTTTATCGGCCTTGAAGGCTTCTATAAACACTTCATTGATATACCTTTATCTTTGGAAACCGGAGTCCCGTTGACTTGTGTCGGAGCTGATTACGGAAGCATAGGAGAGGAGTTGCTTGTGTCGTCCTCGCAGGGAAGGGCATATGGAGCCGAACTGCTTGTGAGATGGCTTATCCCGGACAAATTGACCCTTGTAGGCTCTGCTACATTGTACAAAAGCGAATACAAGGCGACAGAGGATTCCGATTATATCCCTTCTGCCTGGGACAATCGTTTCATATTGAACCTCAGCGGAGTATATGATCTTCCTAAATATTGGAGCATAGGAATGAAAGTCAGTGCGATAGGTGGTTCACCTTATACTCCTTATGATGAAGAAGAGTCTTCATTGAAAGTCGTATGGGATGCTGCAGGAAGGCCTGTCTATGACTATACAAAATATAATCAGAGCCGTCTGGATCCATATTACCAGATAGATCTGCGTGTCGATAAGAATTTCTATTTCAGGAAATGGACGCTTGGTCTTTATATAGATCTGCAGAACGTGACCTTCAGCAAGATCCGTCAGCCAGATGCTTACTTGAGCACAGGAGAGGTCCTCAATCCTGATGACCTCCCCCTCGCACAGCGTTATGCTCTCGAGACTTTGGAACTATGGAGCGGCACGATTGTCCCTGCCCTAGGAGTTACCGTAGAGTTTTGACATACAATAGATTAATGCTTTGCGGCGTCTGCCTTCATCGTAAGTGCCTTCACGATCACTACAAAGAAACCTGTAAGAATCAGGTTTGTGAGGATGGTAAGGAGTGAGATGGCCAGAAGCGGACCTCCGAGACCATAACCCAGGGCTATGAAAACGATACCTGCACCGACCTCTCCTCTGGTGAACATTCCTATACTGAGTGCCAGACGCTCGGTAAGACTCCTGTCTCTGTAGAAGAATAAAGGAAGAAGCTTGCCGATATTTGACAGGGCTGTAGTTACGAGCACGTGTCCTGCTATCTCTCCCCAGGTCATATCTCCGACCTGACCGATGACGCAGTTTCCAGCAGTAGCTCCGAAATCGACTCCTACAAAAAGAGGAGCGCTCAAGCCTACAAGGAACATAAACATATAAGATATTACAGATGAGGCATTTTCATCTGCCCTTGTGTGATGTTCCTTTGTCTTCATCATCATTCCCAATACGAATGCAGGAAGGAGGATTTCGATGTGGATGGCTGAATCAGGACCGAAAATTTCTTTGGTGATCACATAAACTCCTTGGAAAATGAAGACCAATGTGGTAGCATATCCGAGGATTGCAGACCAATGTTGGATCATTCTTATGCTGTTGAGCCTGGTCCATCCAAGATAAAGGCATAGGAAAACAAACAATACCACCACTCCCAGCTGCCATTTCATTCCGATCATCAGCACCTGAAGCGGAATCATAAGGAGAATCGTGTCCAGATCATCGAATATTGCCAGGACCCTGGTTTTCTGATATACCCACGATTTCTTCAATCCAGCGGCTGCAAGCATTGTGAACAGGATACCTGCGGATGTCGGTGCGGCAAAACGGCTAAGAAGGAGGGTTTCTTTCCAAGCTCCCCAGTCTGTACGATACTCGGCCGGCATAAGCAATATGAAGTAGCCGCAAATAAGCAGCCAAGGGACTGCTGCTGTAGCCATTGCGATGAAATAATCTTCTGTATATGACTTCCATTTTGTCTTGTCCAGCTCGAATTCACGTCCGACATTGATCATAATGAAGGCAAGACAGATGTATAGCATTACATCGAAAAAGGGTTTGAGGTGGGCGTGGATTTCAGCCCCGAGAAGTATTGGAAATACTTGTGAACCGGCGAGTCCCAGAAGGAGGAAAACCGAGAATAGAATGATTTTTTTCATTAGATGGCAGCTTGTAAAAGTTAAGTTGTCATTGTGCTGATTGCAAATATAAGATATTTCTTCAAAAACTCAAAATCGTAATCTGCACTTTGTCCGATATGTGGAAACGGTACTTTTAGAACAAGGAAAAAACATAATTTTTTTATTCACCAACTTAAAAAAATGACTACATTTGCCGCGTTTTTAATGAAGTCTTGAATGAAAACTCTTACCAATTATAGCTTTGTGAGTAAATATATAAAACACGTCAACGCAAGCTTTGTCTTGATATTCTTTACAGTCCTGGCTCTCGTCTTTGCAAATGTGGGTGCATTGAAAGGATGGTATTTCAGCTTGTGGAGCCAGCCTGTCTCTTTTTCAGTAGGAGACTTTAATCTTTTCAGTCATTCGGGACATTCTCTTACTCTGGGAGAATTTATCAATGACTTCCTGATGGCTATTTTCTTTCTGGCTGTCGGTCTGGAGATCAAAAGAGAAATCAAGGTAGGAGAACTATCGACAAGGGACAAGGCTCTTCTTCCTATCATAGGCGCTTGCGGAGGAATGATTGTTCCTGTGCTGATTTTCAGTCTGGTATGCCCGTCTGATCCAGCTATGCAGAGAGGTATGGCCATACCGATGGCCACTGATATCGCCTTTTCTCTGGGAGTCCTTTCAGTCTTCAGTAAAAGAGTCCCTATCGGATTGAAGATATTTCTTGCGGCTTTGGCGGTAGCCGATGACCTTGGTGGAATCATTGCCATTGCCATCTTCTACTCTTCCGACATTGATTTTATGTATCTGATCTTATCAGCCGTATGTGCTGCGATTATGATACTGGCCAATATACTCAAATGTCACAGGAAAAGATTCTACGTCCTTTTCGGCCTTGTTCTGTGGTATTTTATGCTTAACTCCGGAATACACGCCACAATCGCAGGTGTGATCACTGCTTTCTGTGTGCCATCCACACTTACCAAAGGTACCGGATATTATCTCGAACGTATCAGAAAGAATGTCAATAAATTCCCTGTCATAGACATTGACGAGCAGCGTAATACAATCGTTCTTACAAATGATCAGGTCCATACTCTCAAAAGCATTGAGTCTGCTGCAGATAAGATGATCAGTCCGCTTCAGGATCTGGAAGACCATCTGCATTTTATGATCAATTATGTAGTCATCCCGCTTTTTGCTTTTGCAAATGCCGGAATCGACCTCTCGGGTATGAGTATAGGAACCCTTTTCTCAGGAGTCGGACTGGCAGTTATGCTCGGTCTCGTCCTCGGAAAATTCATCGGTGTGTTCTCGTTTTCGTGGGTGGCTGTCAGACTCAATATCGTCAAACTGCCTACAAATACCACCTGGAAGGCATTTGCAAGTGTTTGTGTTATCTGCGGTATCGGCTTCACTGTATCTATGTTCATTGCTGACCTTTCGTATTCAGGACTTGAGGGAGCGGGAGAAGCATTGCTTGATCAGGCCAAGCTTGCAGTGCTTGTAGGTTCTGTGGTATCTGCCGTGCTCGGAGTGATTCTCCTTGGCAAGACCCTTCCGAAAGAGAATTAGGATAATAACTTACTCCCTTTTTTTAATGAATATGTGTCCTCCGCTGCTGAAATCGTGGCGGAGGATACTTTTTCTGCCAATATAAGTCGTTTCATCTGAAGCTTGTGCACTGAGATGGCATCTTTAAGATATTGAATTCCCCTTGGAAAGAATTTTCTGAATTCGCGCAGTGTCCCGCATATAATCTCGCAGCTGAACATAATGTTCTTCATATCATCCATTATGACCGGCTTTACGATGGAACTCTCCAGCATTGCCGCATTGGACGCTTCCAGGAACAGGTCATATTCATCTTCTTCGATCGAAAAGAAAATCCTGATTCTCAGTATCTCTTCTTCAAATTCCAGTACCGCCACATTATCATCGATATTGAAAAGAATATGAGTCTTTTCATATGTCGGATAATACCCGTCTTCCATCATACATCTGAATATGACTGTCATATTCAATGAACTGTGTCCTGTGTTTGTCATAATTGTACATTTTATCTGAATCCTGCTGAGAACATATATGATGCCGAATTATTCCGGAAAATATTTGCGGTGTCGAGTAATGATTGAATAATTTTTCATAAATTTGAAGGAATTAACATTGAATTTTATGAAAAATATCATCCTGCCGGATAAAATTGAAAGGTCTCTTGCCTTCTGGCTTGCAATGGAGGAATTTGTTGCGAAGTCAGTGGAGGAAGAGGCTTTCTTTGTATGGAGGGTCGCTCCTACGGTGATCATCGGCAGGAATCAGGTACTGGAAGCAGAGGTCAATCTCGACTATTGCCGCCGGCACGGCGTCAAGATCGTACGCAGGAAGAGCGGCGGCGGCTGCGTCTATGCCGATAAGGACAATTTAATGATATCCTATGTCTCCAGAAGGGGAGATGTCGCTGAAATATTCGAACGTTATCTTTCTGCATTCACTTCCTGTCTCTGTTCTCTTGGGCTGATGGCTGAAAAGTCCGGCAGGAACGACATTCTCGTGAATGGACGCAAGGTCAGCGGCAATGCCTTTCACCAGCTTCCGGACAGGAGCATAGTGCACGGAACACTTCTGTACAATACCGACTTCGATGCTCTGGAAGAGGCAATACGACCTCCTGTGGAGAAACTTCAGCGACACGGTGTGGCATCCGTCCGCCAAAGAGTGGGCAATCTGAAGGATTCACTGGATCCAGCCGTAATAGGATCTATAGACGTGCTGGAGAATCATATTGTGAATCATTTCTGTGATGGTACTTTGTGCCTGACTGAGGAAGATATACGCATAATCGAAGAAATGTCTTCCGATTATGAACAATTTTGAATTTATACCTTATAATTATATGAAGATTTCTGATTTATTTCTGTTATTTCTTGTGTCTGTGTCACTTACTTCCTGTATCAGCAGAGAAGATGAACAGTTTCGGATAGGTGTATCCCAATGTAGCCAGGATGAATGGCGTGACAAGATGAATGCCGAAATGCAGAGAGAGGCTATGCTCAGCCACGAAATCTCTCTTGAAATCCGTTCTGCTGACGATGACAGCCGGAAACAGAAAGAGGATATCCAATATTTCATTGAAAATAAGGTGGATCTTCTTATCGTCTCTCCAAATGAGGCAGGAGAGGTCACGCCGGCTGTCGATAAGGCCTTTGATGCAGGAATACCTGTAATCGTAGTGGACCGAAATGTCACCGGTGACAAATATACTGCCTTTATCAGTGCCGATAATGTTCAGATCGGTTTTATTCAGGGACAGTATGTTGCAGATAACCTTAAATCTGGTGATAAGGTAATCGAAATAAAAGGACTTACCGGATCTACGCCTGCAATGGAGCGGTGATCTTGCCTTCGGTCTTACTGACTCTCTTCTTCGAGTCTACCCTGATGTGAATATGATAGGGATAGTAGCAAAATAACTTAAAAGTTTGCAACTAATTGATTGATAATGTGATAGAAATTTCGTATCTTAGCAAAAGGAAATAAAAATTCCTCCGGACACCCTGGAAAAGTGACTTTCGGAGGAAATGAGCAAAAATAACTAATGGCAAAAGTACGAAATTTATCTGACACTCAGCAACAGATTGCATTTGGTGGGCTATGACAAATCTTGTTTACCCTACAGCTCCTTTCACAAAGATTGAGGTCATTTCAGAGAATGGAACCTGCCGTGTGAAATCGCTCAAGGTCTATAATTTATCACAGAACTAATACTTGACTTATGAATAAGAAAAATTCTTTGGCAGTCCTTCTGCCTGTAATGCTCTGCTTCTTCACTATGGGATTTGTAGACCTGGTGGGTATTGCATCCAACTATGTACAGAAGGATCTTGGCCTCAGCGATGCGAAAGCGAATATGATGCCTTCGCTCGTATTCTTCTGGTTCTTGATCTTCTCGGTTCCTACCGGAGTCCTGATGAATAAGATCGGAAGAAAGAAGACAGTGCTTCTGAGCATAATCGTTACTGCGGTTTCGCTTCTCCTTCCGATTTTCGGCAACAGCTATCCGCTTATGCTCATATCGTTCTCTCTCCTTGGAATCGGTAATGCACTGATGCAGACATCGCTCAATCCGCTGATCAGCAATATCGTAAATCCTGACCGTCTGGCTTCTACGCTTACATTCGGCCAGTTTGTCAAGGCGATTGCATCTTTCCTCGCTCCTTATATTGCCATCTGGGGTGCTGTACAGACTATCCCTTCATTCGGACTTGGATGGCGTGTGCTTTTCCCTATATATATGGTGATCGCAGTGGTCGCAATCTTCGCATTGTCATCTACCAAGATCGAAGAAGAGAAGAGTGACAGCGCTTCGGGATTCAAGGATTGCTTCTCACTATTGGGCCGTCCGTTCATCCTTCTTTGCTTCCTCGGCATTATGTGCCACGTAGGAATCGATGTGGGAACTAACACTACTGCACCGAAGCTTCTTATGGAAAGATTGGGCTATACTCTTGATGCTGCAGCAGTTGCCACAAGTGTATACTTCATCTTCAGAACAATCGGATGCTTCTCAGGATCGTTCATCCTTCGTGTTATGAATCCGAAGCTTTTCTTCGGAATCAGTGCCGCAATGATTCTTGCAGCTATGGGCGGACTCTTTGTCGCTGACACCAAGATCCTCCTCTACGCCTGCATCGCTCTCATCGGCTTCGGCAACTCCAACATCTTCTCGATCATCTTCTCTCAGGCTCTCCTTAATGAACCAGAACAGAAGAATGCCGTTTCAGGACTTATGATTATGGGACTCTTCGGCGGTACTATCTTCCCGCTTGCAATGGGATATGCTGCCGATATGATGGGACAGAGCGGTAGCGTGGCTGTAATGGCTGTAGGTGCTGTCTATCTGATGGTTTATACATTCTTGATTAAAAAGGCAAGATAATTATGGAAAGATATATTGTCGGAATGGGTGAGGCACTCTGGGACTGCCTGCCTGAAGGAAGAAAGATCGGTGGAGCTCCTGCCAACTTTGCATATCACGTAGGACAATTCGGCTTCAAGTCGCTTGCTGTAAGTGCTGTTGGAGACGATCAGCTCGGTCGTGAAATCAAGGATAAATTCGACCAGAGAGGACTTGCGTACAATCTCGAGACCGTTGACTATCCTACAGGAACAGTTCAGGTGACTCTTGATGAAAAAGGCATTCCTTGCTATGAGATTATGGAGAATGTAGCTTGGGACAACATTCCTTATTCTTCAGCGCTCGATGAACTTGCAAAGAACTGCAAGGCAGTCTGCTTCGGCTCGCTTGCTCAGAGAAGCGAAGTCTCAAGAGCGACTATCAACCGCTTCCTTGATGCTATGCCCGATACTGATGACACTTACAAGATCTTCGACATCAATCTCAGACAGCACTTCTATTGCAAAGAGACTATAGAGAACTCTTTTGCAAAGTGCAATATCTTGAAAATCAATGATGAAGAGCTTGTAGTCGTGTCTGAAATGTTCGGTTGTAAGGGACTTTCTCAGGAAGAAGCCTGCAGAAAGCTGGTCAAAGACTATGGATTCAGGATGCTTATCCTCACTTGCGGAACTGAAGGAAGTTATGTCTTCAGCGCAGGTGAAATGTCATTCCAGAATACTCCTAAAGTTGTTGTTGCTGATACGGTAGGAGCCGGTGATTCATTCACAGGATCATTTATCGCTTCTATATTGAAGGGAAAGAGCATACCTGAAGCGCATAAGCGAGCTGTAGAGGTTTCTGCTTATGTATGTACTCAGAATGGTGCAATGCCGGTTCTCCCTGAAAATCTGCTTCAATAATCGGTTAGTATATTATCTGATTACCCCGGAAGGTTTCGTCGGAAAATCTTTCGGGGTTTTTCTTTTAGATATTGCTCGTTTGATTATTTTTTAATTAAATTTGAAAGATTTTACCACTTGATTGTAACACTGATACATATTATGGAAGAAAACCTCTTGAAAACCTGTCTCTACGATAAGCACATAGCTCTCGGAGCACAGATGAGCCCGTTCGGCGGCTTCATAATGCCGATTCAGTATACCAATATCACTGACGAACATAATGCTGTCCGTCATCGTGCCGGAATGTTTGACGTGTCTCATATGGGAGAAATCTTCGTCAGCGGACCTGATGCCGAGAAATTCGTGAACCATATCTTCACGAATAATATATCAGGTATTCCTGACGGAAAGATCCTTTACGGAATGATGCTCTATCCGAACGGAACCGTTGTGGATGACCTTCTGGTTTATAAGGAATTCGAGCCGAACAAGTATCTTCTCGTGGTAAACGCATCCAATATCGCCAAAGATTACGAGTGGATTTGCTCTCAGATGGAAGGATTCGATGTAGAAGTGGTAAATGCATCAGATTCCTGGGGAGAAATTGCCCTTCAAGGCCCTGAGGCAGAGAAATTTGCTGTGGAGACCCTCGGTCTTGCCCCTGCAGCTGAGCTGGGATTCTATACTTATTATGAGGCTCAGTGGAAAGGCGCACGTATGGTAGTAAGCCGCACAGGTTACACTGGAGAAGACGGCTTTGAAATATATTGTACTCACGAAGCTATCAATGAAATCTGGGATATATTGCTTCAGGCTGGTGTTGCTCCTTGCGGACTCGGCTGTCGTGATACCCTCCGTTTCGAGGCCGGACTTCCTCTTTATGGTCACGAGCTGAGCGATGAGATAACTCCGCTTGAGGCCGGACTCGGAATGTTTGCAAAGATCAAGGAAAAGGACTTCATCGGACGCGATGCTCTGGTTGCGCAAAAAGAGGCAGGATTGGCCTGTAAGATTGTCGGTATCGAGCTTCAGGACAAAGCGATACCACGCGCCGGATATCCGGTCGAGGTGAATGGTGAACAGGTCGGTGTCGTGACTACCGGATACCGCTCGATTTCTACAGACCGCAGCGTATGCGTTGCGATGGTTGACAAGGCCTATACAGAGCTTGGTACAGCTGTGGAAATCCGCATCCGCAAGAAGGTTTTCCCTGGTATCGTCACCAAAAAACGCTTTTACGAAACCAACTATAAGAAATAACACCCTCTGTCATTCAGAAGAACGCCGCCCCTCTGTCATTCTGAGGAGCGCAGCGACGTAAGAATCTTCGAATGTCATTCTGAGAAGCGCAGCGACGTAAGAATCTATAAACCAATATAACTAATAACAATTATGTCAAAGACACTAGAAGGACTCTATTACAGCGAGTCACACGAATGGGTAAAAGTAGAAGGCAATGTAGCCATAATCGGAATCACAGATTTCGCCCAGCACGCAATGGGTGACCTCTCATATGTAGATATGCCGGAGGTAGATGACGAACTCGAGAAAGGTGAAGAGTTCGGAGCAGTCGAAAGCGTCAAGGCAGCCAGTGACCTTTACAGCCCTGTATCAGGAACAGTAATCGAAATCAACGAAGAACTCGAAGACGCACCGGAACTTCTGAACCAGGATGCATTCGCAAACTGGATCGTGAAGGTCGAGATGAGCGATCCTTCTGAGCTTGAGGCTCTTATGGATGCTGCTGCATACGAGGCAATGTGCGCTAACGAATAAGACTATGGCATTCGCTTATTTTCCTCATACGGAAGATGATATCCGCCAGATGCTGGACAGAATCGGAGTGGAATCCCTCGAGGATCTCTACTCCGATGTCCCTCAGGATGTTATCTATCGTGAAGAATACGACCTCCCGGATGCAATGTCCGAGCACGAGGTCCGTCAGTATTTCGAGGCTCTTGCCGATCAGAATACAAGTCTGTTCTGTCTCTGTGGTCTCGGAGCTTATGACCACTATTCTCCGGCGGTGATTCCTCATATCATCTCCCGCTCGGAATTTCTTACAGCATACACCCCTTACCAGCCTGAAGTATCCCAGGGTACCCTCCGTTATATATTCGAATATCAGTCGATGATCACGGAATTGACCGGTATGGATTGTACCAATGCATCGATGTATGACGGAGCTACAGCCGCAGCCGAGGCGATGATGATGGCAATGGCGGCCACCAAGAAAAAGACCCGCGTTCTCCTTTCGGAGGGCCTTCTTCCTCAAGTGGTCAAAGTCGTAAAGACATATGCTAAGTTCAAAGGCATCGGAGTGACAATGATACCTTGCCTGGACGGAGTGACTTCGTATGGATCTCTCCTGACCGAACTTGCAGTAGGTGACGTGGCCGGAGTCCTCGTGCCTGGAATCAATAAATACGGTATCATTGAGGACTTTACAGGTTTTGCTGATGCAGTGCACGCCCAGAAAGGTCTTTTCATAGTCTATTCGGATCCTTCCTCACTTGCCGTAATCAAGACTCCGGCGGATTGGGGTGCGGATATTGCCTGCGGAGACTCTCAGACATTGGGAATTCCTCTTAGCTATGGTGGCCCGTATGTCGGCTTCCTTGCCTGCACGAAAGACCACGTCCGCAAGCTTCCTGGCCGTATTGTCGGTGCCACAAAGGATGTCAATGGAAAGCGTGCATATGTGCTCACTCTCCAGGCTCGCGAGCAGCATATCCGCCGCGAGAAAGCGACCAGCAACATCTGCTCGAATCAGTCTCTGATGGCTCTGTATGTGACTGTATATATGTCCCTTATGGGCCCGAAAGGCCTTCGTGAAGTCAATGAACTTTGCTACGGTGGAGCACATTACCTGCACGACAGACTTCTGGAGACCGGACTCTTTGAGAAGGCTTTCGACAAGCCTTTCCTGAAGGAATTTACGCTAAAGACCAGGCTTCCTGCTCAGAAAATCCAGGATGCGCTTCAGCTGATCGGAGTATTCGGAGCTGTAGAAGTGGAACCGGGACTGGTGAATTTCTGCGTTACTGAGAAAGTGTCCAAGGAAAGTGTTGATGCAATTGTTGGATATTTAGCAGAGGAGGTTGCTCTATGAAGTACTACGATAAACTGATCTTTGATCTTTCCAAGGAAGGAAGACAAGGATATTCTCTCCCTGTAAATAAATGGGAATCAACAGTTTCGGAACTACCTGCGGGGCTTCTTCGTGCTGATGTTCCAGCCCTGCCTCAGGTAAGCGAACTTGACGTCGTGCGCCATTATACAAATCTTTCCCAGATGAATTTCGGAGTAGATTCGGGATTCTACCCGCTGGGCAGCTGCACGATGAAATATAATCCTAAGATCAATGAAGAGATTGCGGCCAATCCTGTCTTCGCAGGTCTGCATCCATTGCAGCCGGCTGAAACAGTTCAGGGAGCACTGCGCCTTTATAAAGATTTGGCAGCTGCTCTCTCGGCGATTACAGGAATGGCGGAATTCACCCTCGATCCTTTCGCAGGAGCTCACGGCGAGCTCACCGGGCTTATGGTGATACGCCAATATCACATCGCCCGTGGTGATCTAAAGCGTACGAAGATCATTGTCCCTGACAGCGCGCACGGAACCAATCCTGCTTCCGCGGCAGTATGTGGACTGGATATCGTACAGGTAAAGTCCAATGCAATGGGACTCGTTGATGTCGAGGATCTTAAGCCATTGCTCGATGATACGATCGCCGGTATTATGATGACCAATCCGAATACCCTCGGACTCTTCGAAAAGGATATCAAGGAAATTGCAGCACTCGTACACGCTTGCGGAGGTCTTCTTTACTATGACGGTGCCAATATGAATCCGCTTATGGGAGTGGTACGTCCGGGAGATATGGGCTTCGATGTCCTGCATCTTAATTTGCATAAGACTTTCTCAACTCCTCACGGCGGTGGCGGTCCGGGATCGGGGCCGGTAGGAGTTGCGGCTCATCTTGCTTCCCATCTTCCTGTACCGAAAGTTATGGAAGCTGAGGACGGTACCTTGTATATTGCTGACGGAACTTGCAGATGTGCATCTTCTCCAGAAGGATCAGGCGCATTCGGTCCAGCCTGCAGCTGTGCACCGGAATGCAAGTGCGGATGTCAGGCCTGCGGCCAGATTTCTGGCTTTATGGGCAATTTCGGGGTGCTTTTAAGGGCTTATACCTACATTCTGATGCTCGGTAAGCAAAATATAAAGAAAGTCGGTCCTTTGGCCGTTTTAGGGGCCAATTACATCAAGGAATCCCTCAAGGACGTCTACAAGCTTCCGATTCCGACAGTCTGCAAGCACGAATTCGTCTTCGACGGTCTTGCTGACCAGTCTACCGGTGTCACAACTCTGGATGTGGCCAAGAGACTTCTCGACTACGGATTCCACGCACCGACCATCTATTTCCCTCTTCTGTTCCATCAATCCATTATGATCGAACCGACTGAAACAGAGTCGAAGGAAACACTGGATGAATTCATCGAAGTGATGAGGAAACTTGCCCGGGAAGCACTCGAATCCCCGGAATACTTCAAGGAAGCCCCACACAATACTCCAGTGGGTCGTCTCGATGAAACCACCGCTGCCCGCCAGCCGATCCTTCGTTATAAGGATCTCGTCTGACCGGCTTCTTGAATTCGAAACACTAAGCACCGTCTCTTCTTATTAGAACGAGCGGTGCTTGTTTTTTATGAATGATATGATATCACTTGTTCGTAAATTTGTAAGCCTCTCCAGAGTTACGTCTTGCTGCCAGACAGATGGGCTTTTAACGGATTAACTGCATAGTAAGCAGCCCCAAAGTGCGTGCAAGCCTTTAGGCTGAGCTTGCACGCACTTTGGGGCAATAGCCGGCGGGCGTATTTGCCGGCTATGGTGCTTAGTTAAATGATTATCTATGAATAGGCAACACCAGATGTCGCCAGTCTGAACTTTAGCTGACCCGTTGAGCGAAAAATCGGCCCCAGAAGCCACTCCAGCCGCTCAATGGTATCGATTTCAGACCCGTTGAGCGATCAGACCCCATCCAGAGCAGGATTTTTCGCTCAACGGGTCGACAGACCTGAAGGTTTTTTCACATAAATCACTAAATTTGTAACTGAAACTGATAACAAAAACCACATATGAAAATCATCATAATCGGTGCCGGACCTGGCGGATATGAGACCGCTCTTCTGGCTGCAAAAAGGGGAGTGGAAACCGTGCTGATAGAGGCCGGTCCTGTGGGTGGAACCTGTCTCAATGAAGGCTGTATTCCGACCAAGTCATTCTGTAAAAATGCGGAGTTTATAGACCATCTTCAAGAAGCTGATAAATACGGAGTTGGCAGCCTTGATTTCAAGTTAGACTTCAGTAAAGTCACCGAGAGAAAAAATGCTGTCGTTGAACAGCTTAAATCCGGTGTCGAAAGCCTTCTGAAACATAAGCTCATAACCCTTGTCAGAGGCCGTGCATTCTTCAAGGATCAACACACAGTTTCGGTCATTCCGAATGACCTTCAGGAAGCAGCTCAAACACAAGACTACACCGCCGACTACATCATCATCGCTACAGGCTCAGTATCCTCATCTCTACCTATTCCGGGAGCCGACCTTCCTGGTATCCTGACCTCCAAGGAAATCCTTGATATTGATCACGTTCCGAACCGTCTGTGTGTCATCGGAGGCGGTGTCATCGGACTGGAATTCGCTTCGATTTTCCGTAGCTTCGGCAGTGAAGTCACAGTCATCGAATATTGCAAGGACATCCTGCCTCGCTTCGACACGGATCTGGCCAAGCGATTGAAACAAAGTCTGGGCAAGCGCAGCATCGAGATCAATACGCAGTCACAGGTAACTGAAATACAGATCAGGCACACCGGATCCGAAGAAAAAACCGAATATGAAGTTACCTTCCTCCGCAAAGGAAAGGAAGAAAAAGTCGTCGCCGACAAGGTCCTTATGGCAGTCGGAAGACGCGCGGCCATAAACTCGCTCAACTTCTCTGACGTAGGAATTGAAGCTGCTCCTAAGGGTGTGAAAGTCAATGAGTTTATGCAGACCAATATCCCTCATATCTACGCCATCGGTGACATCAACGGTCAGATGATGCTGGCCCACGCCGCGACCTTCCAAGGCATCGTTGCCCTCGATCACATTATGGGCCTCCCGAATGATATTGACCTGAATGTGATGCCGGCCGCGGTGTTCACTTCTCCTGAGGCGGCGAGTGTTGGATTGACCGAGGACGAATGCAAGGAAAAGGGGATTGCCGTGAAGTGCCTGAAGTCCTTCTTCCGTGCCAACGGCAAGGCGGTGACAATGGGCGAGACCGACGGCTTCTGCAAACTTGTCGTTGCTGCGTCCGACGGCCAGATTCTCGGCTGTCATCTCTACGGCCCGCACGCTTCCGACATTGTTCAGGAGGCCTGCGCCCTCATAAACCGCAAGACCACTTTAAGTCAATTTCAGAGCATAATCCACACTCATCCGACCCTGACGGAAGTCCTGCAATCCGCCATAAACGGATAGCGTTTCTCTTATTTCGTAGAAATAAAGCGTTGTTTTTTTTGCATAGTTGGTAGGGAAATTGTATATTTGTAGTCATTCTACGACGAATTTAACCCGAAAATTTCTCAACGAATTGTGTCAAGTAATATGAAATACATCTTTAAACCCCTCATTATCAGTATCCTGGTACTGATGATGGGGGCTGTTAGTGTATCTGCGCAGCAGTCGTGCGATTCCGTGGCGGTCTACTTCCGTCAGGGAAAATCGGCGTTTGATCGCGAATTCCGCGACAACGGCGACCGCATCGATAATTTCATCGCAAGGATACGCCTCATCCAGGATTTGTCCAATTTCAGGATACACCGTGTGGAGTATACCGCCAGCGCATCTCCAGAAGGAACTGTGGAGAACAATCAGAAGCTCGCCAGCTCCAGAGCGGCGGTAATGACCGGTATCCTTCACGAGAAGCTGGTCTTCGCAGACTCTCTGGTGCATCTTAATGCGATTACCGAGGACTGGGACGGACTTGCTCGACAAGTGAAGGCTGACCAGAATGTTCCAGACAGGAAGGAGGTCCTGAAAATCATCGAAGGAAAGTCTCCTGACCGCAAGGAACAGCTCCGTAATCTGAACGGCGGTGCAGCGTGGGATTATCTTTTGAGAACGCATTTTCCAGACCTGCGTTCTTTTCGCATTTTTATATACACCGGCATCGAAGAGCAGGAACTGGAAGGAGTAGTCGACATCGATCTCTCTACTGAGCCTGTCGCTCCAGCGACTCTTGAAAAGGAAGTCGTGGAAGTGATCGACCAGCCTGTAGTAGAGCAGCCACAGATCGTGGAGGAGCCAGTCCAGCAGATTGAGCCTCAGGATGATAAGTGGGTGAGGAAGCTCACAGTCAAGACCAATCTCATCGGCGCAGCCTTCCTGATGGCCAATGCTGCCGTCGAGGTGGACATCATCGAAAACCTCTCGATCGCCCTTCCTGTGTATTGGTCAGGATGGGATTATGCCGGTATCAATACTCTGAAATTCAGAACTCTGATGATTCAGCCAGAGGTAAGATACTACATCCCTAAGACCAACGGACTCTATGTCGGTGCCCACTTCGGAATAGGTTACTGGAACTTTGCACTCGGCGATTATGCCGGCAAGATCGGACTCGACCATATGGACGGATGGCGCTACCAGGACCACAAGGGTGAAAGCCCTGCCATCGGCGGAGGTATCAGCGTAGGTTACGCCCTTCAGTTCAAGAAGAATCCTCGCTGGGGTATGGAGTTTGCCGTCGGAGCCGGAGCATATGACGCGAAATATGATGTCTTCTACAATGAGGCCAACGGACCGTACCACGAAAGAGGTGCCCGCACCACTTACATCGGCATTGACAATGCATCAATATCATTCACATACAAGTTTGACCTCAAGAAGGCCAATAGCGCCAAGAAGTCAGACCGTAAAGCAAAGGAGGGCCAGCGATGAAAAAGATTAATATCCTCGTCGCTCTCGCAGCGCTCCTTACACTCGTTTCCTGCGTTCACGAATTCCCTGATCCTGTGGATGCGGAGGTTAAGCTAAGACTCCAGTACGATACTGAACTTCCTATTTATCAGATTGTTGACTGGGTGACCAAATCATCTTCTGACCCTGAAGACTATGACACAAGATATGTAATCAAGGCATTCCCTGAGACCAGAAGAGGAGACTTCTCCACCACAGCAGCAAAGACCTGGGTCTTCACTGAAGCCGATGTTACAGAACTTAACTACGAGGTAAGCCTTTTCATCCAGGAAGGAAACTACAAGTTTATGGTCTGGACAGACTTCGTACCTGCCGGCACACAGACCAACTACTTCTACAACTCAGACAACTTCGGTGAAATCATCGAGAACACCACCTACTGCGGTAACAACGATATGCGTGACTGCTACAGAGGATGGACCACGGTAGACGTAGTGCGTTTCGGTTCGGAAGTTCCTCCGGTAAGCGGTGTCATCGAAATGTCCAGGGCCATCGCGAAGTTCACCTTCGAGTCCACCGACCTCATCGACTTCCTCACAAAGGAAGCCCGCACAAAGACCGAAAAAGGCGACACCAAGGTGGAACCTTCGGACATCGACCTGAGCGAGTACAAGATCATCTTCTACTACACAGGATTCAAGCCAAGTGCCTTCAATATGCATTCTGACCGTCCTAACGACTCCAGAACAGGTATCCGTTTCCAGTCCAACATCCAGCAGATCGATGAAGGAACAGCCTACCTCGGCTTCGACTACTGTTTCTCCAACAGCGACGAAACCACAGTCAACATGGCCATCGGAGTATACGACAAGGACAATACCGAGGTATCTCTCATCAACGGTATCGACGTCCCTCTCCAGAAAGGCAAGCACACCATCATCCGCGGTCGCTTCATGACCCAGGAATCTTACGGTGGAGTAGCCATCAACCCTGAGTTTGATGGAGAGTTCAATATCACTATTTAATATATATAGGAATGAAGATTTTCAAACACTCTATATTTGCAACAGCCCTTCTGGCTCTTTCGGCCCTGTCTTGTGACAAGGCTGAAAGTCCTGTTTCAATGCCGGAGCTGTCAGAGACCCTCACCTACAGCGTGGAGCTCGATCAGCAGACAAAGGCATTAGGAGAGGGAAAAAGCATCAATTACATTTGGTGTGGTGCATATAAGGAAGTCAATAATGACGGTGTAGTCAGTTATACTCTAAGGTCAGAGTCGTTGACCCCATTTGTAGACGGAATCGCTCAATGCAAAATCGAAATGGTTCGCGACCAGTCATATAAGGTTGTCTTCGTCGGTCAGTATTTCGAGAATATGAATCCGGAACCAAGACCTTCCTACTGGATCGATGAAGGATTCGCGAGAGTCTATATGCCGACAGCCAACGACGCAACAGCTCCAGCAACCAATTCTGACAACTATGACCTTTTCACATACGTCGACCAGGTCACTGACTTCAGGCCAAGAGCCGCCAAAAATATTACTCTTGCTCGTCGAGTAGCACAGATCAATTTCCTTGCTGACCCTGCCGATCTTGCTACGTCCGCAATAGCTGGCAAGACTCCAGAGCAGAGTTCTGTAACCCTTACCGGAGTACCTGAGTATATCTCCTTGCTTGATGGGACTGTATCAGATACTTTTGTAGATGTGCAATATGCTCGAGCACCTCTGACGAATCTTTATGAGAACACTCTTGCTACTGTATTTTGTCTCGCATCAGAAACAAGCAAGGATGTCAATCCTTCCTTATATATATATAATGCCAATGGTGAGACTCTTAAAGAATACTCATCAATTCCAGGAATCCCATACAAAGCAAACTACCGTACTAACGTGAAGGTATCGTATAAATTTTGATTACAATATTACTTACAATAAAAATTAACTAAAAAACAAAAGAAGATGAAAAAGATTTTACTTTTTGCTTCTGCTCTTGCAGGACTTTTCTTCGCTGCATCTTGTCAGCAGGAGAATCTCGAGCCTGTAGCAGGTGGTAATACTGTGACTTACACAGTCCAGATTCCTGATGCTATAGGTACAAAGGCTGTCGGAGATGACGTTAAAAATGCAAATGTTTTGCATTATGAGGTCTATCGTACAAAAAATGCTGAGACTAAGATCTTCTCTGAAGAAGATAATCTTCTCTATCACAAGGCTGTAGAAGCTAACGAAGATGGCACTTTCACTATTGTACTTGAGCTCATCAACAATCAGAACTTTACAGTTCTTCTTTGGGCTCAGCATCAGGAAAGCTTGAAGGATGGTGAGAACCTCATTTTAGAGAATGAGGCTTATAATGTAGAAAATCTTACTAATGTTACAATCAACACTCTGCTCAAAGCAAACCAGCTTGATTATGCTGCTTTCGCCGGTCACCATTTCATTAAGGCTAATGTGAAGGATACTAAGAAAGTAATCGAACTCCATCGACCTGTTGCTCAGCTTAATATCGGTACAACTGCAGAGAGCCTTACAGCTTTTAATGACCCAGTTGTCCTTAAAAAATCTTCAGTGTCAGTAGAGGGTCTTTCTAATACTTATAATGTTGCGACTAAGGCTGCAGGTGCAGTTTATAATGAAGCAATATCATACGGTGTCCAGCCTGTTCTTAAGAAAGCTAATGATGAATATGAGACTTTCACAGCAGGAACAACTACTTACCCATATGTTGGAATGAACTATGTTGGTTTCGCTGCAACAGAAGGATCGACAATCAAGGTGTCATATTTTATCGAGACTTCTGAGGGTGACATCACAAACACTATCAACAATGTTCCTGTAAAGGCTAACTACCGTACAAACATCATCGGTAACCTCATCACAGCTACATCAGACTATAAGATTACTCTTGATTCTGATTGGGCTGACGAGCCAGATGAACCATATGTAGTTGAAGTTGTCTCAGTTTCTACAGCTGCAGGTCTTCAGGAAGCTATTGATGATATTCCAGCTGGTACAGAAGGTAATATCAAGCTCGAGGGTAACATCGATCTTGGAGCACTTGTTGGTATGATTTCAACCAAGGCGGGTGAGAATCCATATGGACTCTTGATTCCAGCAGGCAAGACAATTATTCTTGATCTTAATGGATGTACCCTTACTGGTGTTGATGAGACTGAGATTAGCTTCGGTCTTATTACAAACAAAGGTAATCTTACAATTGTAAACTCTGCAGAAGGAAAGACAGGTAAAATCAACCTTAACGCAATGAAAAATGATCCTTCATTTAGCAGATATTCATCAGTCATTTCAACTCAGCCAGGTTCTACTCTTACAGTAGGTGCCGGTGTTGAGATCGAGCATTTCGGTGGAACTTCAATGTCTTATGGTATTGATGTCCTTACAAATGGCAAGGGAACTTCAGCTGTTGCTGTGATTGATGGCGCTACAGTCAAGTCAACTTACCGTGCTATTCGCCAGTTCCTCAATGGTACTGAGGCTAATAACAGTCTTACAGTTAAGTCTGGTTCTGTAATTGAGTCAAAAAATGGCAACAAGAGTATCTGGATGCAGGATCCAAGTGCAAATGCAAATACTGGATCACTCGTTGTTGAGGAAGGCGCTGAGCTTTATGGTAATGTATACATTTCAGCAACAGCTGGTTCTACAGAATGGCCAGTGTCAGCATCTGTAGCAGCCTCAGCTCTCAAGGATGGTTCTAAGGTCGAAATATCTCCAAAGGAACTTGTCGGTTACAATGTGGTTTTGAATGATGGTGTTTACGTGTTCGAGCAGTCATGGTCAGTTGATGGCGATGAGTACTTCATTTTTACAGCATATGGTTTGAAGTGGGTAGCTGAGCAGGTAAATACTATGGAATTCTATGTGAATTCTTCAGCAAATATCTTCGATGGTAAGACTGTTTACCTTGAAAATGACATAGATCTTGGCGGTTCTGAGTGGACTCCTATCGGTGATTATGCCTTCAGTCGTACTAGTTTCAATGGTGTTTTTGATGGAAAGAATCACACAGTATCAAACTTTAAAGTGACTGAGCTTGTTTCTTGGACAGAAAAAGTTACAGAAGCTTCGTATGGATTATTTGGTAATGTCAAAGGTACAATTAAGAATCTGACTGTTAAGGATGCAATTGTAGCACCAAATGGTGGCCGTTATTCAGCTGTACTTGTAGGTCGTTTGCACAATGGTGCTAACATTGAGAATTGTCATGTTAAATCATCCTCAGCCACTATTGAGCATTGGCAGGTCGGCGGTATTGTTGGACAGAACAACAATGGTAATATTAGAAATTGTTCAATTTCAGGTTCCACAATTACCGGTATGGCTGCTGTTGGTGCTATCGTGGGTATGGATATGGTTGCAGGAGAGCACTCTATTGAAAACTGTCGTGTGGAAAATTCTGAACTTGTTCAGAATGAATCATTGGGAGAAAGTTATGATTCCACATACGGCCTTGCTGTTGGTCTAGTAAATGCATCAGGTATTATACTGCACCTTAATAACGTTGTAGTCGAAAATAATACTATTAAGGGAGTATCTTCAGATGTTCTTGTTGGAGAAAATGAAGCCGGATCTAAGATTATTATTGACGGCTACGAAATTCTTGCTCCAGGTCTTGCCTACAACAAAACATTAAAGACTTACGCTGTATCATCAGCAGATGGTCTTGTAGCAATGTCAGATAGAACAATCAAAGCAGGTGAGTCTGTAGTTCTCACTGCAGACATTGATCTTGCTGGTGTAGAGTTCAATGGTCTTTCAGCTTTCAATCCTGAGAATAATAATACTTTTGATGGTCAGAGACATAAGGTTTCAAACTGGACAAATGAAGGCGGAGCTTCTGATATGGCATTTATCAAAGGCTGGGTAGGAACAATCAAGAATGTGACTATCGAGAATGCATCACTTAAGACAGGTGGACGTAGTGCTGTCCTTGCTGCCAATGTTTACGCAAATATCGAAAACTGTCATGTCGTAAACTCAAGCATTGAGGATTCGTATTGGGCTTGTGGTATTATTGCAGGTCTTTATAATTCAGGTAGCATCACAAATTGCTCTGTTGACGATTGCTCTGTTAAGTCAAACGGTGGCGTCGGCGGAATCGTAGGTGTAATCAATGAGTCTGCCGGCGAGCGTATTATAAATGGATGTACAGTTAAGAATACAACTGTAAACAATACTGGTGCTTATGGCGAGGCTTATTCAGGAGCCTTGATGGCAGGTATGTTCAATGCGGGTGATGCAACTTATAAATTTATTAAATGTACACTTGAGAACAATACTAAGGAAGGTCAGTATGTTGGTGACCTCTTCTATTCTGCAGAAGGCGAAACTGTATATGTTGACGGCGTTCAGCAGTAATTGATATATTCCGACCTCAAGCCCCTGACCGGGCTTGGGGTTGCCAAATCCCCACACGAATCCTGTCGGATTCTCTCCTGAAATACATAAGAAAAGTTAAAAGAACATAAGCCTCCGGTGAACTGCGTCTTGTAAGTTTTATAAAGTTATCCCTACTTTGATAAATTTAGATCAAAGTAGGGATATTTCGTTAAAGTCAGTTAACTTTAGCCAAAGTCGTTTAACGTTCATTGCAGTCGTTGGGTAAGCATCCGACGAAGTACATATTTCAGTTTGTATAAGTGAGGCCTAACTTTGTCGCACTAACACAAACTGAGAATATGCTTACACGAGAACAGA
>JAGKTT010000067.1 GCA_021153285.1 Bacteroidia bacterium
AATAAACTCCCACAACGAAAACACCTCCCCAGCTTCAGAGGAAGCCCGGGAGGTGAACCATAACCCTATTATTAACAACTAAACTAACCGTGACTTAAGGTTGTGCAAAGGGTGTGCCAGAAATGGAGGCTCGAAGCTTTTTTATCAGGGGAAGAAGGATTTTTCCAAGGCTGAAATATCTCCGAAACGAGTCAATGCGGCCTGTGAATTTTCTTTCCGAGGCTTTTATGGCCGCAGAAACGGAGTTGCGGGCTGCACGAAGTTCGTCCAGCGTGGAGATCTTCAGATAATCATTCGTTGTCATAGAAAATGCCGATGAAGAGTTTGACGAAGATATTGACAAAGAGCCGTTTCCAGAAAATCAGCAGCAGTGCGAGAATGATGAGGAAGATACTTCCGATGATGAATGCGGCCCCAGCCCAGCTTCCGATGATTTCCCCCAGAAGAAGGACGGCACCGAAGGCAAAGGCAGCAAGGACAATCGCGCCCAACATTATCACAAGCATCATCGACAGCACACGGCTTACACCGATGGAAAGTCCGTCAATCGTCTTCAATTTCAATTCGTTCAGCCTGAGGTCCAGATACCTGCACAGATCCGGATCCATTCTTTCCTGGATTCCTGCCATTTTATTCTTCCTCCAGAACAGCCTCTATCGCATCCAGTCCTTCAAGAATTTTTTCTTTTGCTGTACCTGCGGCATCAGCAGCCTTGGCACGGATGCGTCCACGTATCTTTACTCCCGATTCGGGAGCCATAAGCAGTGCAGCTGCAGCTCCTGCCGCAGCACCTGCCAGAAATGCTAAAATCGATTTACCTGTATCCATAAAAAATGTCTAAGTGTTAAATTCACTCAGACATTTTCAGATATTGTACCAAAGTATGATCAGGCTTTAAAGCTCAGGAATCCGGGTTTCCAGCCTGTCGCATTCACGGAAAGCCGTCAGGCATACATTGTTCGCGGCGCCTCCCAGATCAATATGCTGAAGAGAAGAGCATCCAAAGAAAGCATAGTCATCGACAAAACGTACGGTACGAGGAAGCATAATGCTACGCAGATTATGGCAATCGATGAACATAAATTGTCCGAGTACATCCTTGGATGCGCTGAATTGCATCTGAGTATCAATTGTTTCCGTGTAATACACCCCTCCGGAAACAATATTGGCATCACTAAGGTCCAAAGTCATCAGCGAACCGGTCCAGCCCAAAGAGCCATCAGGTGCAGCACCTCCGCACATCTGGCGCAGGAGAGCTATATCATCTCCGTTTATATTGCCATTGACCTTCAGTGACGTAAGGCCTTCCTTTTCTTCCTCGGAAAGGGCCTGTGCCAGCCTTCCTTCCCTGGCCAGTGACACTTCCCTATATGTTCCGGAAGGCGGGTCCATCGGACTTATACCGGCAATCATCGAAGTGAACGGAAGCTGTTTCTCACTCATCGAAGGTATGACAATGGCTCTGTACCAGCCGTTACAGTCTCCTTCCCAGCCGAAGTTATAATGCAGGAAGTCCTGATCGTAACCGTCACATACATATATATGCGAACTGCCGGAAACCACCACAGGCCTGCCATTATCCAGTTCTTGATATAGCGTCTCAAGCAGTTCGGAGTCTTTGCCGTCCTTTATATATTCCGCTTGAGGACTGTATCCCCAGTTGCATATGAGAGCCGGCTTGAAATTCCTCATTGAACTTGCTGTACGGGCAGGACTCATTTCCGAACCGAGTGAGGCAGCTGCAGCAAATATGAGAGAAGCTGTATCACGTCTATACATATTATCCCAATCGACCTGATAATCAGCCAGTTCAGCATCTCCCTCCCAGATATCCTTAAGCGAATAGCGGGCCTTTCCTGAAGGTTGCGATCGATATTTTGCAAGAATCTGCGCCAGAGCCACAGCTCCACATCCTGCCAGACAGAGGGAATCACGTCCTTGATAATGCACACGCATAAAAGCCTCATTATAAGGATAATCCTGATCATATTCAATATCAGCCAGCAATGGTTTCACTCCCTCAGGTGAGATTCCGTATGACGGAAGAGGCGGCATAGGTGCACCGGCATAGTGCATTTTCAGGTATTTGAGCTGGGCATCATAACGACTCAGAATGGAGGCCACAGTATTTGAAGCATCTTTTCCGTCCCACATCCTGTTTCCTTCTCCATAAGCAAGAATCGGCCAGGAAATATACTGCTGATAATCACTATCCACCACCACAGCAAATGCCTTGGTTTCGTGATCGTAAAAAGCTCTGTATGTGTCAGTTCCATATCGGTATCGAAGTCCGGAACCATTATATCCGCAAAGCTGGTGGAGATGATTTCTGGCAATCGCCCACTCCTGTCCGTACTCCGGATGAGGGGCGATATTGACAGAAAGTTCCCTGGTGGACACCATCTTATCGAAAATCTGTATTTCCAATGGAGAGATCCTCATATTGCCGTTGCAGTGAATATCATATACGAAGGTGAATTCCCTGATATAATATCGACCTTTCATCTTCAGCTCAGATGCACGGACATCCACAAGAGTTCCACCGTCAGCGACAGGTGGATGCGCGATGTTCATATCAAGGGCCTCTATAAGATACGTCAGTTCCAGCCTGTCACCCTGCACCGGATCATCAGAAACCGACACTTCCAGACGTCTGAGTCCCTCAGGTTTCTTATCTGACTCCTTCCGGGCACTAAGCAGAAGAGGCATAAAGATCATCACTACACATAAAAACCTTTTCATAGCGGTAATAATTTTTGCGCAATATAAGAATTAATACAAACAAATAAAACACCTCCCCCACAGATGACTCCGTCGGAGAGGTGAACCATAACCCTATCATTAACAACTAAACTAGCCGTGGTCAAGATAGTTGCAAATGATATGCCATATTAAAGTCTTGCTCTAAGAGCCTCAGCCTGCTCCTCATAACCAGGCTTACCGAGAAGGGCGAACATATTCTTCTTGTATGCCTCCACGCCAGGCTGGTCGAAAGGATTCACGCCGAGCATATAACCGCTGATACCGCAGGCCTTCTCGAAGAAATAGAAGAGGGCTCCGAGATTGTACTCGTTGATGCACTCAATCGAGAGAGAGAGCTGAGGAACACCACCGTCGATGTGAGCAAGCTTGGTTCCAAGCTCAGCCATTGCGTTACACTCCTCAACGTGCTTTCCTGTGAGGAAGTTAAGACCATCGAGGTTCTGAGGATCGTTCTCAATGAGCATCGAGCGGCGGCTCTTCTCTACAGTAACAACTGTCTCCATAAGAGTGCGCTCACCATCCTGGATGTATTGTCCCATCGAGTGAAGGTCAGTAGTGAAGTTCACTGATGCAGGGAAGATTCCGAGGCCGTCCTTACCCTCTGACTCTCCGTAGAGCTGCTTCCACCACTCGCCGAGGAATGTGAGCTTAGGATTGTAAGCCACAAGAATCTCGATCTTCTTGCCCTGGTTGTAGAGAGCGTTACGCATAGCTGCATACTGGATGGCAGGGTTACACTCGCACTTCTTCGCACAAGCCTCTTCCATCTCAAGAGCTCCCTCAAGCATAGCCTTCATATCAAATCCAGCAAGAACGATAGGAAGGATTCCCACAGGAGTGAGAACTGAGAAACGTCCACCTACATTGTCCTCGATCACGAAAGTCTTGTAGCCTTCCTGAGTAGCAAGTCCCTTGAGGGCTCCGCGTGCCTTGTCGGTAACTGCCACGATACGCTCGGCAGCCTCAGCCTTTCCGTAAGTTTCCTCAAGATACTTCTTGATAAGACGGAATGCCACAGCTGGCTCTGTAGTGGTACCTGACTTCGAGATGACCACACAAGCTGCATTTCTCTCCTGCACGAGGTCCATAAGCTCGCACATATACTCCTCTGAAAGGTTCTGGCCTGCGAATACGATCTCAGGAGCCTCACCCTTGTTCTTGAGCTGCTTTGCAAACTGATGTGAAAGAGCCTCGAGGGCACACTTTGCACCAAGGTATGAACCACCGATACCGATAACAACCACGAGGTCGATGTTCTTTGCCTTCCAAGCGTCTCTTACCGCCTCACAATCAGCTACGAGAGAGCCAGCGAGAGTCTCTGAAGGAAGATGCTTCCATCCAAGGAAGTCATTTCCTTTACCAGTCTCATTCTCAAGAACTTCGAGAGCCGAAAGGGCCTTCTCTACATTTGCCTTGTAGTCTGCATCATTTACAAAGGAGCTGCAGCCTCCCAGATTAACTTTTACCATAAGTCTTATTATTTTATTGATTTCTATTTCTTGCTTTGTGTTATGCACAACTTGGCAAAGATACACAAAACGAGCGGAAAATTGTCCAAAACTCGTTCAAAACGCTATAAAAAGTATAAAAGAAGCCGGTTTCCATCGTTTTTCCGCCCGTTTTGTATGAGATTATCAAGACCGGATATAGACAGAATTGGCAAAATAGTTATATATTTGTGATGGAAAATATTTAAACCAACAGATAATGAAGACATTAAAAATGATTACCACAGCTATTCTTGCAGGAATGCTTCTGTTCCCGCTTTCAGCTGATGCCAGAAAAAAGACTGGAATCGTTGCACACAGAGGATTCTGGAACTGCGAAGAGGCAGGTTACGCTAAGAACTCCGTGGCAGCTCTCAGATGTGCTCAGGAAGCCGGATTCTGGGGCAGCGAATTCGACGTGAATATGACTTCTGACGGAGTCCTGATCGTATATCACGACAGCGATGTGGAAGGAAAGAAGATCGAAAAGCATCCTTACTCAGAGTTCAAGGACTTCAAGATCAAGAACGGCGAGACCATCCCTACCATCGACCAGTATCTCGAGCAGGGAAAGAAATATCCTGAAACAATGCTCGTATACGAAATGAAGCCTCATTCATCTGCTGAGGTAGAAGACAAGTTCATCGAGCTTACAATCGCAAAGCTGGAAGAACACGATCTTCTTGATCCAAAGAGAGTTATGTTCATCTCATTCAGCTGGCATATGTGCAAGGAACTGGCAAAAAAACTCCCCGGATTCACAGTACAGTATCTCGAAGGAGACAAGAACCCGGATAAGGTCAATGAAGCTGGAGTCAACGGTATCGACTACCATTTCAATGTCTTTAATATAAACAAGAAATGGGTTTCAAAAGCTCAGAAGCTCGGAATGACCGTCAATGCCTGGACAGTCAACAAAGAGAACAATATGGAGCAGATGTTCGATCTCGGAGTCGACTTCCTCACCACCGACAATCCTCTTGAGGCAAGAGCACTGATGGAAAAGATGAATATCAAAGAGATGAAATAACTTAAGGTGCGCAAATCTGACATGAACCCCGAAAGTTAGACAAAAAACTTTCGGGGTTTTGTTATGTCTAAAAAGAGAAAGAAACATGGCTATGCAGAACGATTGAAGTATATGCATATGCTAATTATACAAATGGCGCAAAATAGTTAGGATGCAAGGCTATGATGCATTGTCTATAGTTATGCCTCGTGGTAGATCACCAAAGAACGATATGGGAAGACCAAAGAAAAAGAAACCAGAAGATATGACTGAGCTGGAACTCTTGCAGTTACGCGTGAAGGAACTGGAAGCAGAGAATGCTCTGTTAAAAAAAGTGAAAGCCTTAGTAGAGGAAAGAGAAGCCCGTCTCAGAGAGATTGGGCGAAAGCCATCCAAGAACTAAGGCATGAACATGATCTCGAGATCCTTCTCGAGAAGACAAGGATGGCCAGATCCACATACTATTATCATACGAAAAGGTTGTCAGAACCTGACGGCTACGATGATGCTAGAACCGCAATCCGCAAGATATATGACCGTCATAAAGGACGCTACGGCTATCGAAGAATAACCTCTCAGCTGCGTAATGATGGCATACATCTTAACCATAAGACAGTGCAGAAACTTATGGTGGAGATGAGTCTGTATGGCAAGAGGAAGAAGGCTAGATATAAGTCATATAAAGGTGAGATAGGCAAGATTGCTCCTAACGTAATAGACAGGGACTTCATCGCAACTGCACCGAACCAGAAATGGACAACTGACGTTACGGAGGTCAAGATAAAGGATAAGAAGATATACTTTTCTCCTATCTTGGATATGTTCAATGGAGAAATCATATCCTACACCATATCATACCATCCTGACCTTAAGATGGCTATGAGCATGTTGGACAAAGCGTTCAGAAAGACAGATATACCAGAAGGACTTATACTGCACTCTGATCAGGGATGGCATTATCAGCATCTGAGATATCAGAAAGCATTGAAAGACAGAAATATAGTACAGAGTATGTCACGTAAAGGGAACTGCCTGGACAATGCCATGATGGAGAACTTCTTTGGACTTATGAAGTCAGAGTTGCTATATTTGCAGGAGTGGGACAGCGTAGAGCAGTTCGCAAAGGAACTGGTCAAGTACATACGCTACTACAATAATGATAGAATCAAACTGAGGCTAAAAGGACAAAGCCCGGTAAAATACCGAGCTTTATTCCAATCTAAGAGGGCCTCTTAATAATGTTAAACCGTCCAACTTTTGGGGGTCACATCAATCAGCGCACCTTTATTATTTCATCCAACGAAGTGGAATACAGGCTCGAACGGAACTCGCTCCTGATGCCGTCCGCATAATGTCCGGGACGCTGTACTGCCAATCTCAGAAGCGAATTGCCGGATGTTTCCGCAGCTGCATTTACAGCATCCATCACCTCCGAAAGTTTGTCCTGCTTATGCCGGAGGACATCATTGAAGCCGAACAGACTGCCTTGAATCTCATCCTCAGGTACAATGTTGCTCACGACCACGCCAGCCTTTTTATATTGATATCCGATACGATATACTGTACGGAATCCTCTGAGCGCAGCCCCGATGATTTCCTGAGCGCTATTGGCCGCCACCTCCAGCCTGATGGTGGCAGACGGAAAATATTGCTGAAGGTCATCCCGGAAGCGATTGGTATAAAGAAAGGTCGTGACATCATAGGCAGCCGATCCCTCCTGGCGCAGTTTCCGCGCGCACATTGCTGCAAAATCCGATATTCTCAGCTGCAATTCCTTTTCATCCTCTATCATTTCTGCGAAAGAACGGGACGTGCATATGGACTTACGCCTTTCCTCCTTTTCCTCTTCCAGGCAAGGCTGTCCCTGCAGTTCCTCCCAAGTGCGCAGGACATTGACATTGAAGGTCTCCCCCACCCATTCGCGAGGCCTCTGCACAAAATCCAATGCCGTCTTTACCCCCTTTGCCAACATCTTGGGAGCCAATCTCCTGCCGATACCCCATACATCATCTATCGGAGTAAGTGACAATGCCTTAAGTCTTTTTGCATCGGTCTCCATCAGACAGACCCCTTTATAACCCCTATGCTTCTTGGCGAAATGACTGGCAATCTTGGCAAGTGTCTTGGTCGGAGCCACCCCTATGCTCACAGGCACTCCTACCCACTTCCTTACCTTTGCCACCAGATCACGGCAAAGACCCGGAACCTTATCAGGATCAATACCTTCCAAATGAAGAAATGCTTCATCAATGGAATATATTTCAATATGCGGGACGGCATCTGCCAGAAGCGACATAACTCGGGCGGACAAGTCGCCGTAAAGAGCATAATTGGAGGAAAAAGCCACAAGCTGGCCATTCTCCACGAAAGAACGGATCCTGAAGAAAGGCTGCCCCATCGGGATACCCATCGCCTTGGCTTCATTGCTTCGCGAGACTACGCAGCCATCATTATTGGACAATACGACCACCGGCCTTCCATCCAGATCCGGACGGAACACCCTCTCGCAGGACACGAAGAAATTATTACAATCGACTAAGGCGTACATACTGTCATTCTGAGCGAAGCGTGAGAATCTTCTACCGCACCTTCTTAATGACATAAGTCACCACACCCCACATCTTGAAATCCATCCCCTCCCTGACTTCTATCACAGGATACTTCTCATTGGCCGGAACCAGACTGATTCCACCTTCGTGCATTCTCAGATGCTTCAACGTAAATTCGCCGTCAACAAAGCATACGGCCATATCCCCATCCTGCGCATCCAATGACTTGTCTATCACCAATATATCTCCTTCTTCGACACCGGCATCCATCATAGAATCACCCACGACACGTCCATAAAATGTAGCCGCAGGATGTTTGACAAGCTCCCGATTCAGGTCGATGGCCCTGGTCATATAATCATTGGCAGGAGAAGGAAATCCTGCGTGGATCCCCTCTTGCGCCATTCTGGGGAGTTCTTCTGCGACGACTCCATTGTCTTCCGGATGCAATTGATCCTTTATTGTCTCGTTATCTGTCATATTCTTACCTTGCGGGACAAAATTAGTAAATCTGAGCCATATTGTTCAGCGGAAATGCAAAAAATAAAACGCAATGCGCAAAACGCTGGCCATCAAGCACTTGCTTTGAATCACCTGCTCCACGCGCCGCAGGTGATTCAGCAAAAGCAATTGATAGCCAACCCTTTATAGTTCAGGCACATTTTCAGAATTAATTGGTATATTTGCAGTCTATGAGCAGACTGATCGACGATATCGGAGCATTCCTTGAAGCAAACGGTTTTGAATATTCCTTTCAGATCCGTTATGACTTCGATGTCATCTGCGCCAGGACACTGGACGGAATGCACAGCAGAGTGATCCTGCCGCTGGAGATCTCATCAGGGACATTGGAAGAATCCATATCAGACAGCCAGAGGGCTTACGAGGCCGTACGGTCGATACGGACTCACGAAGGTTACCCGATAATAATCCCGGAAGACCGCTGGAAAAGGCAGAGACCTATGATGGAAGCCAGGCTGCTGGCCCATATGGAACTGTTCAGCCAGGCTTATGCCCGGAATTGCGAAGTAAGGAGGATAGATAAGGAGACTGCCCAGATGTTTCTGGCTGAGAATCATTCATATGGATATGCCGCGTGCAAGTATCGGTACGGGCTTTTTCTGAAAAGACATACTGGGCATATCGCACGGGAGATCGATCAGGAGAGATTCGGCACATTGATCGCAGTCGCGACATTCTCCAATGCAAGAAAATGGATCAAGGACGGGAGAGAAATCCGCTCGTACGAATGGACCAGATATGCATCCCTGCCTGATCTGAGGATCAGCGGAGGAATGGGAAAGCTGCTGAAGGCTTTCATCAAGGAGGTACAGCCGGATGACATTATGAGCTATGCTGACCTGGAATGGTCAGAGGGAAACGTCTATAAGACGCTTGGATTCAAAGAGGAGCTGCCCAAGGATCCGGTCAGCTTTGAAATTGACCCTTCTACGTGGGAAAGACGGGCAATCAGGCCCGGAAAGGAAGATACCACCATTGCAGATCCGGACGGCAATATTTTCCACACAAATTTCGGCAGTCGCAAGCTCCGTCTGAAATTAACTGATTACCAATAAGATGAGTACAAGAAACTCCGAAAACTTGGCTTATAACTGATGCAGATTACGACTATGAAGCAGAGCATATTTAGAAGGCTGCTGAGATTGCTGCTGATAAAGATTCCATTGGTATTCATTGCATTGTCAGTGCTCTGGGTCCTCATATTGAAATGGGTGCCGGTGTGGGTGACTCCGCTAATGATTTCCCGCAGCATCGAATACAGGAACGATGATTCTTTCAGCACTCATAAGAAATGGAGGAGCTACGAGATGATTTCTCCGGAACTGGCCAAGGCCGTGATAGCCAGTGAGGACAATCTTTTTGCTGAACATAATGGGTTCGATTGGAAGGAAATGAAGAAGGCCGTCGAGGAGCATAAGAACAAAGGTAAGAAACTTCGTGGAGCCAGTACCATAAGTCAGCAGACAGCCAAGAATGTCTTCCTGTTTCCGAGCAGAAGTTTCGTCAGAAAAGGGTTCGAAGCCTATTTTACGGTATTGATTGAATTCTTATGGAGCAAGGAAAGGATACTGGAAGTTTATCTGAATGTGGCTGAAATGGGAAAAGGAATATATGGTGCAGAAGCGGCCGCACAGGAGATTTTCGGAAAATCGGCTTCCGAGCTGACCCGTCGCGAAGCTTCCCTGATTGCTGCCTGTCTGCCGAATCCCATACAGCGTCAGGCAGGTAAGCCGTCTGCCTATGTTTCCAAGCGCGCAGGACAGATACGTGCGCTCATTCCTAAGATCTCATATCCGGGATGGATAAATCACGAATAAATTATTATCTTTGCCTGATTTAAAAACTGAAAAATTTCAAAACAAGTATACAATGGAAGCAATCGTAAAGACAGATTTCAATTTTCCAGGCCAGACAGGCCATTATGTAGGCAAGGTACGTGACGTGTACAGCATCGGAAACGACTATCTCGTTATGGTCGTATCTGACCGTATCTCTGCTTTCGACGTAGTGCTCCCTAAGGGAGTTCCATTCAAGGGACAGGTGCTGAACCAGATCGCTGCGAAATTCCTTGACGCTACGACAGATATTCTCCCTAACTGGAAGATAGCTGTTCCGGATCCGATGGTGACAGTAGGACACAAATGCGAGCCATTCAAGGTGGAGATGGTCATCCGCGGATACCTTTCAGGACACGCCTGGAGAGAGTACAAGGCTGGAAAGAGGACAATCTGCGGCGTGGAAATGCCTGAGGGAATGGTAGAGAACCAGAAGTTCCCGCAGCCGATCATCACTCCTACAACCAAGGCGGCCGAAGGTCACGACGAAGATATCTCAAAGGAAGATATCATCGCTCAGGGCATCGTCAGCAAGGAGGATTACGAGCAGCTCGAAGCTTATACAAGAGCGATCTTCCAGAGAGGAACTGAAATCGCTGCGAAGATGGGACTTATCCTTGTAGACACAAAGTACGAGTTCGGAAAGAAGGACGGACAGATCTATCTTATGGACGAGATTCACACTCCTGACTCATCACGTTATTTCTATGCTGAGGGTTATGATGAGCGTCTTGCAGCAGGAGAGAAACAGAAGCAGCTATCAAAGGAATTCGTACGCGAGTGGCTGATGGCCAACGGCTTCCAGGGTCAGGAAGGACAGCAGGTTCCTGAAATGACAGAGGAAATCGTAAACGGCATCACTGAGCGCTATGTAGAGCTCTACGAGAACATCGTGGGAGAAAAATTCGAGAAGGCAGAAGGCAATGACATCCTCGCACGCATCGAGAAGAATGTGACAGACTGTCTCGCCTCACTCTAAATCCATAACAAGGCTGTCGGGACTTTGGCATCCGGACAGCCTTTTTCATATTGTTCCAGCCATAAACGGCTCCACAGACTAAAACCAATGACAATGAAACGTATAACCATCATCATTGCGCTCCTGCTCAGTCTCTGCATCAGCGCACAGGCCAAACTTATCCCATCCAGTCTCTTCAGCGACGGAATGGTACTCCAGCAGAACACTGATGCAAAGATCTGGGGAAAAGCAAATCCAGGCTCACAGATCAGCGTCACCACCTCCTGGAACGGTGCAACATACCGCGCCAAGACAGACAACGAAGGACATTGGACAATATATGCGTCCACTCCATCTGCCAGCTACAAGCCATATACATTGACCATCAAGGGTGACGGACAGACAATCCGCATCAATGATGTCCTCATCGGAGAAGTATGGTTTGCCTCTGGTCAGAGCAATATGGAAATGCCTATGTGCGGATACTATAACTGTCCGGTAGAAAATGCATTGGAATATATCAGTGCACCTGCAGCAAAAAATAAGATCAGAATGTTCAAGGTTCACCAGAATCAGACATACGAGCCTCTGGAAGATGTAGAGAACAGCAGATGGGAAGGTGCCGATCCATATTCGATCCCTTATATGAGCGCAGTAGCTTACTTCTTCGCAAGAGAACTCAACGAAGTACTGGACATCCCTGTCGGCATCCTGTCCTGCGCATATGGCGGAGCGCGTATCGAGAGCTGGCTTCCAAAAGAGATCCTTGAGACATACCCTGATGAGAATCTCAGCAAGGAACACATTGAATCATTGATCCATTACCACAGGCCATACCTTGCATATAACGCAATGTTCACACCTCTGAAAGGTTATACTGCCAAAGGATTCATCTGGTACCAGGGCTGCTCGAATGTAGGAAAGCACGACCAGTTTGTGGAGAGGATGAACACATTGGTAAGCCATTGGAGAGAATGTTGGAACGACACTGAAGCCAAGATGCCTTTCTATATGGTGGAGCTTGCGCCATACCGCAACAAGCCGGTAACAGCCACTCCATATTTCGCTCTCCTGCGTGAAGTACAGCACAAGGCTGCAAAAGCCATCCCTAACTGCGGAGTTATCGTAACGAATGACCTTGTGGAAGCATACGAGCAGGACAATATGAGCCTAAGATATTGAGAATCAGATCCGAGTTCGTACACGATCCTTGTGAGGTACGTTATGGATGGGGCGATTTCAAGCCTGGTAATCTGAAGAATACCGAGGGTCTCCCTGTGGCACCTTTCAAGATCCGAGTAGAAGAATAGAGATAAGTTTTTGATGAGGAGGAGGATTTAGGAGGAGGGTAACGTGATAATATTTTCATATTGTGCTACAGAGCTGAAAATAGAGATAAGTTTTTGATGTTGAATATTGTAATAAAGTTGAAAATATGAAAGGAGTATATATTTTTCTAGCCGACGGCTTTGAGGTTTCTGAAGCCCTCACGACCGTCAATATGCTTCGCCGCGGTGGAGTCAATGTAAAGACCGTATCGATCTACGATGACAGAATCGTGACAAGTTCAAACCGAATTCCTGTCGTAGCAGATATG
>JAGKTT010000068.1 GCA_021153285.1 Bacteroidia bacterium
TATCAGCATACCCGTTTTTCAAAGGGAGTGCAAAGGTACGACTTTTAATTTAACTTCCAAACTTTTTTCCACCAGACCGGACAATTTTGAGAGAAAGAACTAAACTCAAAACGCTCAACATACTGAACACCAGTACACTACAGCATTGTTACATTTTTGTTAAAACCATTATACTAAAAATGAAGACATTTTGCTATCTTTGCAAGGTTATACATATATATAATATAAGGATATGAAAAGATTTTTGCTAACCCTGTCTGCATTTGCATTGTTCTCAGCAACATTATCTGCTCAGGACTCTCCTCTCTGGCTGAGAAGGAACGACATTTCACCTGACGGAAAGCAGATAGTATTTAATTATAAAGGCAACATATACATAGTAGCTGCGGAAGGCGGAGCAGCAAAACAGATCACTTCACATAGTGCATACGATACCGATCCGATGTGGACTCCGGACGGAAAGAGCATCATATTCGCTTCATACAGGAACAAAAGCAAGGATATATATAAAGTTTCTGCAGAAGGAGGAATTCCAGTAAGGCTGACCACACATAGCGGCAACGAAACTCCTATGGCTGTCATACAGGATGGAAGCATTCTTTTCACAGCCAATATCCAGCAGGATGCACAATACGGCGACTTTCCAGGAAATGCCCAGCTATATATAATAGGTAAGGACGGTGGAAAAGCCACACAGGTGACTTCATTGCCGATTTCCGACCTAAGCATAAATTCTGACGGTAAGATTCTGTACGAAGATTACAAAGGATATGAGGATCCTCTCCGTAAACATCACACATCATCGGTGACACGAGACATCTGGCTGTACGAACCAGCAGCAGATGAAGGAACCAAGATCAGTGGAAACGGAAAATTCACCAAGGTATCTTCATTTAAAGGAGAAGACCGGAATCCTGTTTTTGCGAAAGACGGAAAGACCTTCTACTATCTCAGCGAACAGGACGGCACCATCAATATCTATCGCAGCAACATCGATAATCCGGAAAAATCTGAGCAGCTCACATTCCACAAGACACATCCGGTAAGACATCTGTCGATTTCCGACAATGGAATTCTCTGCTATTCTTATGATGGAGAACTTTATACGCTCGAAGACGGACAGGAATCCAGGAAGGTAAATATCAGACTGCTTTCAGACCAGACAGAAATGCCTGTAACAGAACGCACCCTTGCTTCAGGTGCGACTGATATTGCCGTTTCTCCTGACGGAAAAGAAATAGCCCTTATCCTCAGAGGCGACGTCTATGTCACTTCCACAGAATACAGGACTACCAAAAGAATCACCAGCACCCCTCAGCAGGAAAGAAGCGTATGGTTCGGCAAGGATGGCAGAACTCTTTACTACGCTGCCGAAAGAAACGGGCATTGGGGCATATGGGAAACATCACTGACAGACAAAGATGACAAATGCTTCACATACGCAGTCAATCTCAAAGAAAGGATGATGACCAAGGCCGGAGATACCTGCTTCCAGCCACAGGTTTCACCAGATGGAGAAAAAATCGCATACCTGAAAGACAGGACAGCCATTGCTGTAATGGACTTGAAGAACGGCAAGGAAAAGATAATACTCGACAGGAATATCAATTATTCATACACCGACGGTGACCAGAGCTTCGCCTGGAGTCCTGACAGCAGATATATTCTCTGCAATTATCAGAAAAACGGAGGATGGAACAATGAAGACGTCGCTATAATCGACGTAGAGACCGGTGTCGCTACTAATCTTACCGAAAGCGGATACAGCGACGGCGGATTCAGATGGGCAATGAAGGGCAAGGCTATGACCTGGACTTCAGACAAGGCCGGATATCGCAGTCACGGCAGCTGGGGTGCGGAGAGAGACATATATATAATGTTCTTCGACGGAAAGGAATATGCAGAATTCCGCAGCGACAAAGAAGACAAGGATATCACTAAGCTGATGAAGGATGAGAAGGAAAAGAAGCAGGAGAAGAAAAAGGAGGCGAAGGATAGTGCGAAAGTCGAAAAGAAGACTGAAGAGCTGAATCTAGACCTGGAAAACCGCAAATACAGGACAATGAAGCTGACAAGATACTCGGGAAGGCTTGGTGACCATTATCTCACACAGGATGGCAAGAAGCTTTTCTATATGACAAGATTGGAAAAAGGTACTGACCTCTGTATGCTCAATATTGAAGATAACAGCATCAAGGTCGTGGCAAAGGGAGTTAGCGGCAAGATTCATCCTACAGCTGACGACAAGCATTTCTATGTCCATTCCGGTAGCGGAATATCAAAAATCTCCACAGCAAACGGTTCAAGAGAAACCATATCTTTCAGCGGAGAATTCGATTACAGACCGGCTGAGGAAAGAGAATATATGTTCAACCATATATGGAAGCAGGTGAACGAAAAATTCTATGTAGCTGACATTCACGGAATTGACTGGGAGGGATATCGTCAGGCATACAGAAAATTCCTGCCACATATCGACAATAATTTTGATTTCCAGGAAATGCTCTCTGAGATTCTAGGCGAACTGAACGGTTCACATACCGGAGCCAGATATCAGTACAGATCGGGACTTAATACAGCTGCACTGGGTGCTCTGTTCGATGGAGATTACAATGGTGACGGACTGAAAATCGAGGAGATACTAAAGGGAGGTACACTTTACATTACAGATTCGGAAATCAAAGCCGGAGATATCATAACTGCAATCAACGGTGTAGAAATCAAGTCTGGAGACAATTGGTATGATCACCTCAGAATGCAGGGAGGAAAGAAGATACAGCTCACCATCAGGAAAGGCAGAAAGACCGAGAATATTTATATCGAACCTGCATTCACTGATTACACCCTTATGTACGACAGATGGGTACGTCAGAGAGAGGAAATGGTAAAGGAACTGTCCGATGGAAGAGTGGGTTATGTTCACGTGGAAGGTATGGACTCTGAAAGTTTCAGAAGAGTCTATTCTGACCTGCTCGGCAAATACAGGACCTGCGAAGCCGTTATCGTCGACACAAGGCACAATGGTGGCGGATGGCTCCACGACGACCTTGCTACACTGCTTGATGGAGAGGGCTATATCCGCTTTGAGCCAAGGGGACAATATATCGGTACCGAGCCATATAACAAATGGACAAAACCTTCTTGCGTGCTCATCGGTGAGGATAATTATTCAGATGCCTGCGGCTTCCCTTATGTATACAAGACTTTAGGAATAGGTAAACTCATAGGTGCACCGGTTCCGGGAACAATGACAGCAGTATGGTGGGAAAATCAGATCGATCCGACCATCGTGTTCGGAATTCCTCAGGTAGGTGCGATAGCAGTAAAGGAAGGAAGATATCTTGAAAATATGCAGATCGAACCGGACATTCTGGTCTACAATGATCCTGCATCCGTACTCCGTGGTGAGGACAAGCAGCTGGAAGCAGCTGTAACTGAAATGCTTAAGACTATTGACAATAAATAATTGTGACAATGGACAGGAAAATAGTAATTATTCCTACTTACAACGAAAAGGAAAATATAGAGAAAATCATAAAGGCAGTATTTGCCCTTGAAGGCGAATATCACATTCTGGTGATAGAGGACGGATCACCGGACGGAACTGCAGCAATAGTGAAGAGGATGCAGACTGAATTTCCGGAAAGACTGTTTATGATCGAAAGACAGGGAAAACTCGGACTCGGAACCGCATATATTACCGGATTCAAATGGTCTGTGGAGAATGGATATGACTATATATTCGAAATGGACGCAGATTTTTCTCACAATCCTGAAGATCTGCCGAGACTCTACGAGGCTTGCCGAGACGGTGCCGATCTTGCAATCGGATCACGATATTGCAACGGAATCAGCGTAATCAACTGGCCTATCGGACGCGTGATTATGTCATATTATGCATCTGTATATGTGCGTACCGTGCTGGGTATGAAGGTATATGACACAACTGCCGGCTTCAAGTGCTATAAGCGCCAGGTTCTGGAGACAATCGATCTGGATAAGGTTAAGATGAAGGGATATGGATTCCAGATCGAGATGAAATACTCTACTTACAAACTCGGATTCAAGATCAAGGAAGTTCCTATCATATTCGTTGACCGAAAGGAAGGTACATCCAAGATGAGCAGCGGAATCTTCGGAGAAGCTTTCTGGGGAGTGCTCAAACTGAAATTGAGAAAAATCAAACCAAGACAGGCATAAGAATATGATCATTCTTGACAAAGCCACAATCGTAACTTCCGAGAAGGAAGCCATAGGCACCATCGTCGTGGAAAACGGCAGGATTTCCGACATCTGTTATTCTGATAATGAAGACTTTGAATATCGCATAGAAAAGATAATCAAGGAGAACCCAGACGCAGAAGTATGGAATCTGGAAGGAAAGCATATCATTGCCGGAGGTATTGATGCCCACGTTCATTTCCGCGAGCCCGGACTCACTCACAAGGCAGATATGCAGACAGAATCACAAGCCGCTATTGCCGGAGGTGTGACCACCGTCTTCGATATGCCTAATACTTCCCCAGCTACCATTTCGGCAGAAAGGCTCAGAGACAAGATCCAGCTTGCCAAAGGCAGAACAGCTGGAAAGATCGGATTCCATATCGGAGCGACCAATGTAAATGCATCACAGATCTGTTCTCTGGTACTCAACGGCGATCCTGCAACCGGACTTAAAGCTGAAGATATTGCCGGAGTGAAGGTATTTATGGGATCGTCCACAGGAAATATGCTTGTGGATGAGAAGGAGACATTGAATGAACTTTTCTCTATCAGCGAAAAGCCTGTGCTGGTGCATTGTGAAGACGAGGATACAATAAAAGCTAACCTCGCTGCGGCCATTGAAAAATATGGAGATGATATACCGTTCACAGAACACGAGAATATCAGAAGCAGAAGAGCCTGCATCAAATCAAGCATCAAGGCTCTGGAGCTTGCCATCAAGCACGGTACAAAACTGGTACTCTGCCATATTTCCACAAAAGAGGAAATCGAAATGGTAAGAGCCGCTAAGGCCAACAATCCCGAAATCATAGCAGAAACATCCTGTAACTATCTGTGGTTCAGCAACGAAGACTATTCTCGACTGGGTAGTCGCGTTAAATGTAATCCGTCGGTAAAGACACCTGCCGACAGACAGGCACTGCGCGAAGCTCTTGCCAACGGACTTATTGACACAATCGGATCTGACCACGCACCTCATCTGCTGTCTGAAAAAGAAGGAAGTTATGTAAAGGCTCCATCAGGACTGCCATCTATCCAGCAAAGTCTTCCTGTACTTCTGACCATAGCTCACGAAGAAGAGATTCCGCTCACCCGCATTGCATCCGTATTCTCGGAAAAAGCAGCTGACTTATACGGACTCAAACGAGGAAAAATCAAGAGAGGTTACGAGGCCGACCTGGTAATCTTTGACAATACGAAGGAATTCACTGTCAGAAACGAGGACCAGCTCAGCAAATGCGGCTGGACACCATATGATGGAGTTACTCTTCGAGGTGTAATTGAAAAAGTGCTTATTGACGGAGCCCCTGTTTCACTGAAATAATTTAAAGACTTGATATGTCACCGAAAGTACAGCCCAGCAAGATTCTGGTATATATAGCATCTATGTTCGCTATCACCCTCTGGGGAATGTCCTACATTTGGACAGATCAGCTTATAGCATTGAATATACCGATATTTTATTTCGTATTCGTCAGAATCCTTCTGGCAGGAATAATCCTGTTCCTTTTCAATACGGCTTACGCCAGAATCAAACGAATCCAGAGACAGGACCTCGGAAAGTTTCTCCTGCTCGCACTCTTCGAACCGTTCATCTACTTCATATGCGAGACATATGGTCTGAAACTGACCGGCTCGCCGACATTGAGTGCAATGGTAATCGCAACCATCCCGATCTTCTCCATAGGAGCAGGAATTATCTTCTTCAAGGAAAAGGTCAATTTCATCAATATCATCGGTATATTGTTCACCCTGGTAGGTATCGTTATGGTGGCTATGGCAAAAGGGGAACTCGGAGAAAACTTTATCTGGGGTGTGGCCCTGCTGCTGATCGCAGTAGTTTCAGAGGTGGGCCACGCATCCATAACTAAAAGTCTATCAGGAAATTACTCCAGCCAAATCATCGTTATGTACCAGTTCCTGATCGGCTCAGTATATCTCCTGCCGCTTTTCATATGGAAGGGAGTGGAAGGATTCAGCATCGAGACACACTTCTCTCCTGAAGTATGGTATCCGATCATATGTCTGGCTGTCCTTTGTTCAAGTCTCGCCTTCTCCCTCTGGGTAAGTACCATCAAGAACCTCGGAGTAGCAAAATCCAGCATCTTCTCGGCCCTCATCCCGGTAGCTGCCGCCATCATCGCCTGGATCCTCGGACACGAACTGCTGAACTCCCGCCAATGGATCGGAATCGCCGTTTCATCGCTCGGAGTGATACTGTCACAATATACTATCAAAAAAGCAGACTAAAACAATAATGCCTGGCCAATAAGCCAGGCATTATTGTTTTAATTATTTCATCAGTCGCAGTCCGATGCGGGCGCGGTCGAGATCGATGGTGACGACTGTGACCTTGACTTTCTGGTGGAGCTTGAGGATCTTGGATGGATCGGCCATTCCTTTGACACCCATCTGAGAGGCGTGTATCAGGCCGTTCTGCTTGATTCCGATGTCTACGAAGGCTCCGAAAGCTGTGATATTGGTCACGATGCCAGGGAGTTCCATTCCGGTATGAAGATCTTCGATGGTATGGATATCGTGTGCAAACTCGAATTCCTGAGCTGATTCGCGTGGATCACGGCCTGGTTTGCGAAGTTCGGAAATGATATCATTGATGGTCGGGAGGCCGAATACAGAGTCCACATAGCGGGAAGGATCTATCTTCGAACAAAGTTCCGCATTTCCGACTAGGTCACGGGCAGCCACACCGAGATCACGTGCCATCTTGTCGACTATGTGATATGCCTCAGGATGGACGGCCGAGTTATCCAGCGGATTGTCTGCGTCCTGAATACGGAGGAAACCGGCACATTGTTCGAATGCCTTGTCTCCCAGCCTCTTTACCTTGAGAAGTTCCTTACGTGACTTGTAAGCACCGTGTTCACTTCG
>JAGKTT010000069.1 GCA_021153285.1 Bacteroidia bacterium
TGCGACTTTCTGCTTCGTCTTTGCCGGTCTAACTGCCCGTTCACTTGCATTATTGTCATATGGGACATCAGGGTTGTCAAGGAAAGTGAAGATATAGTCCTTTTTACCAGACAATCCCTTCTGCATACCAGTAAACTCCTTGTCATCAGTTCCAAGAGGTCCGTCAAGTAGTTCGTCCAGTCGTTTTTTCAACCCTTCACGGTCTATTTCGTCCCATGCTTTTTCTCTGCGTTGCTTCATTGCGTCTGTTATGAGATTGAGCATGTCCTTGGGCCATTGGTTTTCAGGTTGCAACTCTGTCAGATAAACGAGATTACGCTGGAGATGTACGAGGCAAATCTGGTGGGTCTTGACATTCATGCTGAAGTAAGCTCCGTGCCTGTCCGTTACAAGTACTGTATCTGGGAGTCCATTGTCAAATGTATCCTCTATTGCTTTGTGACCACGTTTTGCATGTGCTTTGAAAAAAGACGCAGTCTCTGTCTGCCATACCCACAGCCAATGCAAGACTCCCGCAATGTCTATACCCGTCTCATCTGCCCCAGCTACTGGAGACTTGCCTATCTTTGACTTGATTCTCTCGTAAAGTGCTCTTGCCCGCTTGGTCATCCTTTGCACTATATTGTTGATCGTACCCTCACTCATGTCTATATGGAACATATCATTCATGAGCCTTTTGATACGCTGGTATGATACAGCGTGCTCTTCACAAAGATATACAACCAGGGCCTGTACATTCGGGCCGTAGAATACGTCTCCGTTTACACCTTCCGGAAACTCGCTGCATACAGTATGCCCACAATTAGGGCAAACCTTCTCCAATATGGAGTACTGGGTTATGACTGGAGCCGGGAAGTTTATATCTATCATCTGGCGAGTCATCTTCTGAATACCCGAAACATGTGACAAATCTTCACCGCAGTCCGGGCAGTTGTCCAATGGTACCTCTACATAAAAATCAGATCTCTCTTCCCTTTGCAAAGTACTTCCCTTATGTCCTGGCTGACCTCCTGACTTCTTGCCAGATGGCTCACGCAATGACTTTGTACGCTTCCTCTCCTCGGAGGCTGCAATATCTTCCTTAGACGGAGGTGTGTTGCTGTTGTGGCTATCTTTCTTTGGTTTCTCCAATTTGTCGAGACGAGCCTTAAGTGTGCAGATTTCCGCATTCTGTTTCTTGATTTTTGCAAGATCTTGTCTGTGTTGCGACTCAAGGTATCCATTACGCTTTTTCAACTCCTTATTCTCAATCTTTATCGGAGCTACTTCATCTTCGAGTTTTGTTAGTCTTCCAAGAATATATCGCAATGCTTCATCAGCGTCAAGAATAACGTCAGGGTGTACGTTGTTTGTACAAGAATCCTTGCGACTCTTGGCATGTAACGCCCTGCTGGGAACTTTGCTATTTGCTGATTTCTTTGCCTTCATTTCACCTACAAAGGTACAAAAAAAATTCCAAATATGCAAGTAAAATAATGTTTATTTTCTTGATATTCAATAGCTTTTATGAGCGTCAAATGCGAAGTGATAATTGAACGTTAAGCTGCTATCGTTTCGTCATAATATGAGTACGGCATACCTACCTGAGTAGTTACTACTTTTTCCTGCACTTTTTCTGAAAAATATTTTTTGTTGTTTGTAATTCCACCATTCCACCTCTGTGTGATTATCGCTTTGATAGTCAGGCGATTGCGCTTGGTGGAATTACGGGTGGAATATGGGTGGAATTACATGAAGTTCCACCCATAATTCCACCATAATTCCACCTAATCTAACACTTTGATTATTAAATACATAACACCTGTAAGGTGGAAGGGTGGAATTATAAACTAAATAAAATATTTTCAGAGAATAATAGCTGGAAAGTTATGAATAAATGTTAAAACAAGCCATTTTAACGCCCCAACTTGCTCCAGAAACCTTCTCCAACCGCTTCTTGGAGTGGCTTTTTTAGTTACGGATTGTCAACTTGGATCTCAAGGCGAAGAACGAAACTTTTCTTCCTTCAATGGGGTGGGAGGGTGGCTGTTGTAAAAGCTATGATATTGCAGTGTAAAAGCATAGTTATTGGGTGGTAAAAGCATAGTTATTGGGTGGTAAAAGCTATGCATCAGGATTTGCCACAAAGCTGTGTGACTTTAACAGTGTCATTAGGTGCTTTTTTGTTTTGCTTATATCTAATCAATCGAGGAAAGAACTCTTGTAGAATAATTTCAGCGACTATCTGTCTAATCCTAACTTGGACTGGACGGATAGTCGCTGAAATATTAGTGATAGTATGTGTTCCTGTTCCATACTTCGTCACGTAATAGTTGTTTGCACTTTGTCAAACAGCAGAAAGAAATCGACGGACGAAGTATTGTCCTATGTTTTTTGCATTCAACTAATATTCTATTTGCGAGCTGAAAGCAATACAACATTCTCCACATGAGGAGTATGAGGGAACATATCTACAGGCTGAACAGCCTCTACCTTGTAATCGCAATCTAATAGTTGCAAGTCACGAGCTTGAGTAGCAGGATTGCAACTCACATAGACTATACGCTTTGGATGCGCACGAAGAATGGTATTAACCACATCCTGATGCATTCCTGCGCGTGGAGGGTCGGTTATTATCACGTCAGGCTGACCATGCTCTGCAATAAAATCATCTGTAAGAATATCCTTCATATCGCCAGCATAGAAGTCCGTATTGTCAATTTCATTTACCTGAGAATTGATTTTAGCATCTTCGATGGCTTCTGGAACATACTCTATACCTACGACTTTGCTCGCCTGACGAGCTACGAAATTGGCAATGGTACCAGTGCCAGTATAAAGGTCGTAAACAACTTCTGCCCCTGTTAGTCCTGCAAACTTGCGAGCTACACTATAAAGATGATAAGCCTGCTCCGTATTCGTCTGATAGAATGACTTTGGTCCTACCTTAAACTTCAAGTCTTCCATCAACAGGAATATGTGATCATTCCCCTTGAAAAGATGAATTTCCTGATCGCCAATCGTGTCATTGCATTTCTGATTGTCGAGCCACATGAGTGAAGTAATCTGAGGAAATTTATCCGCAACAAACTGCAGAAGATCCATAGCCTGGCTTTTGCTCTCTGCAAGTGCCTCTCCTGATGTGTGGTCAAAATGATACTGGAGTATAACCATCCATTCACCAGAATTGCTACACCTTATTATTATATCACGCAAAAGTCCTACTTGCTGACGAAGATCAAAGAATGACAAGTTGTGCTCATACGCATAGTCACGTATCGAATTACGGATGTCATTATGCAAATCATCCATGAGCCAGCATTTCTCGATAGGATATATCTTGTCGAAAGCACCAGTGATGTGAAAACCTATACCATTCATCTGGTCATACTTTGTTCCTGCAGCCACCTCTTCTCTGGTCAGCCAGCGCTTATTGCAACATCCGTAGTCGAGCTTGTTACGATACTCCTTTGTCTTCACAGAACCAAGTATAGGCATAAACTCCGGCAACTCTATTTTGCCAATACGATGAAGCTGATCGTACACCTGTTTCTGCTTGGCGCGTATCTGCTCTTCATAAGGGAGGTTTTGCCATTTGCAGCCTCCGCAAATGCCAAAGTGCTCGCAAAAAGGCGTAGCTCTCACATCGCTATATTTATGAAATTTCACCACCTCAGCTTCGGCATAAGAATGCTTTTTCCTGCGAATCTGCAAATCCACAACGTCACCAGGAACGCAGAAAGGCACGAAAATCACGAGATCATTTATTCTGACGAGACTCTTGCCTTCTGCGGCAATGTCTGTAATCGTCACGTTTTCAAGAAGTGGTAATGGTTTCTTCTTTCTTGACATCTTATTTCTATTTGTTGTTATTTGTATGAAAAAAGCAAATTGACAATGGAGGACAGATTATGATTCCTATTCCACGAGATGGTATTAGAAATCTATTGATGAGGGCAAAAAGAAGGTTTAACCACACAGTTCACCATATATCTCCAATTCCTTTTTTATGACATATTTTGAAAAATCCGAATTTGGGACAAAGTTACACATTTTTTTTGTAAAAAACGCAAACTAAGGTAAAAATCGTCCAAATACGCATAAATAACACAAAAAGCACAATGATAATTTGGAATGAAAAGAAAAAAAAATTAACTTTGTACCCAGTTAATAAAAAGGCTGGCCCTAAACAAAAGCTTTCACAATGTCAATCTATTATTTTAAACCGTATCTTGACGAAGGTACATACAGAATGAATCATTGACCATAAAAGCATATACAGAGCCAATCTAAAATGTATAATGAATTAAAAAAAATTGGCTAATATAATAGGTATTAACGTCAAAACTATACACAACTAAATAGAAAAGATGACACAGAAAAGAGTTTACACTTTCGGCAACGGTAAAGCCGAAGGTAATGCGCAAATGCGCGAAGCACTGGGTGGCAAGGGCGCCAACCTCGCTGAAATGAATCTTATCGGTGTTCCTGTCCCTCCAGGTTTCACCATCACAACGGACACATGTAATGAATATTACAAAGTCGGCGAAGAAAAAATCAAAGAACTTCTTCAAGATGAAGTAAAAGCCGCTGTTGCTCATACAGAGGCTTTGATGAACTGCAAGTTTGGATCTGTAGAAAATCCTCTCCTCGTATCAGTACGTTCTGGTGCTCGCGCTTCTATGCCTGGTATGATGGACACAATCCTCAACCTCGGTCTCAATGACGAAGTAGCAGAAGGACTTGTAAAGAAGACCAACAATCCTCATTTCGTGTATGACTCTTACCGCCGTTTCGTACAGATGTACGGTGATGTGGTAATGGGTCTTAAGCCTGTAAATAAGGAAGATATCGACCCCTTCGAGGCTATCATCGAGAAGGTAAAGGAAGAGCAGGGCGTTGATCTCGATAAGGACTTGTCTGTAGAGTCTCTTAAGAAACTCGTAGAACTCTTCAAGGCTGCTATCAAGGAGCAGACTGGACAGGACTTCCCTACCAATCCTATCGACCAGCTTTGGGGTGCTATCTGTGCAGTATTCCGCTCATGGATGAATGAGCGCGCTATCCTTTATCGTAAGATGGAAGGAATTCCTGACGAATGGGGTACTGCTGTTTCTGTAATGGCTATGGTGTTCGGTAACATGGGCGAAACATCTGCTACCGGCGTATGCTTCTCTCGTGATGCTGGTAACGGCGAAAACCTCTTCAATGGTGAGTACCTCATCAATGCACAGGGCGAGGACGTGGTAGCTGGTATCCGTACTCCACAGCAGATTACTAAAATCGGTTCTCAGCGTTGGGCTGAGCGCGCTGGTATCTCAGAGGCTGAGCGCGTAGAAAAGTATCCTTCTATGGAAGAAGCTATGCCTGAACTCTATAATGAACTTGATGCCCTCCAGAATAAATTGGAGCAGCACTATCATGATATGCAGGATATGGAGTTCACCGTTCAGGAAGGTAAACTTTGGTTCCTCCAGACTCGTAACGGCAAACGTACCGGTACTGCAATGGTGAAGATTGCAATGGATCTCCTCCATGAAGGTATGATCGATGAGAAGACTGCTATTCTCCGTTGTGAGCCTCAGAAGCTCGATGAGTTGCTTCACCCTGTATTTGACAAACTCGCACTCTCTAAGGCTAAGGTTATTACACAAGGTCTCCCTGCTTCTCCTGGTGCTGCTTGTGGCCAGATTGTGTTCCATGCTGACGATGCTCAGGAATGGCATGCTGATGGTCATAAGGTTATCATGGTACGTATCGAGACTTCTCCAGAAGACCTCGCTGGTATGTCTGCAGCAGAAGGCATCCTTACAGCTCGTGGCGGTATGACTTCTCACGCTGCCGTTGTAGCTCGTGGAATGGGTAAATGTTGCGTATCTGGTGCTGGCGCTATCAATGTGGATTACAAGAAAAAGACTGTAGAAATCGACGGTACTGTATATAAGGAAGGCGATTACCTATCTCTTAATGGTACTACAGGTCAGGTATATGAAGGTCAGATTGAGACAAAGGCAGCAGAACTGTCTGGTGACTTCAAGGAACTCATGGACCTTTGCGATAAGTACACCAAGATGCAGATTCGTACAAACGCTGATACTCCTAAAGATGCAGAAGTAGCTCGTGCATTCGGTGCAAAGGGTATCGGACTTACACGTACAGAGCACATGTTCTTCGATGACCAGAAGATTGTAGCAATGCGTGAAATGATTCTCGCAGACTCTGTAGAAGGTCGTGAGAAAGCTCTCGCAAAGCTTCTGCCATACCAGAAGGCTGACTTCTATGGCATCCTCAAGGCAATGGACGGCTTCCATGTAAATATCCGTCTGCTCGACCCACCTCTCCACGAGTTCGTTCCTCATGATCTTGCAGGTCAGGAAGTAATGGCTAAGGAAATGGGAGTAAGCGTAGAGGAAATCCAGAAGCGTGTCAACTCTCTTGCTGAAAATAACCCAATGCTTGGTCACCGTGGTTGCCGTCTCGGTATCACATTCCCTGAGATTACTGCAATGCAGACCCGTGCTATTCTTGGTGCAGCGTGCCAGTTGAAGAAGGAAGGATTCAATCCATGTCCTGAAATCATGGTTCCACTTATCGGTACTGTTCAGGAGTTGAAGCAGCAGAAGGCTATTATCCTTGAGACTTCTAAGGAGGTATTTGCAGAGTATGGAATTGAGGTTAAGTTCGAGATTGGTACTATGATTGAGATTCCACGCGCAGCACTTACTGCAGGCAAGATTGCAGAAGAGGCTGAGTACTTCTCATTCGGAACTAACGACCTTACACAGATGACCTTCGGATACTCTCGTGATGACATTGCTTCCTTCCTCCCTGCATATATGGAGAAGAAGATTCTTAAGGTTGATCCATTCCAGGTTCTCGACCAGGAAGGTGTAGGTCAGCTTATAAAGATGGCAGTAGAGAATGGTCGCGCTACTCGTCCTAATCTCCGCACTGGTATATGCGGTGAGCATGGTGGTGAGCCATCATCTGTTAAGTTCTGCGCAAAGGTAGGCATGAACTATGCTTCATGCTCTCCATTCCGCGTTCCTATCGCACGTCTCGCAGCCGCGCAGGC
>JAGKTT010000020.1 GCA_021153285.1 Bacteroidia bacterium
TCCGAACAGAGAAGTTAAGCTCACCATCGCCGATGGTACTGCCCCACCAGGTGGGAGAGTAGGTAGCTGCCACTTTTTCATACGACACCCTGTCATCATACGATGACGGGGTGTTTTCGTTTTGTTTGGCAGACAGTTTGAATCATCAGTGACAGATTTTTAAACGAACTGCTATGTTTTATAATTTTTTGTTTCCTCAGTATCTCAGAGGGAAGGGAGTTTCTCTACTGATTCTTGTTGTCAGAGTTGTATTCGGTATTCTCTTTTTTACACACGGTCTTGACAAGATGATCCATTTCAATGATCTGCTCAATGACTATCCAAGTGTTCTTGGCTTTGGAAGCTATATGACCTTGATGGTAACTGTTTTCTGTGAATTCTGTTGCTCACTTTTTTTGATTGCTGGACTTCTTGTCAGGTTAATGACTGTTCCGATGATCATAGCTATGGGTGTAGCTTTCTTTGATATTCACGATGCTATTTTGCCGGAAGGTGAATTAGCTTTGATATATTTGATTGTATTTATAATTCTTTTCATTACAGGTCCAGGATGTTTCTCTCTAGACTATCTTATCGATCGCAAAGTACAGGATGAAAAGAATAAACAGTAATAAATAAAGGTGCGTTCAACAAAGTTGAACGCACCTTTAAATTGTTTTTATTGGCCTTTATGAAAGCTTGTGTATTGCGAGACCACTGCGGAGCTTAGGCTCGAACCAAGTGGTCTTAGGAGGCATAATATTGCCTGAATCCGCGATGTCCACGAGCTGTTTCATTGAAACCGGATAGAGAGCAAAGGCAACCTTCATCTCACCGCTGTCTACGCGGCGTGAGAGTTCGCCAAGTCCACGGATACCACCTACGAAGTCGATTCTCTTATCTGTACGGAGATCCTTGATACCAAGAATCTTGTCAAGGACAAGATTAGAGAGGATGGTTACGTCAAGGACACCGATCGGGTCATTGTCATCGTAACGTCCTTCTTTAGCTGTCATAGAGTACCATTTTCCGTCGAGATACATTGAAAATTCGTGGAGCCTTTCTGGCTTGTAGATCTCTGTGCCTTCTTCCTTTACATCGAAATCTTCAGAAATTGCAGCGATAAGCTGCTCTGGAGTGAGACCGTTCAGGTCTTTGACTACACGGTTATAGTCGATGATCTTGAGGTGGCTGTCTGGGAATGCCACTGTCATAAACCAGTTATATTCCTCATTTCCTGTATGCTCTGGATTAGCAGCTTTCTTTTCTGCTCCTACGAGGGCAGCTGCTGCTGTACGGTGATGTCCGTCCGCTACATAGAATGCCGGAATCTCAGCGAAAATCTCTGTAATTCTATCAATGTCTGCCTGGTCGTCGATTACCCAGAAGTGGTGGCCGAATCCGTCAGCCGCTGTGAAATCATACTCAGGCTCGCCTACGATATACTTGTTGACGATCGCATCGATCTCTTCATTGTCAGGATATGAGAAGAATACTGGCTCGATATTGGCGTCCTGGATGCGGACGTGGATCATACGGTCCTCTTCCTTATCCTTTCTTGTGAGCTCGTGCTTCTTGATCTTGCCTTCAGCGTAGTCATCGGTATGAGCGCAGACAACCAGTCCGTACTGTGTACGGCCATCCATTGTCTGAGCATATACATAATAGTATGGCTTTTCATCCTGTACAAGCCAACCTTTCTCCTGCCAGCATTTGAAGTTCTCTACAGCTTTGTCATATGCAGGCTGACTGTGCTCGTCAATGATAGGGTCGAAGTCAATTTCAGGCTTTGTAATGTGCAGAAGAGATTTTTCACCTGCTTCGGCCTTGGCTTCCACTGAATTGAGGACGTCGTATGGTCTTGCAGCTACTTCCTCTACATACTGCTTTGGCGGGCGTATTGCCGCGAATGGTTTAACTCTTACCATAATTTATAGATTCTCACGGCCCCTGACAGGGCCTCAGAATTACATTACTATTTATTTACCTGGAATTTAGTGCAGCCTGTCGCGAAATAGTTCACGATCTGGTTGGCTGCTGCAAGTCCTGCGTTGATATTGGCCTCTGCTGTCTCTGCTCCCTGCTTCTTAGGTGTGGCGAAAATCTGCTTGCCGTACTTCTCCTTGAGCTCAGCATAAGCGACAGGAGCAATGTCGGTTGCATATTTGAGGTCCGCTCTTTCTGCAAGTGCTTTGTCGAGTCCTTCCTCGCAGATGATTTCCTTACGCGCTGTATTGATGAGGCAGCCGCCCTTAGGCATCTTGGAAAGGAGGTCGTAACCTATCATTCCCTTGGTCTCAGGAGTAGCAGGAATGTTCACTGATACGTAGTTTGACTTGCTGTACAGTTCTTCGATGGTAGGAACTGTATTCCAGCCCTGATGCTTTTCTGCAGGCTGAGGAGCGAGGACGATCACGTTCATTCCCAGACCGGCTGCTTTCTTGGCTACAAGCTGACCGATGTTTCCGAATCCCTGGATACCCATAGTCTTGCCGCTGAGCTCACATCCTGTTCCTGGATTGAACTGATTGCGTGACATATAGATCATAAGGCCGAGAGCAAGTTCTGCTACAGCATTCGAGTTCTGGCCTGGAGTGTTCATAGCCACGATGCCGCGCTCTGTGCAGGAAGGAAGGTCGAGATTGTCATAACCGGCACCAGCACGTACGACGATCTTCAGCTGTTTTGCGGCAGCCACTACATCTGCTGTCACCTTGTCAGAACGCACGATAAGAGCGTCAGCGTCAGCTACTGCTTCGAGGAGCTGCTCTTTTTCTGTATATTTCTCAAGGAGTGCAAGCTCGTGACCTGCTCCTTCTACGATTTCGCGAATGCCGTTCACAGCTGCTGCTGCAAAAGGCTTCTCTGTTGCTACCAGTATTTTCATATGTGGTTAAATTAATATCCCCGGTCAAGCCGGCCGGGGATGATGATTATTTCTTTAATGCTTCAAATTCCTTCATACAGTCAACGAGTGCCTGAACGCTTTCCTTAGGACAAGCATTGTAGATGGATGCACGGAAACCGCCCACAGATCTGTGACCCTTGATGCCGACCATACCGCGCTCCTTTGCGAATGCCATAAACTCGTCCTGGAGAGCCTCGTAGCCAGGAGCCATAACAAAGCAAACGTTCATAAGAGAACGGTCTTCCTTTGCTGCTGTACCCACGAACAGAGGGTTGCGGTCGATTTCATCATAAAGGATGGCAGCCTTCTCCTGATTCATCTTGTAGACAGCCTCTACACCGCCCATTTCCTTAACCCATTTGAGGGTCTCGTTCATAACGAAGATAGAGAATACCGGAGGAGTATTGAACATTGAACCGCCGTCTATGTGTGTCTGGAGGTTAAGCATTGTAGGAACATAACGGCTTACCTTGCCGAGAAGATCCTTCTTCACGATGAAGAAAGTGACACCTGCAGGACCTACGTTCTTCTGAGCACCACCATAGATCATAGCATACTTGCTGACGTCTACAGGGCGGCTCATAATGTCAGATGACATATCTGCGATGAGCGGAACAGGACAGTCGATATCCTCGTGAAGCTCAGTACCGTAGATGGTATTGTTGGTAGTCACGTGGAAGTAGTCGAGATCGGCAGGGATTTCGTAACCCTTTGGAATATAATTGAATGTGGTTTCAGCTGAAGAAGCTACTGCGTAAGCGTTGCCGAGTCCCTTTGCCTCTTTCAATGCCTTCTTTGCCCAAACGCCTGTTTCAAGATAACCAGCCTTGTTCTCGAGGAAATTCATTGCAACATAGAGGAAGCCGAGACTTGCACCGCCACCGAGGAATACTACCTCGTGAGTGTCAGGAATATTGAGGAGTTCCTTCCAGAGAGCGCGGCATTCATCCATTACGGCATCCCACTCCTTTGATCTGTGTGAAACGCAGATTACCGGCATACCGGTTCCGGCAAAATCCTTAAGAGCATCGATAGCCTTGTCTACAGCCTGCTGTGGCAGTACGCAAGGGCCAGCATTGAAATTGTGTACTTTTTTCATTTTTATGTGGTTTTAAAATTTTGTAATCAAAATCGCGCTAAAGATAACGATTTAATTTAAAATATGTGTTTTGAGTCGGTTATTTTTTCGCAATAGTGGCATAAAAGTGAAATTTCGTTACCGTTGTCAATCGTCTTGAACCAAGTCTTGATCGGCTGGTGGTTTGTGACGCATTTCGGGTTGCGGCATTTGGCTACTCCGTGGATCTCCTCCGGCATTACAAGCTTCTTCTTCTCCACTACCTTGAAATCCCGGATTACATTGACTGTAGCTTTAGGAGCGATCAGAGCCAGTTTGTTCAGCTCATCATCTTCGAAGAATTTGTCTGCGATCTTGATGATACCCTTCTTTCCGAAGAATTTGCTGGTGAGGTTGATTCCGATAGTGATCTGATTTTCAATGCCTTTCAGATTCAGTATGTCGAGAGCCTTATATACGTTTTCAGCGGGTATATGGTCCAATACGGTACCATTCTCCAATGCGCTTACTACCAATTGTTTATGTGTCATAATCCTTCTGTTTTACCTATAACCTAGAAGATAGCTTATTATAGCCATACGTACATAGAGTCCGTTTTCTGCCTGCTTGAAATAATATGCGTAAGGGGTGTCGTCCACATCCTGATCGATCTCAGTAACTCTTGGCAGCGGATGCAGGATCTTCATATTGTCCTTTACATTTCCCAGCATCGACGCATTGAGGGTATATACGTCCTTTACTCTTTCGTATTCCATCGGATCTGTGAATCTCTCTTGCTGAACTCGGGTCATATACAGGATGTCGCAGTCATTCAGATGTTCATTCAGAGATGAGGTCTCTATATATTCAATGCCTCTTCTGTCCAGAAAGTCCTTGTATTCCTTCGGCATCTTCAGCTCCTCGGGAGATGTAAAGATGAATTTAGGGCTGAAATGTGACATAGCCTGAAGAAGGGAATGGGTGGTGCGGCCATATTTGAGGTCGCCTACCATATTGATGGTCAATCCTTCAAGGGTTCCCTGTGTCTGCAGTATCGAATAAAGGTCCAGAAGTGTCTGGGACGGATGCTGGTTAGCACCGTCTCCGGCATTCACGACCGGTACTGTAGCCACTTCGGATGCATATCTCGAACTTCCTTCCAGCGGGTGACGCATTACGATCATATCCACATAATTGTTCACCATCTTTATGGTATCCTTGAGGGTTTCGCCCTTGCTCTGACTTGTGTTGCTGGCATCAGAGAAACCTATGACCTTGGCACCCAGACGGTTGATCGCTGTCTCGAAACTTAGTCTCGTTCTTGTCGAGGGCTCGAAGAAGAGGCTGGCTATCACTTTGCCTTCCAGAAAGTTCTGTACCTTGTTCTGCTCGAACTCCTTTGCAGTCTCCAGCACGTGGAGAATCTCCTCCTTGCTGAAGTCGCGGATTGAAATCAAACTTTTCATATCTTATAATTCTTCAATATTACATCCTTCCACATCTCCCATACGTTCGAGGAATGTGTCCACCATCGACAGACGCACGCTCGTATCCAGACTGCATTCCATATCGAATTTCTGATTCTTCTGCTCCAGTCCCATATCCTTCATAACCTTCATCACTCCGTTCATATTCAGGTAACCGAAGTGCACTCGGAACATTCTGGATGCAATCTTTTCGATGATTTCCGCATTGGCCAGGGCGTCTGCAGTAGAGGTCTTGTATGCCCGTATGAGTCCCGGAATGCCTAGCTTGATGCCGCCGAAATATCTGACCACTACCACGAGGATATCGCTCAAGCCGCAAGAGTCGATCTGACCCAATACAGGCCTGCCGGACGATCCAGAAGGTTCACCGTCATCATTGGCGCGGAACTTGTCTCCCATATATCCCAGACGATATGCATATACGTGATGTCTTGCATCGTAGTATTCCTTCTTGAGTGCCGCTACGATCTCTTTTACTTCTTCCTCTGTTTCAACGGGATAAGCGTGGGCAATGAATCGGCTTCCATTGTCCTTGAACAGCCCCTTAGACTCGGCTGCAATGCTTTTGTAAGAATCCTGGATCTGTGTTGTGTCCATACCGAAAATCAAAAATAATGAATTTTCATAGAAAAATAAAACAATTATTGCACTTTCTTTACAACCTTATCTTTATGTCAATTTTTTGTGCGTGCAGAAAGAAAATTTTACTAACTTTGGCTTCGCTTCCGCAGAATGTGGAGGCATTTTTATGCATAATTCAATTCTAACTGACTATGATTCTGAAATATAGAGTTTCACTCCCGGGTATAAAGGGATTTGCTAGAGTTTACGAGGTGAAAGGAAATGCCTCATTGTACAGTTTCCACAAACAGATGAGGGCAGATATGGATTTCCCTCAGGATCAGGTAGTGCTTTTCAAGGCATTCGACAAAGATGGTGAAGTGGCAGCCCGTTATAGTGTCTTTCAGGATTTCGGTTTCGGAACAATTGACAGTGTGACTGCAGAACAGTGTCACAAGAGGGGTGAGGATAAATTCATATATTTCTATGACACTACGAATGTCAAAAGCGTGATCATTACCTTCGAGGGTACTGCAGATGAGCGTAGAAATGTGATCTATCCGCTCCTCGTAGAGACCAAGGGACCTAATCCGATCGAGTTCGAGAACGGCTATGTGGCATTCGAGGACCTTCCGGACGATAAGAAGAAAAATCCAGATGATGATGACTTCGATGACGATGATGTGGATGTGGACGAGGACGCTGATGATGAGACAGAAGAAATCTATGGAGAAGATGATGATGAATAGCGTGGTGATCGCCCGTTGATTCTCATTCGATTATAAAATATGCCTGCTGCGTCCGTACAGCAGGCATTTTAAGTAAATGATTTAATATCAATATTCTATGCGTCGACGGCTGCTGATAATATTGGGCCCTACTGCAGTGGGCAAGACTGATTATAGTATAGAAATTGCACTCAAGTACGGGTCGCCTGTGATTTCCTGTGATTCGCGCCAGATTTATAAGGAAATGTCCATCGGAACAGCTGTACCGTCGCAGGATCAGCTCTCTGCCGTCAAGCATTATTTCATTCACTCTCACACTGTCACAGAATTATATACTGCCGGCAAGTATGAACTCGAAGCCCTTGATCTTATCAACCGTCTTTTCGATGAGGGGCACGAAACTCTTGTGATGGCGGGAGGTTCAGGGTTTTATGTGGATGCTCTGGTCAATGGACTGGATGATTTTCCTTCCGCTGACCTGCAGCTTCGAGATGAACTGATGAACCGTCTGCGTGAAGAGGGCGTGGAGTCTCTCAGAATGGAACTGCAGAAGCTTGATCCTGAGAGTTATGCAACAATTGATATCGCGAACGGTCAAAGGGTGGTCCGCGCTCTCGAAGTCTGTATTATGACAGGCCGACCATTCTCTTCCTTCAAGACCTCTCAGAATAAGAAAAGGAACTTTGAAGTGGAGAAGATAGGTCTGACAAGGCCACGGGATGTACTTTATGACCGTATCAACCGCCGTGTCCTGCAGATGGTTGATGATGGACTTGTAGAAGAAGTCCGCTCTTTGGTACAATATCGTGAACTGGCTGCACTTCAGACGGTCGGTTATAAGGAAATCTTTGACTGGATGGACTTTGAAGCTGGACTTGTATCGACCGAAGGATGGGGACCGACCTCGCCTGGAGATGGTCCTGTCACTTCACTGGAACGTGCTGTGGAACTTATACAGCGCAACACCAGACGCTATGCCAAGCGCCAGATGTCTTACTGGGGAAGGGATAAGGAAATACGGTGGATGGAAATTTAATTGGCCACCTCGCAAAGGAACTTGATACGTACCAGGCGTACTTCCAGTTCGTCATAATCTGAACCAAGGTCAGCCATAGCGTCAGCAAGTGAGTCTGACTCAGCTTCATCGTGGAAATAATCATATATCTCTTCGATGATATCCTCATCAAGGGTCTGCTCGATGTAATAGTCGAGGTTCAGTTTGGTTCCTGAGAATACGATAGCCTCGATTTCGTCGAGAAGTTCTTCCATATCCAGGCCTTTTGCATCCGCAATGTCTTCCAGAGGAAGCTTTCTGTCCACGCTCTGGATAATGAACACCTTGTTTACAGACTTGTTCACGATGGACTTCATCACGAAGTCGTCAGGGCGCTCTATCTCATTCTCCTCCACGTATCTGGAAATGAGTTCTATGAATTCCTTACCGAACTTGCGGGCCTTTCCTTCACCGACTCCCTGACAGTTTTTCAACTCGTCGTATGACATAGGATACATAATGGACATATCCTCCAGAGAAGGATCACCGAAAATGACCCAAGGCTGAAGCCTCTTCTTCTTAGCTACATTCCTTCTGAGGTCTTTCAGCATTGCCAGAAGCTGAGGATCTCCTCCTCCACCGCCTCTAGCTGCAGCAGCTGAATCGTCGTCGTCATCCTCGCCTTCGGCAAATTCCCTTTCCTCAGTCAGCATAAGTTCATAAGGATTTTCATAGAAGTCCAATCCTTTGTCTGTCACGGAAATGAGTCCGTATGATTCGATGTCCTTATGGATCAGATGCAGTACCATTCCCTGATGGATGACAGTACACCAGAACTTGGCCGAGTGGTCTTTTCCGGCACCGAAAAGCTCCAGTCTGTCGTGATGATACGACTTGATTATCGAATTCATCTCACCGGCAAGTATATTCGCCAGATGCTCGATCTTGAAGCGTTCCGGCAGTGCTTGGATGAGCTCGATGACCATTGACATTTCTTCCCTGCCATCAAACTGTCTCTTTGGATGCAGACAGTTGTCGCAGGCCCCGCAGTCCTCTATATGATAGTCTTCTCCAAAGTAATTGAGCAGCAGTTTTCTACGGCACGAGTTTGATTCTGCATATGCCACGGTTTCCATCAGCAGCTGCTTGCCGATCTCCTGTTCGGCGATAGGTTTGCCCTGCATAAATTTCTCCAGTTTCTGGATGTCCTTGTAGCTGTAGAATGCGATGCATTGACCTTCCTTGCCGTCTCGACCTGCGCGACCGGTCTCCTGATAATATCCTTCGATGCTTTTAGGAATGTCATAATGTATCACGAAACGCACGTCCGGTTTGTCGATACCCATTCCGAAAGCGATTGTCGCCACGATTACATCCACTTCCTCCATCAGGAACTTGTCCTGATTCTCCGCTCTTGTCCTGGCATCAAGTCCCGCGTGGTATGGTGCAGCCTTTATTCCATTGATGTTCAGAAGCTCCGCGAGCTCCTCCACCTTTTTTCTGCTCAGACAATATATGATGCCGGACTTGCCTTTGTTCTGCTTTATATACTTTATTATATCTCTCCTCGGGTCGGATTTGTCCCTAATTTCGTAATAGAGGTTAGGGCGGTTGAATGATGACTTGAATACAGTAGCATCCGGCATACCCAGATTCTTAAGAATGTCGCTCTGTACCTTAGGAGTCGCTGTAGCTGTAAGTGCAATGATAGGAGCGTTTCCTATTTCCTCGATTATGTTTCTGATACGTCTGTACTCAGGTCTGAAGTCGTGTCCCCATTCTGATATGCAGTGTGCTTCATCGACTGCGTAGAAGGAAATCTTTATCTCCTTCAGCATTGCTACGTTTTCGGCTTTTGTGAGTGATTCCGGGGCTACATAGAGAAGCTTGGTAGCTCCGGAAATAAGGTCATTCTTCACTTCATTGATCTGTACCTTGTTCAATGAAGAGTTCAGGAAGTGTGCGATCCCGTCGTTACCGGCCACGAAACCGCGTATCGCGTCCACCTGATTCTTCATAAGTGCAATGAGTGGGGAAATTACAATCGCTGTTCCCTCCATCACAAGAGCAGGGAGCTGGTAGCACATCGATTTACCGCCGCCGGTAGGCATAAGGACGAAGGCATTGTTGCCGCTTACAAGATGCTTGATGATACGTTCCTGGTCTGCCTTGAAGGAGTCGAATCCGAAGAACTCCTTCAGTTTGGCGTGTAACATTGCAGAATCAGTTGACATAATCCTAAGGTTTTGGATTATAAAATTATAAACTTTTCTCTGAAAATTCAAAATTTTTGTGGCACAGATGTCTGTCAAAGACCCGGAATTCTTAGATTATTTATATATAGGTGTGATTGGTGAATAAAAAATGTGTCTAAATCCAAAAAATCATTACCTTTGCAAGCTGTGTTGAAAATTTTTATAAACAAATAAAACTAAAGACAATGAAGGCAATTAAATTTTTCGCAATCGCAGCTTGTGCAGCAGCACTTGCTGTGTCTTGCAACACTGCTTCCAATGGTGTTGCAGTAGAGGCAGAGCTTCCTACAGCAGCTGAGACAGATTCAGTAAGCTACCTTATCGGTGTTAACTTCGGTTCATTCCTCAAGGGTAACAATTTCGCAGAGAATCTCGGTGAGATCAATATGGCTGAGCTCAAGAAGGGTATGCAGGATTTCCTCGAGGCAGAGGGTTCTCCATACGATGAGGAGTTCGGAAAGCAGTTCAAGATCGATCCTAACGAGATGAGCAGAATTCTTAACGGCTACATCTCTAAGAAGCAGTCATACAAGGCAGCCAAGAACCTCGCTGAGGGTAAGGCATTCCTTGCAAAGAACGCTCTCAAGGAGAATGTGGACACTACAGCAAGCGGTCTCCAGTATACTATCGAGGCTGAGGGTGCTGCAGAGAAGATCGCTCCACAGGATACTGTATGGGTTAACTACAAGGGTACTCTCCTCGACGGTACAGTATTCGACGAGAACGACTCTACTATGTTCGTCGCTAACCGCGTGATCAGAGGATGGACTGAGGGTCTCGGTCTTATCGGTGAGGGCGGAAAGGCTACTCTTTACATCCCTTCAGACCTTGCATACGGTGAGAGAGGAAACCGCTCGATCGAGCCTAACTCTGTACTCGTATTCGATGTAGAGGTTCTCAAGGTAGGTAAGTTCGTTGCTCCAGAGGCGAAGTAATAATGGCAATGGAACTCGAGGGCAGGATAGCCCGTAAACTTCCTGTGCAGACAGGTACTTCTGCAAGAGGTGCCTGGGCAAAGCAGGAATTCATCCTTGAATATCAGGAAGGCAATTTCCCTTCCCAGGTATGTATGAATGTCTGGGGAGATGATAAGGTAAAGGAACTTGACAAGTATCAGGTAGGTGACAAGGTGAAAGTGTCGGTGAATCTCAGCAGCCGTGAGTATAACGGGCGCTGGTACACAGACGTGAGAGCCTGGAGAATCGAGCCGGCAGGTGCAGTCCAGCAGGATTATGCTACAGGTGCAGTTGCAGGTGGCGCTGGTTATGTAGGCGCAGCGGCTCCGGTTCAGACCCCTGGTTACAATTACACTCAGTCAGCCGGTTCATATTCGGCTCCGACTGGTGCTCCGATGCCGTCAGCGGATGATATGAGTTCTCCTGTCGAGGATGACCTTCCGTTCTAAGACATTTCCTGCCCGTTGGGGCATATGATAGAAAAGCCGCTCACGTGATCCGTGAGCGGCTTTTGTTGTATGGAGGAGCTTAAGGGCTTATGTGTCAGCGAGTTATTGTGACTGCGTGCCTCGCTTCGTCCTGCACGTAGATGTTGTAATCCTTTGCTGGTCAGAGGGATGGCTTTCTCCTTACAGCGGGAGCTGGATGAGCTTGCGGGATTCGTAGTGGGCGGTCCAGCGGAAGCCGAGAGATTTGAGGAGTCCTGCGAAGTGAGGGAAGCCGGTACCGACGCGCGATGGCTCGTGTGAGTCGGATCCGAGACTGATGATTTCTCCTCCCATTTCACGATATCTCAGAAGGGCATCTCTGTCCAGTTCTACTATGCGTCCCCTATGGCCTTCGGCCAGCCAGGTCATTTCTCTGTAGATTGTCTCGAGATAAGTACCGTATGCCTGTTTCCAGTCTTTATCATCGTAATAACCTCCGTAATATGGGTCGGTCTGCTGGATATAATGGACTGATGCCAGTACCTGGTCGAATGAATTTTCGCTCAGTACCTTGCGGATATCTTCACGGCATTCTTCGTACATTCCGATTTCTATGCCCTTGAGTATCTTGATATTGTCTCCCAATAATCCTTGCACCCGATCGATTTCAGCCTGCTGCTGCGGAACGTCGAAGTGTTCCGGTTTCAGATCTTCAAACGATGCCTTCATCGGTGGTACGTAATGATCGCAGTGGTCGCTGAAGCATATTCCTTTCAGACCAGCTGCTGCAGCTGCGCGGGCGCTGGCTTCAACGCTGGTTCTGCCGCCATCGAAGGAAAACTGACTATGGTTATGGTTATCGAACAAATGCATACTAAAACAGAAAAACGGGGCAAAAATACTAAAAAATTCCTATTTTTGCATTTAATGTGCTGTAGCCTGCCTTGGCCGCAATGGAATGCTTGGATCAATGGCAGTGGAACTATGATGCAATAGTTTAATAATTTATTGGAATACAAATGGTTATATTCGGTTATAAGAGTAGGGTGAATGGCCCGATGAGGGCGTTGGTCGCTCTTGCTGTCGGAATTATGATGGTGATATATCCCACCAGTGCTCTGACAACGGTCGTAAAGATAATTGCAGCGTTTATGATTGCTTCCGGAGTGGTATCTCTGGCGGTAGGACTCAGGGATAAGGAAAAAGGATCCCTTCCTCTGATGTCTTTCAATGCATTGATCGATCTTTTGCTTGCAATTCTGATGTTCGTCTTTGCTCCGGTGATTGCCAAGTTCGTCATTTACCTGATCGGCTTCGTTCTTCTGGCCTTCGGTATTGTCCAGATCATTGCCTTCCTTGGCGCAAGGCGTGTGATGGCGGTAAGTTTCGGGTCTTTTATTCTTCCGATCGTGGTGACATTGATAGGTGGATTCATACTTTTCAATCCTTTTGCCGAGTCAGTTATGACTACGATTGCCGGTTCCGCCCTTGTCCTTTACGGTGTTTCGGAATTTATGTCGTCGTGGAAGATGAAGAAAGTGAGGGACTTCGAGGATTCGAAGGTGGACGAGCAGGAGGCTCAAGTTATAGAATCTGATGATCAGCCGGACGAGCAGTAAATGATTCCACAGGAGACGGTAAACAGGATCCTCGATGCAGCTCAGATCGTGGATGTGGTAGGGGACTTCGTGACATTGAAGAAGCGAGGTGCCAACCATATTGCGTGCTGTCCTTTCCATAACGAGAAGACTCCTTCGTTTTCGGTTTCCGCTTCAAAGGGAATATATAAATGCTTCGGTTGCGGAAAGTCCGGTACGGCAGTGGGCTTCGTTATGGAGCACGAGAATATGTCTTATACCGAGGCTCTGAAATATCTGGCAAAGAAATATCATATAGAGGTAATCGAAAAGGAGGAAACCGCAGAAGAGATTGCACAGAGACAGAGGCACGAGAGCCTTCTTCTGGTTTCTGAATTTGCTGGGAAATTCTTTCAGGATAGTCTGCAGACTCCTGATGGACAGGCGATTGCGATGCAGTATTTCCGCAAGAGAGGTCTCGAAGATGAGACGATAAGGAAGTTCGGACTGGGCTGGGCGCCGGTAAGCCGCAAGGCATTGACTGAGGCTGCGCGTGCAGCGGGATACAAGGAAGAGTTTCTGGTGGGTGCCGGAGTGTGCCTCAGATATGACGACGGAAAGCTGGTCGACCGTTTCTTCGACCGGGTTATGTTCCCGGTACATTCTGACAGCGGCCGTGTAATAGCCTTCGGAGGACGTACGCTTAAAACAGATAAAACTGTCGCGAAATACATCAATTCTCCTGAGAGCGAGATATATGTGAAGAGTAAGTCGCTCTACGGAATCTACTTCGCGAAGAACGGGATCTCCCGTCAGGACAAGTGCATCCTGGTCGAGGGATATCTGGATGTACTGTCGATGCAGCAGCTGGGAATCAATAATGTGGTGGCTTCCAGCGGTACTTCTCTGACGGTGGAGCAGATCCGTCTGATAAGAAAATTCACGAACAATATAACGATCATCTATGACGGTGACGGTGCAGGTATAAAGGCGGCTCTAAGAGGAATCGGTCTGGTGCTGAAGGAGGGTATGAATGTGAAGGTCGTGCTTCTTCCGGACGGTCAGGACCCTGACGATTTCTCCCGCAGGCATACTCTGGAGGAAGTCCAGGACTATATTGCCCGCAATGAGCAGGATTTCATCGGTTTCAAGACCGAACTGCTTCTGGGAGAGGCGGGAAACGATCCGCTTAAAAGGGCCAATCTCATCAATGATATTGCAGACACGATTGCTCTGATACCTGATGCCATAGTACGTTCGGTATATACGCATAGCAGTGCTGACCGCTTCGGAATGGATGAGCAGATCCTCGTCGCAAGGGTCAATAAGACCAGGAAGGAGATGCTTCTGGCGGATCAGAGACAGAAGGAACGCGAAGATGTGCCTCCACCTATGCCGGATGATTATTATCCGGAAGATCAGCACATCGATGCTCCGGATGTTCAGACTCCGGTGTTTCAGGAGGGACCTGTTGTCTTGAACGAGCCTTATCTGGTTCCGTGCGAGAGGGAACTTTTAGGGTTCATTCTGGAAGAAGGATGTACGGATCTGCAGTTCGACATTGACTCGAAATATTATATAGAAGGCGAAACGGTCAACGTTGCCGAGTTTATTGACGGAATCTTGGCTGATGATGATGCTGATTTTGTAAATCAGTCATTCAGAAAGGTTTATGATGAATATTTCAGAATGTATGATGAGGGGCTGACGCAGCAGCAGATCCAGACAAGACTTCTGAACAGTATGGATGCAGAGATAGCAGCAGTGGCTCGCGAACTCCTGATAGAGAAATATCAGATCACCGTCAAGACTTATGAACAATCAATGACGGCGACCGCGACCAAGCTTGTCCAGTTCATACCTAAGGCGCTTCTGGCATATCAGTGCAGGAAGGTGGAAATGCTGCTGAAGGATCTGACGGCTCGATTGGCCGTAGAGCCGGACCCTGAGCGTCAGGTGGAGATTCTGGCAAAGATCGGGGAGTATAACAAGGCCCGCACCCGCCTGAACAACGAACTTGGACGTGTGTGATGGCTGTTATCCTGAACACAGTGAAGGATCTATTGAGAAAATATTAAAATTATAAGAATATATGAGCAAGAAATTTAACAGAACGCTTGTGACCTGTGCGCTTCCATACGCCAACGGTCCTGTCCACATCGGCCACCTTGCCGGTGTGTATGTCCCTGCGGATATCTATGTGAGATATCTCAGAATGAGGGGAGAGGATGTCCTCTATGTCTGCGGCTCGGATGAGCACGGAGTGCCTATCACCATCAAGGCTCAGAAGGAGGGATGTACTCCTCAGGACATCGTGGACAGGTACCACAAGATCATCAAGAATTCGTTCACCGGACTCGGAATCAATTTCGATATCTATTCAAGAACTTCATCCAAGACTCATCACAAGAATGCTGCTGATTATTTCCGCAAGCTTTACGATGAGGGCAAGTTCATAGAGAAGGTGAGCGAGCAGTACTATGACGAGGAGACCAAGACCTTCCTTGCAGACCGTTACATTACAGGTACCTGTCCTCGTTGCGGAGCTGAGGGTGCTTACGGTGACCAGTGCGAGAAATGCGGCGCTACACTTAGCCCGGATGAACTCATCAACCCTAAGTCTGCTCTCAGTGGCGGCGAGCTTGTGAAGAAAGAGACAAAGCATTGGTATCTGCCTCTGGATCAGTATGAAAAGTGGCTTTCGGAGTGGATCCTCGAGGGACACAAGGAGTGGAGAAGCAATGTTTATGGACAGTGCAAGAGCTGGATCGACGGAGGTCTCCAGCCACGTGCGGTGAGCCGTGACCTTAACTGGGGTGTTCCGGTTCCTGTAGAAGGTTCTGATGGAAAGGTTCTCTATGTGTGGTTCGATGCTCCTATCGGATATATTTCCAATACTCAGGAACTTCTTCCGCAGAGTTGGGAGAAGTGGTGGAAGAGCGAGGATACGAAGCTCGTGCATTTCATCGGAAAGGACAATATCGTTTTCCATTGCATCGTCTTCCCTTCAATGCTGAAGGCTGACGGAAGCTATATTCTTCCTGACAATGTCCCTGCAAACGAATTCCTTAATCTCGAAGGTGACAAGATTTCTACTTCACGCGGATGGGCTGTATGGCTTCACGAGTATCTCGAGCAGTTCCCTGGACAGGAGGATGTGCTCCGTTATGTATTGACCGCCAATGCCCCTGAAACCAAGGACAATGACTTTTCGTGGAAAGATTTCCAGTCACGCAACAACAGCGAGCTTGTGGCTATCCTCGGTAATTTCGTGAACCGTGCGGTAGTGCTTACACATAAGTATTTCGAAGGTAAGGTTCCTGCGGATCTTAAGCCTGAGGCGATCGATGCCGAGACACTTGCGCAGATCAAGCCTCTTAAGGAGGAAATGCAGCGCTACCTCGACGGTTACAAGTTCCGTGAGGCTCTCAAGGAGGCTATGAACATCGCTCGTCTGGGAAATAAGTATCTTACTGATACAGAGCCTTGGAAGGTGGCTAAGACAGATATGGACAGAACGGCTTCCATATTGAATGTTTCACTCCAGATCTGCGCCTCTCTTGCGATTGCATTCGAGCCTTTCCTTCCGTTCTCATCCGAGAAGCTTCGCGGTATTCTGAATGTAGGTATTGCTGCCGGAGTTGACCACCGTGCAGGAGAAGAGGGTTCTGTAAGTGAGAATATCTATGCTGCCGGTGAAGGCGCAGCCCTTCATACCTGCTCTTATTGCTCAGGTGGCGTCTCTTGTCATTCTGAGGAGCATAGCGACGTGAGAATTCTGTCTTGGGATGACCTCGGAAATCCGTCACTCCTTCCGGCCGGTCATCAGCTGAATCCTGCGACCCTTCTTTTCGCAAAGATCGAGGATGAGGTGGTGGATGCTCAGATTGCCCGTCTCAATGCGATCCGTGCCGAGCGTGAGGCCGCAGCTAAGGCTGCCGAGGCTGCTGTGGTGACTCCGCAGAAGGAAGAGTGTACATTCGATGATTTCCAGAAGATGGATATCAGGACAGCTACAGTCCTTGAGGCTGAGCGTGTTCCTAAGACTGACAAGCTTTTGAAACTTACAATCGATACAGGTATCGACAAGAGGGTTATCGTTTCCGGTATTGCAGAGGAGTATGCTCCAGAGGATATGGTGGGCAAGCAGATCTGTATTCTTGCCAATCTTGCTCCGCGAAAGATTCGTGGCATCGAGTCAAAGGGTATGATCCTTATGGCTAGGCAGAATGATGGCAAGATGAGGTTCGTTACGCCTGCGGAGACTCTTTGCAATGGTGCTGAGATAGGATAGTTGGGCATTTTATAATGCAGTATGTTTTTTGCGACCCCCGCCTTCGCTACGCTCAGGCACCCCCTAGCCGGGGGTGGCACGTCGCAAAAATACATACTTGCATTATAAAAAACAGAGCGTAATCTATCAGTTTCAGTTGATAGATGGGGAGTTCCTGCGGCTGCACTGTACTCGGAAGAGAGTGGGGGTGAGTGTAATAAGGTCTTTAGATATGAGGTGATATGATCAAGACAGAATATTATAAGGATTTGACGAAGATGAACACCTTCGGGATGAAGGTGAAGGCGCGCTGTTTCATCGAGTATGATTCGGTGGCGGATCTTGTGGATATCGAGTTCGAGGAGCTGGCAAGACCGGTGCTTCATATCGGTGGGGGCAGCAATCTGCTTTTTACTGATGATTTCAAGGGTACGGTTCTGCATTCGAAGATCGATTTCATAGAAATTCTTGATGAATCTCAATGTGTTCCTGTCTCCTCCTATCATTGTGAGGACCCGCTTCCCTGTCATTGTGAGGAGCTCGCCTCTTGTCATTGTGAGGAGCGCAGCGACGTGACAATCTCCTCCCCTGTCCTGGTGTCGGTCGGTGCGGGAGTCGTCTTTGATGATTTCTGCGCTTGGGCGGCAAAGGAAGGCCTCTGGGGAGTGGAGAATCTGTCCTATATTCCTGGTGAGGTGGGCGCTTCCGCTGTGCAGAATATCGGAGCTTATGGAGTGGAGGTGAAGGATGTTATCCGTAAGGTGTATTGTTATGATACTGTTGAGGAGGAGTTTGTCAATTTCAGTGTTGAGGAGTGTGAGTACGGATATAGGGATTCCATTTTCAAAGATCCTGAGGTCAAGGGACGTTACATTGTGACTCACGTGGTGTTTGCATTGAGTCGAGAGCCTAAGCCGGTGCTGGATTATGGGCATCTGAAAGACGCCTTGTCGTCTCACTGTCAATTTGACTGTAACGAAAAATCCTTGACTCCGTCCCTCATAAGAAATGCGATCATCAAAATCCGAAAGGAGAAACTGCCGGAGCCTTCGGTGAAGGGTAGTGCGGGAAGCTTCTTCAAGAACCCGGTGGTGCCGATGGAGCATTATCTGCGTATTGAGGCGGCCGCGAAGGCGGAGTTCGGCCCGGATTATAAGGTGCCGCATTATATCATTGAAACTGAACCCTCATCTTGTCATCCTGAACAAAGTGAAGGATCTGTTCCAGGCTCCCTCGTCAAGATTCCGGCTGCCTGGATGATCGAGCAGTGCGGGTGGAAGGGACGTCGAAGTGGCGGGGCTGCCGTGTGGGAAAAGCAACCGCTTGTTATCGTGAATTATACAGGCGAGGCTTATCCTGAAGAAATAATAGGACTGGAAAAACGTATAGTTGCATCTATTCAGGCTAAGTTTGGAGTGGAGCTTCATCCTGAGGTGGAACATATCTAATTCACCAAGATGCTTATATGTATATATAAAGGTGTGATCGGGAGTTCCGTTCACACCTTTATTTCTCCCAATCGCACACAAAAGAGAACACTTTACATAATAGTTGACGGTGTATTCCATAACTTTATCGAAAACACACTAAACTAATCAATGTAATCCATGAAAAAATCAGTGTTCTTGATTGGTATCATCTTTATTCTGACAAGTATGATACCTTATTTCACATTCGCTCAGAGCGGATATGAGGTAAAAGGATCCGTTTACGATCAGCTTGGACCTGTTGCTGGAGCGACTATTCTTGAAAAAGGTACGACTACCGGAACATCCACTGGAATCGACGGAGATTATATCCTTTATGTCTCAGGCCCGACAGCAACTGTAGAAATCAGCTGTATCGGTTATAAGACCCTGGCTTTCGCCGCAAATGCAGTTCCTGCTAAAGTTACTTTGGAGGAAGATTCTGAAATGCTTGAAGAGACAGTCGTAGTCGGTTACGGTTCTCTCAGTAAGAAAGAGATTTCGTCTTCTGTAGTAAGCGTAAAGGCTGAAGACTTCAACAAGGCTGCTTCAGGTGACCCTATGCAGCTGCTCGTGGGAAAGGTTGCAGGTCTTAACATCGATATGTCGGCAGACGGTAACAGCACAAGCTTCCAGCTTCGTGGCGCCACTTCCATCAACGGTGGAAACTCTCCACTCGTGGTGATCGACGGTGTTGCAGGTGCTTCACTCAGCGACGTGTCTACACAGGATATCGAGTCAATCTCTATCCTCAAGGACGGTGCATCGGCTGCTATCTACGGTACACGTGGTGCCAACGGTGTCGTTCTCGTGACTACACGCAGAGGTGCAGGTGAGGCAGGAAAGCTCAGAGTTACTTACGATTCTTATTATGCTATCCAGGCTCTTCATAAGAATCCGGAGACTTTCAGCCTTGATGAGTGGCTGGTTCTCAATGAGAAACGTGGTAAGGCAGACTACGGCGGACGAATTGAAAACGCTTATTGGAATGCTCTCCGTAACGACAAGCCTACTTACGACCTGAACCAGTACATCTCTCTCGCAGGTTCTACATCGAGAAGCAACTACAATCTCTCGTTCAATTATTCAGACAGAAACCAGCTCTACAAGAACAACGACAGGCAGACTTATAACCTTCGTTTCCTGATGAGCCAGAAGATGCTGAACAATATCATCGAGACTACAACTATCGCTCAGCTCCGTGCTTACGTGAGCAACGGAAACGGTGGTAGCCTTACAGGTACCATCTTTATGAACCCTACTCAGCCGGTTTATGATGCTACCACTCCTACAGGTTACTATTGGCCTACAAGTTCTACAGGTGCTACAAACCCTGTCGAGAACAACCAGATGCCTACTAACCAGAGCCATAGCACTACCATCAATATCCAGCAGGATGTGAAGGCCACTCTTATCAAGAATGACAACCATCTCCTGACTATCAATGCAAATGCAGCATTCGGATACTATTCTACTTATGGCCACAGCTACACTCCATCTACAATGCAGACTTGCCAGATGTGGAACAACTATGCCGGTTCTGCAAGCTTGGACAGCAGCAACAGCCTTACAAGCAACTTCGAGGCTATGATCAATTATAACCTCTCGCTTAACAACCACTCTCTCAAGGCTGTAGCCGGTTATTCATACCGTCAGTATATGGGTGAGAGTATGAATATGACCAACAGAAACTTCCAGTATGACCAGTTCCTGTGGTATAACATAGGTTCAGGTACATACCTCGACGAGGGTCTTGCAAGTATGGGCTCAAGCAAGTCATTCAACAAGCTTGCCGGTGTATTCGGCCGTGTTACTTACTCTTGGAATGACCTTCTCACAGTTACAGGATCTGCTCGTTACGAGGGTAGCTCTAAGTTCGGTAAGGACAAGAAGTATGGTTTCTTCCCTTCAGTGTCTGCAGCGTGGACCATTTCGAATATGGGCTTTATGGAGAGTTCAAGAAGCTGGCTCGACGAACTCCGTGTACGTGCATCTTATGGTGTGACAGGACGTGAGGCCGGTGGTGATTATGCATCACTCTCTACTTATAACTCAAAGGGATCCAATTATTATATGGACGGTCAGTGGGTACCTGGATACGGTATCTCACGTAACCCTAACCCGAACCTCGGATGGGAGACAGCCGTTGTATATAACTATGGTGTAGATTTCGAACTCTTGGGACGTAAGCTCACAGGTAGCATCGAGTACTTCGACCGTCGTTCAGAGAACCTCCTCTATACTTATACAGCTCCACAGCCACCATACGTATTCGATTCTATCCAGCTGAACCTCGGTTCAACTCAGAATACAGGTGTCGAGCTTGCCCTGAACTACAACACACGCTTCGGTAAGAACTGGGGACTCTCTGTAGGTGGTACTTACTCTTACAGCACAGCCATCCTCAAGAGCATCGGTAATGATGTTTATTCAGCTAACTTCGTTGACCTTTACGGAACAGGCGGTCTTGGATCAAGTGACTATTTCTTCCGTCTCTATGAAGGTACTCAGATCGGTAGCCTCCGTGGTTTCAAGTATGCAGGTTACACTGAGGACGGACAGCTCCTCCACGAGACAGCTGACGGTGGTACAGCTACCAAGACAGGTGTGAAGGACAGCGACAAGCAGGTTATCGGTAACACCCTCCCAGAGCACGCATTCTCTCTCAACATCACTCTCAAGTACAAGAACTGGGATCTCAGCATCAATGGCCGTGGTCTTGCAGGACACGACATCTGGAATTCACAGCTTCAGAACTACGGTTATCCGGGTGTAGCAGCTGAGAACCTCCTTAAGAGTGCATATGAGAAGTATCCTCATCTTACAGCTGACAACAACTATCTGAACTCATTCTTCCTCGAGAAGGGTGACTGGTTCAAGATCGAGAAGGTTTCTGTCGGAAGAAACTTCAACTTCAAGGAAAACAAGGCAGGATTTGAAAATATGTATGTTTACCTTGCAGCGACTAACCTCCTGACTCTTACCAAGTTCTCAGGTGTTGACCCTTCAACTGTATCTTCTATCGGTCTTACCCCTGGTATCGCAGGTTCGACATCACTCTATACTACCAAGATCACTCTTGGAATTTCAGCTAAGTTCTAATCTCAACGTGTAAAAGGAAAACATCAATATGAATGCTATAAAGAAATTTTTAGTAATGGCCATTTCAGGACTTGCCTTCACAGGCTGTTTTGATATGACAGAGCATCCTTACACATTGCTTGATGCTTCTAACTATTTTACAGATGAGAACTCAGTCAAGCAGGTAGTTGCTCATATTTACGCACAGGAGCAGAGTGACCTCTCAGAGCTCTATTGGTATGCTCAGGAGCTTTCTGCGGACCAGATTACCTGGCGTTCGTGGAACGGTGGATCTTGGGGCTGGGACTCAGGTGACAAGTTCGTTCTTTCTACCCACACCTGGAATCCTTCTTCAAATTATGTGAATAGAATATGGAGTGGTGCTTGGACTGCTATCGGTCTTTGTAACAACTTCATCACTGACCTTGAGAGTATCAGCGCTTCTTCTCTTGGAATGTCAGAGGTTCAGAAGCAGGCTTACATAGACGAGGTACGTACATTCCGTGTATATTGCTTCTATAATGTTTTCGAGGTATTCGGCTCTGTAATTCCATTGTCAACAACTACAGATACATCCGTACTTCCTGTAAGTGCGATGGACGGTATGACCTTCGAGGAAGGTAACGCTAAAGTTTGTCAGTGGATGATTGACGAGCTCGACCTTGCATTGGAGTCTCTTGCGATCAATGGTTCAGTAAACCGTTGTAATCAGGCTATGAACCGTATGCTCAAGATGCGTATCCTTCTTAATTCTGAGATCTTTACAGGAGTTGCACGCTTTGACGAGTGCAAGGCTCTTGCGAAGGATATCATCGACGGAAAGTATGGTAACTATGCTATCGCCGAGAACTATAAGGATATCTACTCTGCAAACAACAACACTGACTGTAAGGAGATCGTATTCGCATTCTCAAGTGACGTAGTTTACAACAAGAGATCTACCAATATGCGTAACGGTCCTTTTATGAGCTATGTCTTCACAGCATACTTCAATACAAAGGAAGAGCACGCAGGATGGAACTGCTGCTGCTTGACACCTTCATTCGACAACTCAAGCAACTTCTACAACCAGTGCGTTTCATTCGACGCTAACGGTACTGCAAGCGTAGTGAAGAATATGTATGACAAGGAACTTGCAAAGTGCTTCCTTGATGGATATGGTGACAAACTTGGTGCTGTTATGGAGCGTTTCGACCCTGCTGACATCCGTCTTGTAACTCCTTATAATGACGCTGCAGGAAATTGGGGCGGACACTTTATGAAGGGCGTGATGTACTCTGACTTTGGTAATGGTGAGCTTCAGATGGCTGATGCTGACCGTGAAGGACAGCCGCTTGTATACGTTGACCAGGTGGGTAACTTCCAGGGTAAGGGTGAGCACCCTCTTCAGATGGTGGAGAATCCACGTTGGGGTGAGACCAACTCAGGTATCAGAATGGCGAAGTATCCTTACTACAATATCGATGCTCCATATAACTTCTGTGATCCTGATGTTGTAGAGTTCCGTCTTGCTGAGGTATACTATACTTATGCAGAGTGTCTACTTCGTGAGGGCAATTCTACTGAGGCTAAGAACTGGGTTAACGAGGTTCGTAAGAGATATTTCTCTGCAGCTGATTGGAATACTGCAAAGGATCGTGCTCCAAGAGGCTTTGATGCTGCCTTTGATGAGGACCGTATGCTCAGCGAGTGGGGACTTGAGTTCCTTGATGAGGGTCACCGTCGTCGTACTGACCTCCGTCGTTTCGACAAGTTCACTCAGGGTCAGTGGTGGTTCTTCGGACGTACAACTGAGACCGGATATGACCTTCCTGCAAAGCGTGACCGCAAATATGAGTGGTTCCCGGTTCCTGAAAGAGCTCTGGCAGCGAATCCAGGTCTTACACAGAATCCTGCTTACGGAGAATAATTGATGAAAGTAATGGTGGAGGAGGTCTAATCCTCCACCATTTTAAATTTAGGCACTGGTTCTTATGAAATCCATCAGAAAGGAACTGAACATCATTCTGGTTTTCTCGATCCTGCACTCTGTTGTGGCAGTACTTTCGAGATGGCTGGGCCTGTCCGACCATCTGATGCTTACGACCCTGACGATGATTATGACTCTGTCCTTGTGTCAGGTCAGAAGAACCACTGTCAATACTATGGTGATGCTGCTTATCATCGTGAATTTCGGAGGTTACTACCTAGGATCTTTGATAGGCAGCCTGCTGAAACATCTCATCTCCAACACTTATCTGCGTGGAGGTATCACTACTTTTTCCACATCTGTAATCATCGGAGCGGCTGTGGAAGGAATAGTGACTTTGATAGACAGAACAGGTTTTTGTCAGAATCGCAAGGAAATAAGCACATATTGGCTTATGCTTGTGTTCACCGTGATCATAATAGCCAGGCTGGTACTTATTATCATAAATGGCAAGACTTTGTATAGCAGGGATGTTATGCTTAATGTGATTGTCGACTATACTTTCTGCTGTGTCGCTCTTCTTTATCTGGCTATCAATTCCGTGAAAGGTGCCCGGGATGCCCAGCTTGCAAAGGAAAAGTCCAATCTGGCACAGTACAGCTATATACGCCTCCAGCAGCAGGTAAAGCCACATTTTATGTTCAACAACCTGAGCATCCTGAATGGTCTGATATGCGAACGTAAGGTTGATGAAGCGTCTGACTTTGTGTATAAGCTGGCCTACCTGTACAGGTATATGATAACCAATGAGGAAGAAAATCTGGTAACCATACGAGAGGAATTGGATTTTGTAAATAAATATACGGATCTGATGAAGGTCCGGTTCGGGGCAACCTTCAATGTTATGAAGGATATGGATGAGAGTCTTGAGGAAAGTCTTGTCGTTCCGTGTTCGATACAGCTGCTTATTGAAAATGCCATCAAGCATAATGCAGGCACAGAGCAGAATCCGCTGGATATATGTATTTGCAACTCTGGCACTCACATTATTGTACGTAACAATATATTGAAGAAGATTTCTCCTGAGCCGACAACCCATCTGGGACTGAAATATATAAAAAGAATCTATGGAGATCTCAGTCCTCAAGATGTAGTCGTGGAATCTAATGAAAATGAATTTGTTGTGAAACTTCCAATAATCAGATAGCGAGATATGAACATATTCATAGTAGAAGACGAGATTCTGTCACAGATGTCTCTGGTGAGAATGCTGAATGCCAATTTCCCCGATGTCAAGATTGTGGGAACCTCCCGCACTGTAAAGGAAACATTGGAATTCCTTCGCTCCGATGAGATCGAACATCCCGATCTGATTTTTATGGATGTGGAACTTCAGGACGGTAACTGCTTTGATATTTTCAGGCAGATAGACATTACCTCAAATGTCGTTTTGACAACGGCCTATCACAAGTATGCTATCGAGGCATTCAAGGTAGGTTGTATAGACTATCTCCTCAAACCTGTCGAACCTCAGGCGCTATGCCGTTCGGTAGAGAGGTGCAGGAAGAATATGAATGTGTTGAACTCGAGGAGTCTCTTGTCAACATTCGACCAGTTTATCAAAAACAAACCGGTCAGCGAGATCAGAAAGATAAAGAAAAGATTCATTATCAAGCTTGGGGATAACTTTGTCTTGGTACCTACTTCTGATATAGCCTACTTCTATACGGAAGATAATGCTACATATATTGTGACCAGGCAAGGAGTCCATTATATTATAAATTTCCCTCTGGATGTGATAATAACGCAGATTGACCTCGAAGAATTCTTCAGGATTTCAAGATACTGCATTATTGCGCTTTCTGAAATAAGGGGAGTCGTCAAGATCAAGGGTGGAAGGCTTAAGGTGGTTACGGATTTTGAACCGAAATGTGAAATGACCGTATCCAGAGCCCGGGTTGAAGAATTCCTGGAATGGCTCGCCTGACGACCGTATTCATTTTGAAAAATCTAAACAATAGTTACTATATGAAGAATATTATTTCAGCCATTACGATGGCATTGTTGCTCGTAGCTTGTGCGGAGCCGGTCGAAACCGAATTTAAGGTACCGTCACCTGAAGATGTAGTGATGTATCAGGTGAATCCGAGAAACTATGCACCGGAGGATTCATTCAATGCGGTGGCTTCTCATCTGGATTCAATCCAGACAATGGGCGTGAATGTACTTTGGTTTATGCCGATATATGAAATCGGAGAGCTCAAGAGCGTGAATTCGCCTTATTCTATCAGGGATTACAGATCTGTGAATCCGGAATTCGGTACATTGGCTGATTTCAAGTCTCTCGTAGCAGAAAGCCACAAGAGGGGAATGATCGTGATCATCGACTGGGTAGCGAATCATACTTCGTGGGACAGCCAGTGGATATATGACCATCCTGAATGGTACACTCATAACGAGGAGGGTGAAATAATCTGTCCGGAAGGAACAGGCTGGGAGGATGTGGCTGACCTTGATTTCAGCAAGCCTGATATGTGTCAGGAGATGATCGATGCTATGAAGTTCTGGGTGGAGGAAATCGGTGTGGACGGCTTCCGTTGTGATGCTGCCGACTTCGTTCCGTTCGAGTTCTGGCAGGATTGTCTTAATCAGCTCAGAGCCATCGAAGGCAAGGATCTTCTTATGCTTGCTGAGGGACAGAGAAAGGATCACTTTGACGCAGGATTCGATATGAATTACGCCTGGGGATGGCTTTCTGCTCTCAGAAGAGTATACAATGGAAATACATTCAACAGACAGGGCCCTGGAGCCGAGCCGGGAAGAAGAATGAACAGAACTGTGCCTGTGAGCTCATTGTTCACTTCAGACTCTCTCGAGTATGCCGGTCTTCCTGAGGGCAAGGTAAAGCTTCGTTTTACCACTAATCACGATGAATGCGTGAAGATGTCTCCTATCCGCGAGTTCTTCGGTCCGGAAGGTTCGATGGCGGCTTTTGTAGCTACTGCTTATATTCACGGAGGTATCCTTGTATACGGCTCGCAGGAGGTAGGATATCCTGGAAAGATCAATTTCTTCAATTATGTTGAAATCGACTGGGAGGCAAATCCACATATGTATGACGAGTATTGTGACCTTATCAGGGTATATAATTCCGAGCCGGCTCTCAGAAAGGGTTCTATCGTTCCTTATCCTGATAACGATGTCCTTATGTTTGAAAGAGTATATGGTGAAGAGACTATCCTTGTAGTGATCAATATGAGAGATACTCAGCATCAGATTACTCTTCCTCAGCAGTGGCAGGGACGTACCTGCACAGAGCTTGTTTCCGGCAAGACAAGAGTTCTTCCTTCAGGAAACGATATGCTCAGACCATTTGAGTATTACGTAGTGAAATAATACCTTAAACTATGAAAAAGTTTGTCAGTCTTTTCCTTTTTGTGCTTTGCTGTCTGACAGCTGGCGCAACGGACATTCAGCGTGTCGACCCTCCGTTCTGGTATGCCGGAATGAAGAATACAGAACTTCAGATTATGTTCTATGGTGAGAATATATCTGACACTCCATTCTCTATGGATAAATACGAGGGAGTGACAGTCAAGGAGGTCTGCAAGGTGGAAAATCCAAATTACCTTTTTGTATACCTAGATGTGAGTGCAAAGGCTGAGCCAGGAATGCTTCAGTTCCAGTTCGGCAAGGGTAAGAAAGCTGTCCGCCATTCTTTTGAACTTCGTTCGAGGAATCAGAAGGAGGGAGCTATGGGATTTACCCCGCAGGATGTGCTCTATCTTATAATGCCGGATCGTTTTGCAAATGGAAATCCTGACAACGACAACCTCGACGGCTACATCGCAAACCGTCAGGGAGGAGGACGACACGGAGGTGATATTCAGGGAATTATGGATCATCTGGATTATATTGATGATCTTGGAGTTACAGCTGTGTGGCTAAACCCTATCCAGTACAACAAGGGAAATTCTTCACACGGCTATGCCATTTCTGACTATTACCTCGTGGAGCCTCGACTTGGCTCTAATGAAGAGTATTGCGAAATGATCGATGCTGCTCACAAAAGAGGCATCAAGGTCGTTATGGATATGATTTTCAACCATAGCGGAAGTTCGCATTGGTGGATAACCGATGTCCCTACATCAGACTGGTTCAATCAGAACGATCAGGCTGTGAAGACTGGGGAAAGAATGCGTGAAATGGAGGCTGCACGTGCAAAAGGTCAGCAACAGCAGAGACAGTTCAGCGGTTACCGCAGACAGCAGGTGAAGATGCCTGCAAGCATCGCTGAATTCGAGGCTCTTCCACAGGAACAGAAGGATGCATTGGTAAAAATGAATAGTCATAATGAGGATGCTTTGGTGACCACTACTCATTACAAGTGGACGCTGCTTGACCCTCACGCACCTGAAACCGAGAAGGATATTCTTGTGGAAGGCTGGTTCTCCGGAGGTATGCCGGATCTGAATCAGAAGAACCGTCACCTCGGTACTTATCTCATCCAGAACAGTATATGGTGGATCGAATATTCTCGTATTGACGGTATCAGAATGGATACTTATCCTTATGCGGATTTTGATTTTATGGCAAGATGGTGCAAGGAGATAAACGATGAATATCCTGACTTCAATATTGTGGGTGAGGGCTGGTATCCTCGTAATTCTGCAGCCGGATGGTGGCAGGGTGGTTCTTCTGTAAGCCCTTCAGATTCGAAGCTTAAGACAGTTATGGATTTTGACCTGACATTTACCACACAGAATGAAATCCTCAAGGAAAGCAATACCAGTGAAGGATCTGAAGCCGGTCTTTTCAAGATGTATGAGTGTCTGACACAGGACTTCCTTATTCCGGATCCGAACTATGTTCTCACCTTCCTGGACAATCACGATATCGCCAGATTTATGAAGCCGGGCGATCCTATATGGAAATTCAAGCAGGGACTTGCATTCCTTCTTACTACCAGAGGAATTCCGCAGATGTATTACGGAACCGAGATTATGATGGGTGTGGAAGAGGGAGACTTCCTTCGCGCCGATTTCCCTGGAGGATGGGCAGAGGATGAAAAGTCAGCATTTACTGCAGAGGGACGAACACCGGAGCAGAATGAGAGCTGGAATTTTGCCAGCAAGCTCCTGAACTGGAGAAGGACTTCAAAGGCTGTAGGAGAAGGAAAGCTTGTGCATTACACCCCGGACAACAGGACAAAGTGCTATGTCTACGCCCGTACAAATGGAGATGAGACAGTCCTTGTCATCCTTAATGGTAGCGATACTATGAGACTTGTGGATATGCACAGATTCTCTGAAGTCGTCAAGGACAATACCAAGGGTAAGGATGTAGTTACAGGAGAAGTGGTGGATCTTACTTCGCTTGTTAAGATCGAGCCAAGAGGAGTTTATGTACTTGAATTGAGCAAATAACACTAAAATTATGAAAAATATCAGATTGGCGTTGGTTGCGGCTGTATTGCTGCTTTTTGCAGGCTTCGCTGCGACCGCTGCAGAAATTCAGCATCTTGATCCGCCTTGCTGGTGGGTGGGAATGAAGAATACTCAGCTGCAGATTATGGTTCACGGACCGGATATCTCTAAGTCTACCGTTGAGATCAAGTACCCGGGAGTGCGCATCAAAGAGGTGGTAAAGACCGAGAATCCAAACTATCTCTTCATATATATTGACATTGCCCCGAAGACAAAGCCAGGCAAGATGGATATTGTTTTCAAGGAAGGTAAGGAGAAGACAGTATATAAGTACGATCTTCTTCCGCGAAGCACCAAGCAGGGAGCGGATGGTTTCACATCTGCTGATGTACTTTATCTGATTACCCCAGACCGCTTCGCCAATGGTAATCCTTCGAACGACACCATCGGTGGAGCAAGAATGAGCCGTGAAAGATCAGGAGCAAGACACGGAGGTGACATCAAGGGTGTGACCGATCATCTGGATTATATCAAGGATCTTGGAGTGACTGCTATCTGGCTTAATCCGGTGCAGGAGAACAATGCAAATACCTACCACGGTTACGCCATTACTGATTTCTATGATGTGGATCCTCGTTTCGGCACGATGGAGGAGTATATCGAGATGATAGACAAGGCTCACGAGAAGGGACTCAAGGTGGTGATGGATATGATCTTCAATCACTGCGGAAGTTCGCATTGGTGGATGGAGGATCTCCCTACAGGAGACTGGCTCAATTTCAACAATACATTCGTTCCTACAAGCCACCAGAAATGGACTCAGGTGGACCCTCACGCAGCACCATCCGAGAGAAAGCTCTTCACAGACGGATGGTTCAACAATGGAATGCCGGACCTAAATCAGAAAAATCCTCTTGTAAGCGATTATCTTATCCAGACCTCTACCTGGTGGATCGAGTATGCACGTATCGACGGTATCCGTCAGGATACACATCCTTATATGGATGCTGAGTTCGCAGCTAAGTGGTGCAAGGCTACTATGGAGGAATATCCTCAGTTCAACATTACAGGAGAGACCTGGTATCCTGTAGGCAGCGGTTTCCCTGCCTGGTGGCAGAAGAATTCTACTTTCAGCCCGATCAACAGCAACCTTACTTCGGTAATGGACTTCAACCTTGCCTTCATCGTTCCGGATGCATTCGTCGATACGAATATTCCTGATGATGGAAAGGCTCAGGGATTGTTCAATATCTATGTATCGATGGCTAATGACTTCTTGTTCCCGGATCCTAACAGCGTGCTTATTTTCCTTGATAATCACGACCTTGGACGTTTCTCTACTGTCGAGGACAAGGATCTCAATAAGTATAAGCAGGGCGTAGCATTCATTCTCACTACACGTGGTATCCCTCAGATCTACTATGGTACCGAACTTCTCTTTACCGGTACCAAACAGCAGGGCGACGGAGTCATCCGCAAGGATATGCCTGGCGGATGGGAAGGAGATGAAAGATCGGTGTTCACTGCTGAAGGAAGAACAGAACAGGAGAATGAGGCTTGGGACTATATGAGCCGCATTCTTAACTGGAGAAAGAATTCAAAGGCTGTCAAGTCAGGTTCTATGATCCAGTATGCACCGCTTCACGATCACGGTGACTGCTACGTATATGCGAGAATCAAGGATGACGAAACAGTCCTTGTCGTTCTCAACGGTTCAGACAAGGATGTTACCATCGATATGTCGAGGTATGATGATGTGATGAAGAATTTCACTGCCGGAGTGGATGTAATCACAGAGAAAGCATATGACCTGACCGGAACTCTTGATGTACCGGCAAGAGGTGTATATATCTTTGATCTTAAGGAACTTGCTCCAAAGGCACCATCATCTGCCAATGTCCCTGCTCCAGAGTATGCACAGTTCTCGGAAGGACTTATCGACAATATCACGGCACAGGGCTGGCTCAAGGAGATCCTTACCCGTCAGCAGGAGGGATTGACCGGTCACCCTGAGGCTATGGCATATCCATATAATTCTTGTCTTTGGGCGGGTGAACTGGAGCGTGATTCAGAGTCACGTGGAGCAGACTGGTGGAGATTCGAGCAGACAGCATATTATCTCGACGGACTTACAAGACTCGGTTATCTTCTTGATGATGAGAAATTCCTCAAGATATGGCAGGAGAATATCGAATATGTACTTGCCAATCCTCTTCCTGCAAAGAAAGGCATAGATATCGAGACTCAGAAAAAGATGGAAGCTGAGCGCAGAAGCCAGCGTCCTAACCGTAATTTTGATGCTCAGGTATCAGCTGACCCACGTCTGCGTCAGAGAATGGCGGCTCAGCAGGCTCGCCGTGAGAAGCAGATGAGAATCAATGCTATAGACAGACCGGAAGGACGTCTTGGACCGGAGACCAGCTCAATGGCTTGGCCGTTCGCTGTATTCTTCAGAGCTGTGCAGGCTTATTATGAAGTCACAGGTGATCCTCGTATTCCTGAAGCGTTGGAAAAGAACTATCTCTCGTATCCGGTCGAGGAACTTGGAATGGACAGATTCGTAGTAAATGTTGAGGGTATTCTCTGGACATATTCCATTACAAAGAATCCGGCTCTTCTCGAGCTTGCAGTGAAGGCTTGGGATGAGGATGCTTCCAATCTTACTCAGGAGACTTGTCTGGATGACTCTGAATTTCATATGCACGGTGTGACTATGAATGAGCTTATGAAGATTCCGATGATTCTTTATGCACACACCGGAAAGGAGGAATATCTCCAGGCGGCTCTCAAGGCTGACTATAAGATGGAGACTCCTAATATGCTCATAGACGGAATCAACTCAAGTACAGAAGCTCTTGCCGGCAACGATCCGCTCGCAAGTCACGAAACCTGTGATATTTCTGACTATACCTGGACAATGGGATATTATCTGATGACGACAGGTGATGCACAATGGGCCGACAGAATCGAGAAAGGTATCTTCAATGGAGGACTTGGAGCAATCACAAAGGACTTCCGCTCTATGCAGTACTTCTCTTGTCCTAACCAGTTCATCGCTACTGGAAATTCGAACCACAACGGCTTCAAGTATGGTCTGACCTGGATGGCATATCGTCCTATTCACGAGACAGAGTGCTGCATCGGAAATCTTCACAGATATATGCCTAACTATGTGGCAAGAATGTGGCTTAAAGACAAGAAAGGTCATCCTGTGGCTGCTCTCTATGGCCCGTCATCTGTGGTTTATGACCTCGGTGAAGGTGTGACCGTGAAGATCGATGAAATCACACAGTATCCGTTTGAGGAGCAGGTGAAGTTCAAATTCACATTCTTCAAGGATGGCAAGAGATCGGCAGACTCTCATCAGATGGATTTCACATATAGAATCCCTGGCTGGTGCAAGGCAGCGGAGTCAGGCTTCCACACAGAAAGCAAGGAGTGGAAGAGCGGTGATGTCTTCACTGTAAGACTTCCTATGCAGATAGAGGTGGTGGATGCCCCTGTTCAGGGAAAATGCATTCAGAGAGGCCCTATCGTTTATTCTTACGCGATTCCGGCCAATTGGGTAGAGGATACGAAGATTTATGATAATCTTGCAGGTAAGGTCTCGGCTAATCCTGACTTTAAGAGCTGGGAACTTACTCCGGCCGGAAAATGGAACTATGCACTTGTGGAGAATATGCTCAGAGGCCTTAGAGTCCAGAGAACCGGCAACAGCGGATTCCCGTTCGATCCTGAATCGGTTCCTTTGAAGATAAGGGTTCCTGTAAAGGGTGTCAAGGACTGGACCCTCAAGGAGGACAGATTTACTCCGGCTCTTCCGGAAACTGTAGTTCCTGAAGGCGAGCAGGTGGAATTTATCGAGCTTGTGCCTTATGGCTCTACTACACTCAGATTGACAACATTCCCGACAATTAAAGAGTAACATCTGATGAAGCGTAATTTCAGATACTTTTCAATGGTGCTTGCCATAATCATTATGGTAAGCTCCGTCTCTGTTTCCTATGGAAAGAAGGCCAAGAATGAACCGCAGGTCAAATATGTATTCTATCTTATCGGTGATGGAATGGGCATAAATGCAGTCTCAGGAACAGAGATCTATAACCGCTATACCGGTAATGGCCCGGAACAGGTCAATTTCCTTCATTTTCCGGTAAGGACACAGGTCAATACCAATTCTGCTTCTACCCTTGTAACCGGATCGGCAGCTGCAGGTACAGCTCTCGCTACCGGACTCAAGACCTATACCGGTGCGATAGGAGTGGATACGGACCGCAACCCTGTCGGCAATATAGCGGAGTGGGCGAAGGCTTCCGGTGCCGGAGTCGGTATCGCTACCAGTGTGGCTATCAACCACGCGACTCCGGCGGCATTTTATGCTCACGTTTCCAACAGGGACAGCTATGATCCGATATCACGCCAGTTAATCCACTCGGATGTCGTGGATTTCGCGGCTGGCGCAGGGTTTCTTACAGAAAGAAATGTCGGACTTGATGCAACCTTCTATGAGCAGGAAGCTCGTGGAGAAGGGGTTAAAGTGTTCTATGGAGCAGAGTCCTTCGGTAATGTGAAGACAGAATATGACCGAGTCCTTTGTCTCGGAGGAAAGGATCTGAAAGAACTCCCGTTCGCAATTGACCGCAAGGAGGGAGATACAGCATTGAAGGATTTCGTTACCACCGGAATAGATTATCTCTATGGCAGATATGCTGAAGAAGGATTCTTCTTTATGATCGAAGGTGGCAAGATCGATTATGCCGGACATAATGATGATGCAGCTTCGTGCTTCCAGGAGATAAATGATTTTGCTGCTGCCCTAGATGTTGTCCTTGCATTCTGTGACGAGCATCCCGGCGAGACTCTTATTGTAGTAACGGCCGATCACGAGACAGGTGGCCTTGCCCTCGGAGCTGGTGAATATAAGATGAATCCTGAACTGCTTGCAAGTCAGAAGATGTCTGAAAACGAATTGACCTCAAAGTTCCGTCAGACCTTTATGCCTCCTCCGCCGCCGCAACGCCGTGGCCAGAGATACGGCCAGGGAATGGCTCCACAGCAGCCTCAGTGGACTCCTCCTTCTTGGGAAGAGGTAAAGGAATTCCTTAAAGTGAACCTCGGATTATGGGATACCGTTCCTGTAGATAAAAGGACGGAGGAAAGATTCTATGAAACTTATCAGGCAACTTTCGGGGCTAAGGAAGGAGAAAGTGAAGTCCGTAGTCTTTATGCTGTGAATACCCGTCTGGTTTCAGATGCTGTCCTGTATCTCGACAGTGCAGCAGGTTACCAATGGTCACACGGCGCCCATACCGGTTCTCCAGTAGGACTGTATGTAAGCGGAGTGCGTGCAGCTGAATTCAATTCCTGTTCGGAAAATACGGATATTCCGTTGCTGATAGCACGCATCGCCGGATATGATATCAAACACTAAGACATTAATAATCTAAATTGAAAATTATGAGGATTAAAATACTGTTTACTGCCTTTTTTATAGGCCTTCTCGGCTTTTCTAGTGCGACTTATGCGGAAAATGACCCTGTTGCAAATCCTAAGGCTCAGGTCGTGTCCGGTAATGCAAGATTTACTGTCCTGACAGACAGACTTATACGTATGGAGTGGTCTGAGAATGGAAAATTCGAGGACAATGCCACACTGGCAATAATAAACAGAAATCTTCCGGTTCCGGCATTCACCACTGCCAAGTCTGGTTCCGGCGTGCAGATCAAGACTTCTGCAGTGACATTGAATTATTCCGGAAACGGTAGATTTGATAAAGAAAATCTTTCGGTTTCATTCAAACTTAACGGTAAGACCGTCACCTGGTATCCGGGTAAAGAAGACACCGGCAACCTTATGGGTACCGCACGTACTCTTGACGGTTGTATGGGACCGGACAAGATCAATAACAATGATCCGATGGAACTCGGTATCATTTCGCGTGACGGATGGGCTATCGTTGATGAGAGCGCCCGCCATATCTTTGTGAAAGATGACTCAGACTGGGGAGAATGGGTTCAGGCACGTGGAGAAGGCGATGTACAGGATCTTTATATCTTCGCTTACGGACACGATTATACCGATGCCCTTGCCGACTTTACGAAGGTAGCCGGAAAGATTCCTCTTCCTCCGAAATATGTGTTCGGATACTGGTGGAGCCGTTACAAGGCATATTCGGCTGATGAACTGATAGCTCTGGGTAAGGAATTCCGTAACAGAAACATACCGATGGATGTTATGATCATCGATATGGACTGGCACGAGACCTGGCAGAGCAGTGCCCGCAGACAGCGCAGGGATGAGTTCGGTCAGAGCATAGGCTGGACAGGTTATTCCTGGAACAGGGACCTCTTCCCTGATACCAAGGGCTTCCTTGCCGAGCTTCACGATATGGGATTCAAGACAGCGCTCAACCTTCATCCTGCATCAGGAATCGGAGTGAGGGAGGATTGTTATGAGGATTTCGTTGCAGATTATATCTCAAGGACAGATGATTATGACGGACCTGAAGGATATATCTACAAAGGCGGTGAAAAGATCACCGAGACAATGACGGCAGTAAAGGGCTATCGTGCCAATGTTCCTTTCAGAATGTCACAGCAGGAGTGGGCTGACGCCTATTTCAACTCTGTGATTCATCCTCTTGAAGTGGAAGGCGTTGATTTCTGGTGGCTTGACTGGCAGCAGTGGAAACTCAGCAAGTATGTCGAGAATCTCAGCAACACTTTCTGGCTTAACTATACTTTCTTCAATGACAAGGTAAGACGTAATCGTGGTGTTGCTGCTGAAGAAAGTGAAAGACCGATGACATATCACCGTTGGGGAGGTCTTGGAAGCCACCGTTATCAGCTCGGATTCTCAGGAGATACCCACATCCTCTGGGAGGTGCTCGGTTATCTTCCATATTTTACAGCCACAGCATCTAATGTAGGTTACGGATATTGGGGCCACGACCTGGGCGGACATATGCAGAGAGGTCAGATCCCTACAGATCCTCAGCTTTACACAAGATGGCTCCAGTACGGTGTATTCTCACCTCTGTTCAAGACCCATTGTACAAGCTCCGAGATCATTGAGAGACGTATCTGGACATTCGATGATCATTATGAATATATGAAGGATGCTTTCGAGCTCCGTTATGCTCTTACTCCATACATCTATGATGCTGCCAGACAGACATATGATACAGGTGTATCCCTCTGTCGTCCGATGTACTATTCACATCCTGAGAAGCAGGAGGCTTATGATTACAAGGAGCAGTATATGTTCGGTGACAATATCCTCGTTGCCACTGTCTGCCAGCCTGTAGATACTCTTACCGGTACAGCCAAGAGAGATGTATGGTTCCCATCAGGCAATGACTGGTATGATATGGCACATCTTCAGATGATAAAGGGCGGCAGCAAGAAGACCCTTGAATACACCATCGCAGAAAACTGCTGGTTTGTCAAGGCCGGAGCTATTCTCCCGCTTGCTCAGGAGGGTATCCAGAGCCTTCAGGAAAAGACCAATGCGCTTCGTCTCTATGTGGCTCCGGGCAAGGGCAAGAGCACTTACAGACATTATGAAGATGATGGCGTAAGCCAGGCATATGAGAGTGATTATGCTGTTACTGAAATAACCAAGAATGCCAGTGCATCCGGCTGTACCGTGACAATCGGTGCACGTCAGGGATCTTACAAGGGTATTGACCCTCAGAGAGATCTTACCATAGTATTGGGTGGTCTTGACAGAAAGCCTACTTCTGCGAAGATGGGTGCGGAAAACCTCGAGATCACATATGATCAGAAGACCAAGGAGGCAAGTGTAAAGCTTCCGCTTCTTCAGGCAGACTCCCAGGTTTCAGTAGTAATCAGATATTAGGAAATTATGAAACGTTTCATTTACATTTTTTTGCCGATTCTTATGGCTGCCAGCCCGGGACCGAAAACAGATGTTTCCGCAGTGGCTGATGCAAATGAGAAACAGATCGCTCACGTGGAGCCTCTCTCCTGGTGGACAGGAATGAAGACTCCGCTCCAGCTCCTGATAAACGGAGAGGATATTTCAGGTTATTCAGTCGCAATCGAAGGTGGCAAAGGAGTGAAAGTCACAAAGGTGCATAAGGCCGACAGTCCTAACTATATCTTTGTGGATGTAGAGGTGAAGGCAAATGCCGCTCCCGGAACATATTATATCGTGTTCTCCAAGGACGGCCAGTCATTCAAATACCCGTATGAGATAGCTGCTCGTGCAGAGGGTTCGGCTGAGCGCAAGAGCTTCACTACGGCAGATATGGTTTATCTCATTATGCCTGACCGTTTTGCAAATGGTGATCCGTCGAATGATTCCACTGAAGACACAGCCGAGAAGGCAGACAGGAGCAGTCTTGGCGGTCGCCACGGTGGTGATATTCAGGGAGTTATCGACCATCTTGACTATATAGCAGAACTTGGAGCTACGGCAATCTGGGCCACTCCTTTCCTTGAGGATGATGCCAGAAGAGGCTCATATCACGGTTATGCGGCATCGGATTACTACAAGATTGACTCTCGCTTCGGAACTAATGATCTTTATAAGGAATATGTGGAAAAGGCACACGAGAAAGGCATAAAGATCATTATGGACATTGTCACCAATCACTGCGGCAGCGAGCATTGGTGGATGAAGGATCTTCCGTTCGAAGACTGGGTTCATCAGTTCCCGTCGTACACAGGAACCAATGGAAAGTTCTCTACACATATGGATCCGAATGCGTCAAAGAAGGATCTTCATAATCACGAGAGCGGATGGTTCTCACGCGGTATGCCTGATATGAATCTGAACAACCCTTATATGCTGAAATATTTCCAGCAGTGGGGTATCTGGTGGATTGAATTCTCCGGTCTGGATGGTTTCCGTGTAGATACATATCCATACAATGAAAAGGAGCCGATGGCACAGTGGTGCGCTTCCATTGTCAATGAATATCCTTATTTCAATATTGTAGGAGAGTGCTGGACCGGAAATATCCCTCAGCTGGCTTACTGGCAGGGTGGAAATGCCAACAATGATGGCTTCGATTCTCACCTTCCTTCGATTATGGACTTCCCGCTTCACGATGCCATCCGTTCAGGACTCGCCGGAGGTCAGCAGCAGAATGCTCGTGGCGGCAGAGGCGGCAGCATTTCAAGGGTATATGATATCCTTGCCAACGACTTTATCTATCACGATCTTTCAAAAATGCTCATCTTCCCGGGTAATCACGATACCGACCGTATCGGTGACGTTGTAGGCAAGTCGCCTGCAAAACAGAAGATAGCAATGGCAATGATGGCTACAATGCGAGGTATACCGCAGATTTTCGCCGGAGACGAGATGATGTTCGTTTCTAAGGATCCTCGCTCAGGACATCCTGGTCTCAGAGTCGACTTTCCGGGTGGATGGCCAGGAGATGAACTCGACTGGTTCACCCCTGAGGGTAGGAAGGAAATGACGGTCAATACTGCCGGTGACACTGTGGAGAAAGGACAGGCGGCAGATCTGTTTGATTATGTCAGCCGTCTCTTCCAGTGGAGAAAGACCAAGGAAGTCATTCATAGCGGAAAGACTCTCCACTTCATTTCACGTGGTAACAATTACGGCTATTTCCGTTACAATGATACAGACGCAGTCTTTGTCTTTGTCAATGCTTCAGCCGAGCCTGTAAATGTTCCGTGGTCGCATTATGCTGAAATCAGCGAGGGTCTGACAGATGGAAAGGATGTAATCACAGGTGAGCCTGTCGTGATAACTGATGAAACAGTCGTAGCTCCTGAAACTGCGCTTGTAGTGGAATTCAAAAGATAAGAGCCTATGCTCAAGAAGTTACTTTCAATAGCGGCAATTATGCCCTGCCTGACTGTCCTGGCTTTAGCTCAGACAGTCCTTTATCCGGCAGTTCCCGGAATGAGGACCAGTGAGGTCTATTCCGTGGCTGTAAATGGTGAGGACGCCTGGGTGGAAGCTGTAGGTCCGGGTGGTATGGAAGACCTTCATACCTTGAATCTTTCCGCTGAAGGCTCTCAGACATTTGTGATTTCAGTGAACGAGGACATCGAAAGTTATTCAATCCAGCCTAAAAGCTATGGTATAAAAGGAGTTGCCGACGGAAAGACACTTACAGTCACTTTGGACAGTCCGATGAAGCTTTATATCAGGGTCAACCAGCTTCCATATCTGGCGATTTTTTCAAATCCTTTAGAGAAGGGTGCGCCATCAAGGAAAGACCGTAATGTGGATTACTATGGTCCGGGCAATCACGATGTGGGTGAAATTCAGGTCCGTGACGGCCAGACCATCTATATAGCCGGAGGTGCCAATGTCAACGGACGTCTGACAGGAACAGCCAAGGATGTGACCATCTGCGGACGCGGATCATTTACAGGCAATGCCAGACTGAACGATTGTGAGAATCTCAGAGTTGAGGGCATCTATATGAGGAATACCCGCGGATGGGCCAATACCATCACCAACAGTGTCAATACCTCCTATGACAATGTGAAGATTTTCAGCCACACCGGTGTCTGGGGACTTGATGGTATCAACCCTGTCTCTTGCAAAGGCTTCGATATCAATGATTGCTTCATCCGTACCAGAGATGATTGTATTGCAATCAAGTCGAATGGAGATCCGCAGAAATTTGACCTGAGTTCGCGGGATATTACAGTCCGCAACAGTACGATGATCGGATGGGATCACGCCGATGGAGTCACCCTTGGATTTGAACTTAATGGTGGAGTTGTGGAGAATATCAAAGTTACGAACTGCGATATTCTTTCGGCAAGAGGCTCTGGAAGAACCGGAGGTCACGCTGCATTCAGCATCGTATGCGACGGTGAGTCTCAGGTAAAGGATATATATTTCGAAGATATTCGTGTGGAAGCAGCCATCGAGTATAAGAATCTGGAAATAATTCTTACTGAGGCTGAACGTTATGGAAACGGCCGTATGGGCTCTATTTCAGGCGTTTATCTTAAGAATGTATCCTGGGAGAATGCATTTAAACCATTTACCATAGTAGGACATCCTACCAGATATGTAGAGAATGTGGTCTTTACCAATTGCTATGTCGGAGGTAAGCTGCTTACTGGAGTTGAGGATGCTGATTTTCAGATGGAATTCACAAGGGACATAATGTTCGTACCTGGTGGAAAAGTAGAATATGAAAGATATCCTGAACAGGACGGAGAAATAAAGACAAGAGTTTCCGGACAGAGAAGGATACAGAGATAATATTTTAATGCAGTCCAGATTTTGTTGGTTAGTAGATTGCATTAAAAATGTCGGCCTGGTTGTGAAATCCGGCCGACATACTTTTTTATATGTAGATAGATTATTTTCTATAGATGAAGTACTGGTAAGGCTCCATATCTATTGCAGTGGCAGCCACGACAGTTTCACCTGTCATAAGGTCGGTGACCTCTTTACCAGCTACTGCGAGAGGGACCTTGACTGTAGCTTTCTCGTTCTTGGTGTTTACCATCACGACAAGAGACTCTCCGATAGAGTTAGTATAAGTCATCTTAGCTACGTTCCCGGTATTGGCCAGAACAGGATCTGAGACGCGCACATCTCTGGTGCTGTTATATGCCTTCATTACCTTTATGTACTCGTCGGTATATGACTTGTTCGAGTCCCATTTCATCACATTGTTGTTGAAGAATGACAGAGACTTGCTGTAGCCTATTTCCTGAGAACTGTAGATGAGCGGGCATCCTTCCAGCATTGTTGCCATCACGAATGCTGCCATTGCGCCTCTTTCACCGCCATAGAGGGCGAGCGGAGACTTTTCTGAAGCAGTGTCGTGATTGATGATGTATCTCATCCTTGTCTTTCCCTTAGGCACGTTAGACATATCATTGTTGAATGCGTCGAAGATGCTTGCAGCTCCGGAATTGCCTTTGAATACCTTTTCAAGTGCATTAGGGAAGCTCCACGCATACATAATGTCAAAGCCGACTTCATAAATCCAGCTCTTGTCTCCCTCGGCAAGAAGAATGATCTCAGGCTTGATCGAGCGCAGATGTGCAAGAGCGTCTGTCCAGAAATCCTGAGGGACTCCCTCTGCGTAGTCGCAGCGGAAACCGTCCACTCCGGCCTCTGTAACCCAATATGCCATAGCATCTTTCATAGCTGCGCGCATTTCGGCGTTGCCAAAGTTCAGGTCTGCGACATCTGTCCAGTTGAAGCCCGGAGGAGAGATGATGTTACCTGATGCGTCAGTTGAATGCCATCCCTTGTTCTTGGTCCAAGGATTGTCCCACGAAGTATGGTTGGCAATCCAGTCGAGGATCACCTTCATTCCGAGGCTGTGTGCGCTGTTCACAAGGTTCTTCAGGTCTTCGAGAGTGCCGTATTGCGGATGAACCTTCTTGAAGTCCTTGATGCAGTAAGGGGAGCCGATGGCCTTCTCCTTGCCCTGCTCGCAGATAGGCATAAGCCAGATTACATCCACTCCCAGATCCTTGATGTTCTGCAGGCGGGCAGTGATGGCGTTAAGCTGGTTGCTTGTGGCGAATACTCGAGGATTGGCCTCATAGAATACGTATGAAGCATCCGGCTTTTCATTAGGGTCGCGAACCGGCTTGTCATCCGGCTTCTCAGTACAACTGACTGCGCCCATAATGAGCGCAGTCAGCATTAAAATATTAAGTCTCATCAATCTCATATATTACTCGATTGGAGTTACACCTTCAGCTGTAACTGTGAGGAAGTAGTCACGGTCAGCTCTTACATTGTAGTCAGAGAGCTGAGTTCCACCACCGTTGTTGTTGAAGATAAGGTTGCAAGAACCACCGAAGAATTCTGCAGGAACTGTGAATACTTTGTAATCCTTGTCGTTTACAGTTTCAGTAGCATATGTTCCGCCCGGCCATCCACCGAATGGCTCGCCGTCACCCCAAGAGTATACTGCGAATGCATCCCAGCCTGTCTGGTCGTCAACATAGATCTTGACTGCAGGAGCAGTACCGAGCTCTGCTGAAGCCTCGCCAGCAACGAGGAAATTGTACTTTGCAAGTGTTACAAGTGGAGTGTCGTACTGTGCGCCGCTTCCATTGATGATAGGGTGGTAAACCAGATCATAAGCAGTTGCTGTGCTCTCTACAACGTTATATGCAACGCCGCCGCAAGTCACTTCTGTCTCAAGAGCTGCACCTGGCCATCCTCCGAAGAGCTCTGGAAGAGCGTCGCCCCAAGCGTAGATATTAGTCACTTCCCAGCCTGTATTGTCCTGTACGTAGAAGTATACTGGAACTGGATCAGCAGGAGTTTCAGGATCTGGATTCTCTGGTTCTGGATTTTCTGGTTCTGGATTTTCTGGATTCTCGCCGACAGGCTCGCGGTTAAGAGGATCCTCGATTACCGCGCAATCCTTCTCGTTATAGATTACATAGAAGTGATCAACTACCTCAGCGCTGAATACTACAGGAATATCTGCTGTCTGAACACCGCCACCGTTGTTGTTGAAGATGAGGTTCTGCTCCTTTCCTTCAACATCTGCTACTGCATATTCGAAGTATGTGTATTCTACACCGGCGATAGTCTCAGTACCTGTAGGCTGTGCACCTGGCCAGTTACCTCCGAGATTGTTCTCTGTACCCCACTGGTAAAGAGCGATAGCTTCCCATCCAGCCTGGTTGTCTGCGTAAACGCGGATAGTTCCTTCGTGCTCAGGGAGCTTCTCCGGTACCTGGAGAGGGTTCTCGATGATCTCCCAATCCTTCTCGTTGAAGATTCTGTAGAAGTGGTCTACCACGTCAGCACTGAATGTCAAAGGAATGTCAGCAGTCTGGATACCACCACCGTTGTTATTGAAGATGAGGTTCTGGCTCTTGCCGTCAACATCTTCCACCTTGTACTCGAAGTAAGTGTATTCTACCTCGTTGATAACCTCAGTACCTGTAGGCTGTGCACCTGGCCAGTTGCCTCCGAGATTGTTTTCAGTACCCCACTGATAGAGAGCGATAGCCTCCCATCCGGCCTGGTTCTCAACATATACGCGGATTGTACCTGGGTGATCAGGAAGTGTAGGGATGTATTCCTTTACAGGCTCGCCCCATACAGATACGACTACGCTGGTTCTCTGACCAAGGTCAGCGTTCGATGTATAGGTAGCCATTTCCTTCTTGGTAGTGAGTGACAGACCTGAATTCTTAGAATAGAACCAGAAGCCGTCAGCAAGCGAAGTACCCTCTACGAAAGTTGCAGGGTCAAGATATACTCCGAAGATGTTGATGTTTACAGATGACTGAGAAAGACGCCATTTTGCATCCTCTACGTATGACTCTGCCTCTGCGCCGTTGAAAGGACCGCAGATATAGATCTCGTCAGTGTCATATACTCCTGAAGGGAGCTTGGCCTCGATAAGAATCTTCTGTGCATCTGTTTCGAATGCATATTTGCCTACCGGCTCAGAATCACCGAGATTACACGCTGCAAGGAGAGCAACGAAAGGCAAAAGCATCAAGAATTTCAAATACTTTTTCATGGTTTTAAGATATTAATTAAAATGGTGTTTATGCGTATAGGTGTTCTTTGTAGTTAAAGGTATGGACTTTTTGCATCACTTCTAATCAAATCCCCCCGTTAAAGAAGTGACTGGTTGATTTGACTGGTTGAATGGTGCAAATGATGGGGTTTGTCAGAGAATAACTATAGATCTGCAGGGATTTAGTCCGGGATTCATCGGCATCAAATTCTGAGGTTTCTGTCAGTACCGTATGAAAAATATATCTATCTTTGTCCTGAATTAGCAGTCCCGGCAGGTCTTTGGTCTCAGACCGGGGTTGTTACCTTTTATTATTTTAAGAAAAGAGAGATCGTTTTTGATGAGTTCATTCGTTATAGAAGGCGGCCACAAGCTTAGTGGTACGATAAGACCTCAGGGAGCCAAGAATGAGGCCCTTCAGGTGATCAGTGCGGTGCTTCTGACCAAGGAGAAGGTTAAGATTTCTAATATCCCCGAAATCCTGGATGTCCGTAATCTGATTCTTCTGCTTGAGGGAATGGGAGTAAAAGTTACCAGACACGAAAAGGGAGTCTATACTTTCCAGGCCGATGAGATTGATACAGATTATATTGCCAGCGCTGATTTTGTGGGAAAATGTGCGAAACTGCGTGGCTCGGTGATGGTCGTAGGACCTTTGTTGACCCGATTCCGCAAGGCATATTTCCCGAAGCCGGGCGGTGACCAGATCGGACGGAGAAGGGTGGATACCCATATCCTCGGATTTATGAATCTGGGTGCATTGCAGGAATATGACACAGACAAGAAAGCCTTCCATCTTCACGTCCCTGAGGGTGAGTCTCTACAAGGAAAATATATGCTTCTTGACGAGGCTTCAGTGACAGGAACGGCCAATATCGTGATGGCTGCCTGCCTTGCCAAGGGTGAGACTATAATATATAATGCGGCCTGCGAGCCTTATGTCCAGCAGCTTTGCAGAATGCTTGTGCGGATGGGTGCCCGTATCGAGGGAATAGGGTCCAATCTGTTGAAGATCAATGGAGTGGAATCCCTTGGCGGAACCGAACATAAGATTCTTCCTGATATGATCGAAATCGGTTCTTTCATCGCTATGGCGGCAATGAACCGCAGTTCGCTGACCATAAAGGATGTGGCATACGATCAGCTCGGAATGATTCCGGAAGCTTTCCGCCGTCTGGGTGTGAATCTGGAGCGTCGTGGCGATGATATCTATATTCCTGAGCAGGAAAGTTATGTGATCGATTCGTTTCTGGATGGCTCGATCCTGCATATGGCAGATGCCCCTTGGCCTGGTCTTTCACCTGACCTTATCAGTGTGATCATCGTGATGGCGACACAGTGCCGGGGAAGCGTGCTGGTTCACCAGAAAATGTTCGAGAGCCGCCTTTTCTTCGTGGACAAGCTCATCGATATGGGAGCTCAGATCATCCTCTGCGATCCTCACAGAGTAGTCGTGGTGGGACACGATCACCGCTATCAGCTCAGAGCCGGACAGATGGCTTCTCCAGACATCAGAGCAGGTATCGCAATGCTTATCGCGGCTATGTCTGCAAAAGGAACCAGTGTCATCAGCAACATCGAGCAGATTGACCGTGGATATGAAGAAATCGATGTCCGTCTGAACGCACTCGGGGCGCGCATTTCCCGTCAGTAAACCCTAACTGTCCATATATGAATTTCGAAAGCACAAAATCGTCTGGTTTTGTGCTTTCGTCATTGAAATTGGCCTTCGAAAGCACGTATTCGGGCATTCCCGTGCTTTCGAACCTTGAAAAGACAGCCGAAAGCACAGAATCAGGCGTTTCCGTGCTTTCGGACTCCAATCTGGCAGTCGAAAGAACGAAATAGGGCATTTCTGTGCTTTCGACTCAGTGTCCGGGCTGGGGGAATATTGTCTCGACGATCGAATTGTCCAGTTTCAGGATATTTCGGATCTGCCGGTTGGATGCATTGTATTTCTGATGCATATGACGAGCCATCTCTATACGTTCCTTGACTCCTAGTTGAGTCGGATTTTTCATATTGTATATTTTCACGCATAGTCCGTCGTATACCATTGCCTTGGCTGATGGCAGGTGGATGTTATTGCTGCGGCAGATTTCTCGTTTCTCCTTGACTTTCAGAGAGTCGTAAGGCACTGATGGAAGCAGCTTGGAGAAGGGGTTGAAGAAAGAAGCGCCAGCTCCCCACGGATATGAAAAAGGAGTGCAGTCAGGCCTGACTATGAAGCCGTTACGATTGGCATAAACGATTTCGTTTCTCAGACTTTGAAGGCTGTCTATCTGGATGAGCTGGCATTTGAAATCTTTAAGATTTACCACTTTGCCACTTCTGATGAAGTGTCTTTGCAACATCAGCTTGAACATATCGAATAGTTCGATACCTTTGATGGAATCTCCTGAGAAAATCATATGCAGGTGATTGTTCATCAGGACGAAAGTGTATACTTTGACCTCAGGTGAACGGAGACAGCATATTCCCAGCATATTCATTCCTGATTTAAAGTCTTCTTTGTCGCTGAATATGATATCAGCTTTATGGCCGTCTGTATATAAGTGCCAGAAAGGGGATTCTTTCTTGAATCTGAATTCGCAGTCCTGTTCCAGATCTCGGAACGATACTGCTTCGATGGATGTTTTCATCATAGCGCACAATTTAAGTTAATGATAGTTACTGGGCGCGCTTTCATTAGAGAGGGGCTTCAGATACCCCGGCCAGACCGGCCTGCAGAGCTTGTGTACATTATCAATGTCTGCGCATATTTTGAGCAAATATATAGGATTTAATCTTCAGTTCAATGGACAATATTTAAATTTTGCATCTATAATTAATCGAAAGCACGTATTCGGGCATTCCCGTGCTTTCGAACCTTGAAACGACAGCCGAAAGCACAGAGAGGGGCGTTTCCGTGCTTTGGCCATTGAAATTGGCCTTCGAAAGAACGTATTCGGGCATTTCTGTGCTTTCGAACGGTGAAAAGACAGCCGAAAGCACAGAATGGGGCGTTCCCGTGCTTTGGTCATTGAAATTGGCCTTCGAAAGCACGTATTCGGGCATTTCTGTGCTTTCGAACGATGAAAAGACAGCCGAAAGCACAGAATGAGGCGTTTCCGTGCTTTGGCCATTGAAATTGGCCTTCGAAAGAACGTATTCGGGCATTTCCGTGCTTTCGGACGGTGAAACGACAGCCGAAAGCACAGAATGGGGCGTTCCCGTGCTTTGGCCATTGAAATTGGCCTTCGAAAGCACGTATTCGGGCATTCCCGTGCTTTCGAACGGTGAAACGACAGCCGAAAGCACAGAATGGGGCGTTTCCGTGCTTTGGCCATTGAAATTGGCCTTCGAAAGCACGTATTCGGGCGTTCCCGTGCTTTGGGATTGATGTGTGAAGGATGCGGGGGATTTCTGCGTGAAGTGGAGCTGCTTCGTCAATGAAATCCGACCGTTCGTCATAGTCTTCGGACAGTTCATCTTATATATTTCATATATAAATCAAATCTGTGTATATTCGTAGGATGTGTAAGTAGACACATTGGAAAACGAAGCAGATTTTAAGTTATGAAGATATCATTCAAAAGTTTATTGATGGGTACAGTTGCAGTGGCCGCTATGGCTTCCTGTGCATCGGAAAATGGTGCACTCGTCGTACCTGAGGCTCCGCTCGAGGAGTGCGTCTATATGGGCGACAAGACAGAATTTGCAGTATGGGCTCCGGATGCTGATGCGGCTCGTTTGAGGCTTTATCAGTCGGCTTCCGAGGAGGCTGCCTTCAAGACCGTGGATATGAAGCTCGGAAAGGACGGACTTTGGAAGGCGACAGTGAAAGAAGACGTGAAGGACGCTTTCTATACATTCCAGGTGCAGAAGAACGGACAGTGGCTTGAGGAGACCGAAGGTATTGCGGCTAAGGCTGTCGGAGTAAACGGTACTCGCGGTGCAGTGATCGATTGGAATGAGACAGATCCTGAGGGATGGGCTGAGGACAAGAGCCCGCTCATCAAGCCTTCGGACATCATCGTTTATGAGATGCATCACAGGGATTTCTCCATCCATCAGACTTCTGGAGTGAACAATAAGGGTAAGTATCTTGCTCTTACAGAGGAAGGTACAAAGAATCCTGACGGTCTCGCTACCGGTATCGACCATCTCAAGGAGATCGGAGTGACTTATGTCCAGCTTCTCCCTTCTACAGACTTCGTCACTGTGGATGAGACACGTCTTGAGGACAATCAGTATAACTGGGGATATGATCCATACAACTACAATGCTGTCGAGGGTTCGTATTCTACAGACCCATACAATCCGGTTACCCGTATCAAGGAATTCAAGCAGATGATCCAGGCTCTTCATAAGGCTGGCTTCCGCGTGATTCTCGATGTGGTTTACAATCACACTTCTGATGCATTCAAGACCGGTTTCGAACGCACAATGCCGGGATATTTCTACCGTATGCGTGAAGATGGAAGCTTCTTCAACGGTTCGGGCTGCGGAAATGAGACAGCTTCGGAGCAGGAAATGTTCCGCAAATATATGATCGAGTCGCTCGAGTGGTGGATGAAGGAATATCATATCGACGGATTCCGCTTTGACCTTATGGCACATCATCAGCGAGCGTCTTCACGCGATTGACCCTGATGTGGTGATTTATGGAGAAGGTTGGGCAGCGGAGGCTCCGGCATATCCTGCTGAGGAAATTGCCCTTAAGGCCAATACCTATATGCTCGACAAGGTGGGCGCATTCAGCGACAATATCCGTGATGCTGTCCGTGGCCCTCTCGGCTGTGAAAATGCCGGTTTTATGGACGGTGTGGCCGGAAACAAGGAGAACATCCATTTCGGAATCGCCGGTGGAGTCGAGCACCCTCAGGTGAGCGTGGAACGCTGGACCAACAATCCTCTCCAGCACGTAAGCTATGTCAGCTGTCACGATGACCATTGTCTTCGCGACCGTCTCGAAGAAGCTACCAAGGCGACTGAAAAGGAGCGTCTTGCAATGGTAAAGCTCGCTCAGACAGCGGTTTACACTTCTCAGGGTATCCCATTCATCTTCAATGGCGAGGAACTCTACCGTCACAAGCAGGGAGTGAAGAACAGCTACAACAAGCCGGACTCGATCAATGCGATCGACTGGACATACAAGACCACATACAAGGATCTCGTGGATTATTATGCGGGTCTTGCAGCCATCCGTCACGCGCATCCTGGCTTCTGCCTGGGTGATCCTGATCTGGTTCGCGAGAAGCTTCAGTTCATCGAGGTGAATGACCCTTGCGTAGTGGCATTCCGTATCAGCGGACTCGAAGGAATCGATTCGGCGAAGTCTCTCACAGTCCTTCTCAACGGTTCGAAGAAGGCAGCGAAGGTGGAGATACCTCAGGGCAATTACACCGTCCTTGCAAAGAACGGCCAGGCGGATGCCGAGGGCCTCGGAGCTTATTCGGGCAATACAATTTCAGCTGCTGCCACTTCAGCTACAATATTGGCGGAAAATTAATAAAAATCAAGATATGAAGAAAATAGCAATTGCACTTACAGCTGCACTTTTTGCAATGGCCTGCAGCCAGGCTCCGCAGAACCAGCAGCCACTTGAGAATTCAGTGGTTTATGAAATGAATGTACGTCAGTACACTCCGGAGGGAACATTCGCTGCCGCGCAGCAGGAACTTCCTCGTCTCCAGGAGCTTGGAATCGATATTCTCTGGCTTATGCCGATCCATCCGATCGGAGTGAAGGAGCGTAAGGGTACTCTCGGTTCTTACTACGCTATCGCTGACTATAAGGCTATCAATCCTGAATTCGGTACAATGGCTGATTTCGAGAACTTCCTTGCTGAAGCACACAAACTTGGCTTCCGCGTGATCCTCGACTGTGTGGCTAACCATACTTCTCCTGATGCAAAGTGGATCAATGAATGCCCTGCAGACTGGTATATGCGTGATTCTCTGGGTAATACAGTAGTGAACTATGACTGGTACGACATTGCAGAGCTGAATTATGACAAGCGTGAGGTGTGGGATGCGATGGCTGACCAGATGCGTTTCTGGATGGAGAAAGGCGTGGACGGTTTCCGTTGCGATATGGCTTGTGAGGTTCCGCTCGAGTTCTGGCAGGAAACCATCTCAGCTCTTCGTGCAGACTATCCAGGAATGTATATGCTTGCAGAGGGTGAAGAGCCTAAGCTGCATTCACTTTCAGGCTTCAATTCATCATATGCCTGGGAACTCCATCATATGCTGAATGCAATCGCACGCGGTGAGAAGAACATTCCTGAACTTCTTGAGTATATTCAGAAAGATGCTGAAAGACATCCGGCAGATGCTTTCCGTCTTATGTTCACATCCAATCACGATGAGAACTCTTGGGCCGGTACCGAGTTCGAGAGAATGGGCGATGCAGCCAAGCTTATGGCTGTGCTGACATTCACCCTTCCTAACGGACAGCCGCTTATCTACACAGGTCAGGAAATGGGATGGAAGAAGAGATTCGAGTTCTTCGAGAAGGATCCGATCCCGGCTTGGGAGAAGAACGAGTATTTCGACTTCTACAAGTGGCTCATTGACATCCGTCATAACAATCCTGCACTTGCATCAGGCGACAAGGGTGGCAAGTTCGAGGTGGTTTCCACTGATGACAGCACTCTCGTGTTCACACGTACCCTTCCTGAGAACAAGGTTACTGTAAAGGCTCAGCTCAAGGCTCCTTGGTCATACGAAATCATTGCAGAATAAATAATATCGTGGTCCCCGGCCGGAAGGACAATGTCATTGCCGGCCTGACCGGGGATCTGTTAAAGATAAAGATGAAGAAAATATTAATAACACTGACTGCTATTGCTCTTGCAGCCTGCACCACCAGGCCGGCCTTCGATCCTGCCTCAGTCGCTGATGCTACATCAGAGCAGGTCGCACGAGTAGAGCCGCTTTCGTGGTGGACCGGTATGAAGATGCCGCTTCAGCTTCTTGTTCAGGGAGAAGGAATCTCTGAATACAATGTCGCAATCGAGGGTGGAAAAGGAGTATCTGTCGAGAAGATCAATAAGGCTGACAGCCCGAACTACCTTTTCGTAGATGTGAAGGTGGCCTCGAATGCCCAGCCAGGAACATATTACATCGTATTCTCCAAGGACGGACAGTCATTCAAATATCCTTATGAGATAGCGGCTCGTCGTGAGGGTTCTGCAGAAAGAACCAGCTTCACCACAGCCGATATGATATATCTCATTATGCCGGACCGCTTTGCTAATGGTGATCCTTCGAATGACTCTGTCGATGGTATGCCTGATAAGGTGGCTCGTAATCTGGCTTTCGGCCGTCACGGCGGTGATATCCAGGGTATAATTAACCATCTTGATTATATCAGCGAACTTGGTGCTACTGCGATCTGGTGTACTCCTTTGATCGAGGATAATCTTCCTTGGGTCACATATCACGGCTATGCTTGTACAGACTACTATCACATTGACGCCCGTTTCGGTGATAATGATCTTTTCAGGACCTATGTGCAGAAGGCTCACGAGAAGGATCTGAAGATCATTATGGACATCGTTCCTAACCACGCCGCTTCGGGGCATTGGTGGATGAAGGACACTCCATTCAAGGACTGGTATCACGTGTTCGACACATACACAGGATCGAATATCGTATTCTCTACCAATATGGACCCTAACGCTTCGAAACAGGATCTTTACATCCAGGAAAGCGGATGGTTCGACCGTACAATGGTGGATATGAATCTTGATAACCCTTTTGTGCTGAAATATTTCCAGCAGTGGGCGATCTGGTGGATCGAATGGGCTGACCTCGACGGCTTCCGCGTGGATACATATCCATACAATGAGAAGGATCCTATGGCGCAGTGGTGTGCCGCAGTGATGAACGAGTATCCGAACTTCAATATCGTAGGAGAGTGCTGGACGACCTCCATCCCTCAGCTTGCATACTGGCAGGGCGGCAACGAAAACAAGGACGGTTTCGACTCACACCTCAAGTCGATTATGGATTTCCCGCTCCACGACGCTCTTCGTGCAGGCTTGGTGGAAGATAATCCGGGCTGGGGTCAGGGCATCCTTCGTGTGTATGATATCCTTTCACACGATTTCGTATATCACGATCTTTCCAATATGATGATCTTCCCTGGAAATCACGATACTGCCCGTCTCGGTGATGCCCTCCGCAAGAACCCGGACCGTGTCAAGATCGTTATGGCAATGATGGCTACAATGCGTGGTTATCCGCAGATCTTCGCCGGTGACGAGCTTATGTTCGTGTCGAACAATCTCAGGGACGCAGGCGATCACGGCGGACTCCGCGTGGACTTCCCGGGCGGATGGGAAGGTGACGAAATGAATCTCTTCACTGCGGAAGGCCGTGCGAAGGCATCAAAGAATACAGACGGTCTCGAAGTACCTCAGGGCCAGGCGGCTGACCTCTTTGATTTCGTAAGCCATCTCTTCCAGTGGAGAAAGACGAAGGATGTCATCCACAACGGAAAGACAATGCATTTTATGACCCGAGACAATACGTACGGCTACTTCCGTTATGATGAGGATGATGTGGTATTCGTATATATCAATAACTCCCTCGAGCCGAAGAACATTCCTTGGACATACTACAAGGAGATTTCAGAAGGACTCACAGGCGGAGTCAATGTAATGACAGGCGAACCTTTCGAGGTCTCGGATGCAACAGTAGTCGCTCCTCAGTCGGTTCTCATAGTTGAATTCAATAAATAACACTATAAATGAAAAAAATACTCTCAGCAATTTCAACCCTCGCCCTCTTCGCAGCCTGCACAGCGACGCAGCCTGCCGGCGAAGTGACTGATGTCCAGACCCTCAAGTCACCGGACGGAAATATGGAAATGACCTTCCAGCTCACAGCAGAAGGCACTCCGCAGTACGCCCTCAACTACGGCGACCAGAAGGTGATTCTTCCTTCAGACCTCGGATTCGAATTCCGTGGAGTGCTCAAGGCACAGAAAATCGTCTACAATGCAGATGGTACCATCTCAAAAGAAGACCGCCAGCCTTGCAACTCTTTCTATGACGGTTTCGCCCTCGAAAGCGTAGAAACTTCTACATTTGACGAGACTTGGGAGCCTGTATGGGGAGAGGAAGCCCAGATACGCAACCATTACAACGAACTTCTCGTAAACCTCGTCCAGACTTCTACCGACAGAAAGATGGCCATCCGTTTCCGTCTCTATGACGATGGTCTCGGATTCCGTTACGAGTTCCCATATCAGAGCAAGCTCAGCTACTTCGTGATCAAGGAGGAAATGACTCAGTTCGCTCTCGCTGGAGACCACACAGCTTGGTGGGTACCGGGAGATTACGATACTCAGGAGTACAATTTCACAGAGTGCCGCCTTTCAGAGATTGCAGGCAAGATGCAGGATGCCATCTGCGGAAATGACTCGCAGACCCCTTACTCTGTGAACGGTGTGCAGACATCCCTCCAGATGCGTACAGACAGCGGTCTTTACATCAATATCCACGAGGCTGCCCTTCTCGACTATCCTTGTATGCACCTCGAGCTTGACCCTAAGACAATGACATTCACATCACATCTTACACCGGATGCGCAGGGATGGAAGGGTCGTATGCAGACCCCTTGCAACACGCCTTGGCGTACCGTCCAGGTGGCTCCAAGCGCAACAGCTCAGCTCGCTTCACGCCTCATCCTTAACCTTAACGAGCCTTGCGCCCTCGAGAGCACAGATTGGATCAAACCGGTGAAGTACATCGGCGTATGGTGGGAAATGATCACAGGAAAGGGCTCTTGGTCGTACACCAACGATTTTGCTTCTGTCCAGCTCGGCAAGACTGACTACGCTTCGGCAACTCCTAACGGAACCCACTCGGCAAACAATGAGAAGGTTCGTCGTTATATTGACTTTGCTGCAGAGCACGGATTCTCTCAGGTTCTCGTTGAGGGATGGAACGAAGGATGGGAAGACTGGGCCAACTGCAACAAGGACTATGTCTTCGATTTCGTGACTCCATATCCTGACTTCGATATCGCTGCATTGAACAAATATGCTCACTCTAAGGGTGTCAGGATTATGATGCACCACGAGACCTCTTCGTCAGTACGCAACTACGAGCGTCACCTCGATCAGGCACTCGACCTTATGGATAAATATGGCTACAATGCCATCAAGAGCGGTTATGTCGGTGATATTCTCCCTATAGGTGAACACCACTACAGCCAGTCTCTCATCAACCACTATATGTATGTGGTGAAGAAGGCTGCAGAGCACAAGATTATGCTCAACGGTCACGAGATGGTTCGTCCTACCGGACTTTGCCGTACATACCCTAACCTCATCGGCAGCGAGTCTGCCCGCGGTACAGAGTATCAGGCATTCGGAGGTACAATGCCTCACCACGTGACAATCCTTCCGTTCACCCGTCTCAACGGTGGTCCTATGGACTACACTCCTGGTATCTTCTTCCAGGACCTTGCTTCTGTGACCGGCGGAAAGAACAATTCTTGGGTCAATGCGACAATAGCCAACCAGCTTGCGCTTTATGTAACACTCTATTCACCTCTCCAGATGGCTGCAGACCTTCCGGAACACTATGCTCAGTTTATGGATGCATTCCAGTTCATAAAGGATGTCGACATCGATTGGATCCAGTCGAAATATCTCCTTGCCGAGCCGGGTGAGTATGTGGTCATCGCCCGTCAGGGCAAGAAGGACGGCCAGTGGTTCTGCGGCGGTGTGACCGATGACAATGCGCGCACCCTCGAAGTTCCTCTCCAGTTCCTCGATCCTGAGAAGACCTACGAGGCGACAATCTATCGTGATGCAGACGATGCACACTACAAGAACAATCCGCAGGCATACGTGATCGAGAAGCGTAATGTGACATTCCAAGATTGCCTTCCTATAAAGATGGCTGCCGGCGGCGGATTCGCGATCTCGTTTGAAGAAAAATAAATTGAAGTCTTTATATTAACCAACACTATTTACTAAAAAATGAAGAAAACCAACAATTTCGCCCCAGTGATGGGGTATGCATCTCCCGAAGTTAAAGTAGTGGAGATTGCTGCAGAGGGTGTTCTCTGCCAGAGCGGACAGTTCGAAGAGTGGAACGAAGACACTCTCGAGTGGTAACAGATGTAAAACCATTAATGAATCAAGGAACAATGAAAAGAATCTATTCATTTATGTTTGCAGCTGTTGCCGCATTCGCAGCAGCTTCTTGTGCACAGGAGCTTGACAATCAGGTTCCTGCAGGTGAGACAAAGGTTTATACAGCAGCAGTAGATGGTGCTGAAACCAAGGCGGCTCTTGATGGAAGGTCTACAAACTGGGAGAACAATGATGTTATCCTTCTTTATGATGGAACAGCAGCAGCAAAGTATGTAACTGCTCTTGAATCTCCTGCTTCAACAGCGAACTTTACTCTTGTAGAAAATGAAACAGCTCTTGCCGGCAATAAGGTTATTGCTGTATATCCAGAGTGGGCTGATGGTTACAAGTCATCAGTAGCTGACATAGAGAAGAAGGCTCTCAGCAAGGCATATCTTACTCCAAATCAGAAGGCAAAGGTAGGTACATATGATCCTAATGCAGCTATTGCAATGGCTTATACAGAGGATAACCACCTTGAGTTTAAGAATGCTACAACTCTTCTTAAGTTCACTGTATCCACTGAGAATGTAGAAGCAGTTACTCTCTATTCAATCGGTGGTGAGAAGCTTACAGGTGAGTGGGCTATTGATTATAATAATGGTGCACCTAAGGCAACTCCAGCAGAGGGAGATGCATCTACAGATTGGGTGGAACTCAGCGCAGGTGAGGATGGTGTTTTCGAGGTAGGTAAAGACTACTATATCTCTGTTTACCCTCAAACCCTTGCAAGTGGTTTTGCTGTTCAATTCAGCTTCGAGGGTGTAAACGGAAAGCAGCTTGTAAAGAAGTATGAGTCACCTGTAGAGTTCAAACGTAACGTAATTCTCAATATCGGTAATTATGAGTTTACCGGAACTATCGTGCCTGAAGAGCCTGCGGCAGAGTGGGCAATTGCTGGAACATTCAATGAGTGGAACACTAAAGCTAATCCTATGGCTCTTGAGAATGGTTTCTATGTCGCAAAGAACATTACAGGTCTTAACTTTACAGCACAGGCCGATGCGTCTAACAAGACTTCTGCTACAGGATTCCAGTTTATCAATAAAGGTGCTTGGAAAGGTGGTGAAGGTAAGGTTACTGCCGGTACTTGGGCTTGGGTTTGGAATGACAATGGTCAGAATATCTATGTAAATGGCGCGGCCGCAGAAACTGCATATGATATCTATCTTAACCCAACTCAGGATGCTAACGGTGGTATCAAATTCGTGGTTGTAGCTGCAGGAGCGGCGATGCCAGAAGATAAGCCGGCTGAAGAAGTAAAGGTAGAATATTGGGCTGTCGTTGGTACTATGACTGATAACTGGACCTCTGAAATCAAGATGACTCTTGAAGGCGATTGGTATGTAGTTGAGAATGTAAAATTGACTAATGCAGATAAGTTTAAGTTCCGTGCTAACGGTAACTGGAATGACGGAACGCCTAATAGAGGTGCAGAAGGTGGATCTGAGGTGGTTTGCATTTCTGAGGGGGTGGATACCAAGGTCGTTCAGGGTGGAAAAGATATGTGTGTTGCGCTTGATGGTATCTATAGTATGCATCTTCATAAGAATGCAGAGACTGCTAAGGTTGTCAAGACTGGAGATATCGTGGTTGAGGAACCAGATGTTACAACTCCAGGAGAGGATTCAGAGTGGGCGCTTGTTGGAGCGTTTAGCGGATGGGCTGATAAACTCTTTGTTACAACCGAAGATGCTAATGTCGTGGTTTATAAATCTGTTGCTATGAAGGCTGCTGAAGGATTCCTTGTTAGAAAGCCAGCAACAGAGTGGGCTGATAAGTATGGTGCAGGCAATGTGAATTATCTGAAGTCTAATCATTACATTACAACATCTAAGGATGGAGCTGATATGTGCTTGGAATCAGATGGCACATATGATATTTACTTCAATACATCTACTAAGGCTTTGTATGTCATGGAAGCAGGTAAAGATTACTCAACTGCAACACAGCAGACTGTTAATGGTGAGGAGCCAAAGCAGGAGGAGCCAGAGGTAACAGCTAACGTACTTTATCTTAAGCCAAATTCAAATTGGAAAAAGGACAATGCTCGTTTTGCGGCTTATTTCTTTATAAAGGATACTGATAAGAATGCTTGGGTAAGCATGACTGATTCAGATAAGGATGGTTATTATGAGGTGAATATTCCTGAAGGATATACTTTTGGTGATTATGTGATCTTCTGTCGTATGAATCCTAGTACCACTTCCAATAATTGGAATAATAAGTGGAATCAGACTGGTGATCTTGTGATTCCTAAAGATGGTAAAAACTTGTTTACTTTACCAAATGGAGCTTGGGATGGTAGCAAATCTACTTGGTCTGTAAAGCAGTAATCTTTGAACAAAATGTATTGATATTGCCCGGAGCATTATAAATCTGCTTCGGGCTTTTTTTTGACGAGTATATCTCGTTGAGCGGAAAAAATGCTGCTGATTGCATTCCACCCGCTCGGGCCAGAAATAGCCCAAAGTCGCCCGAACGGTCATCCAAACTGGAAATTCTGATGATTTATAGTACTGCTCGGTCAAGTTTGGGGCAAAAGTCGCCCGAGCGATATGTAATTCAACACCGGGTGCCGCGCCCCCTTGTTTGAACGACGACATATTCCGTCCGTCCCGAAAAAATGACCGCTCATCCGTACCATTGGCCCTTTGGTCGGGAGATTTTCGTGAAGTAGGTGATTATGTGTATCTTTAAAGATTGATTTATATTGAAACTAACCAACAATACACTTTATGAAGTCTATGATGAAGGCCTTTCTGGCCGTAGTTCTCGGAGCATTGTCGTTCGTGTCCTGCCTGGACGAAACGATGCAGATGACTCCTGAGGTACCTGAGGGTGCGGTGTCTTATACCGCTTATGTGGATGGCCAGGACACCAAGGCCGAACTTGACGGCAATGTCTCTATGTGGAAGGGTGAAGAGTGGATCCAGATAGTGGGCCGCAACGGAAACTATTGGTTCAATGCCAATGTCACCTCTCCTTCAGCCTCTGCCGTATTTACATACAACGGCAATAACGGCCAGTTCAAGGAGAATGATGTGATGGCGGTATATCCGGCTGGTGATGTGAATTATGGAAAGGATTTCGAGAATATGGTCCTTACCAATGTCACTCTTCCTGCTGTGCAGACTGCGGTGGCGGGATCTTATGATCCCAAGGCTGCGGTGGCTGTTGCTTATGCTACTGGTAATACTCTGAATTTCAGGAATGTAGTCACTCTTCTTAAGTTCAAGATGGGCTCAGACGGAGTGAAGAATGTTACCATCTGGGGAGATGTTCCTGAGGGAGAAGGTTCTACTGCACAGACCGGAATGCTGTATCTTACACCTAATTCGAACTGGAAGGTGGATGGTGCTCGTTTCGCTGCTTATTTCTGGGGTGGTTCGCAAGGGGAAGTGTGGAAAGATATGACTTCAGTGTCAGGTCAGACAGACCTTTATCAGTGTGAGGCTCCGTCCGGATATACCAATGTCATCTTCTGTCGTATGAATGGAGGTGCTTCTGCAAACAACTGGAACAATAAGTGGAATCAGACCTCAGATCTTACATTCTCAGCAAATGGCAACAATCATTACACAGTAAGTGAAGGTGCTTGGGATAAGGGCAGCGGTTCTTGGTCGATATTCCACGCGACTGCCCGTAACGGAATCTCAGGCACAGGAAAAGTCACATACAATAACGGCAATCCTGTGATGACCGGTGCTTCGAACAACTATGTTTCGATGAACGGAACATTCATCAAGGGCAAGACTTACTATATCGCTATCACTCCAATCGTATTCGAGAACGGCTTCACGATGGAGTTCAGCAATGACGGCGACTATAATAAATACGAAGTGAAGAGCACTTCGAAGAGGGTTGAGTTCAAGCGTAACACTATCTATGACCTAGGAACTCTTGTGTCCGGCAATGAGACTGGTTTCTTCACTGATCCGGCTGTTCCGGATGCGGACCTGCCTTGTACTGTATTCTACCGACCAGCAGTAACAGATGATTTCTATGGCTATACCGAAGACCTTTATGCTCATATCTGGCTTAAGGACATCAATGGTATTGATGTTCCAGGCTGTGGAACCGAGTGGGGTGACAATGATGTGAGATATAAGTTCACAAATGTCGGTACTAATCTTTGGTCGTTGACACTGTCTCCAACCATCCGCGAGTGGTTCGGTTCCGGAGATACTCCGCTTCAGACCATCGGAATCATTGCCAGAAGCGAGGCTGCAGATGTTCAGACCGGAGATAATTTCATCACTGTGGCAGACAATCGTTATGGTGTCGAAACTCCTCTTCCTGAAGGAATGCATCACGGTATCAATTACAATGCTGATGGCAGCGTCACTCTCGTCCTCTATGACCGTGATGACAATGGAAAGGGCAAGGGATATTGCTACCTTTTGAGCGATCTCAGCGACTGGCAGAGAGATCCGGATTACGCAATGCACCGTGATGATGAGGAAGGGGTATGGTGGATCACACTTACTGATCTTGATCCGGACAAGGAATATAAGTTCCAATATTCATATGGCGCGACTTCGTTTGATGACAGACGCACATTCGATCCATACACCGAGATCCTCTATGACACCAGCAACGACCAGTGGATCAAGAGTGATGTGTATCCGGGTCTGGGCAATTATCAGACTACAGGATTCGTTTCCGCATTCCAGATCAATCGTCCTGAGTACAATTGGAAAGTAGCTGATTATCAGATTGAAGATGAAAACGACCTGGTGATCTACGAGCTCCATCTGCGCGACTTCACCGACAATGCCTACGGTGAGGGAAACATCAAGGCCGCAATGGAATATCTTGATTATCTTGAGAATCTCGGTGTCAATGCTATCGAGCTTATGCCTGTCCAGGAGTTTGACGGAAATGACAGCTGGGGCTACGGTACTCACGCATACTTTGCACTGGATAAGGTCTATGGAACCCGTGAGGCTTATAAGGAGTTCATTGATGCCTGTCACCAGAGAGGAATGGCCGTGCTCTTCGATGTGGTCTATAATCACGCTACAGGAGCGCATCCATATGCGGCTCTTTACTGGGATGATGGAGCGGGAAATGTGACAGATGCCAATCCTTGGTTCTTTGTTGAGCCGACTCATCCGTACAATGTCTACCATCAGTGGGATCACAGCAATCCTATGTTCCGCGAATGCGTGAAGAAGAACCTCGAGTATCTCATCAAGGAGTACAAGGTGGACGGATTCCGTTTCGACCTGACGAAGGGATTCATGCCTGGCCCGGGTGACGCGGAGTCTTATAATTCTGAGCGTGTAAATTACCTCAAGGAGTATCGTAACCATATCAAGTCGGTGGATCCGAATGCGGTGATGATCTGCGAGCATTTCGTCTGGTCTGAAAATTATGATCTCGGAAAGGCCGGCATCAAGGTATGGCAGAATATGAATCACTCGTTCAAGGAGTCAGCAATGGGCTGGATGTCAAATGCATCTTTTGACGGCCTTGTGGATAACGGCCTTCCTTTCGGAACACTCGTGGGTTATATGGAAAGCCATGATGAGGAAAGAACAATGGCCGCGGCTGAGCAGTATGGTGCTGACAGAGTCAAGGCTTCATATGAACTCCGACTTGACAGGGCGGGAATCAATGCCGCATTCTTCCTTCTTACCCAGGGTCCTAAGATGATCTGGCAGTTCGGGGAGTTAGGTTACGATTACTCGATCGAATATAACGGACGCACAGGAAAGAAACCATGGGTGGCAGACGAATATTTCGCAGACAAGCATAGAAAGGATCTCTATGATACATATTCAATGATTCTTGAGTTCAGAGGCAATAATCCTCGTTTCTTCGACTCTGATGCTCAGTTCAGCTATGCTATGGGTGGATACAATACTGTAGAACGCCATATCTATGCAAAGGATGGCAATGGCAAGCGTTTCGCCCTTTTCGGAAACTTCGGTGCTGGCTCACAGACTATCAGCATAACCCTTCCTGCAGGAGGTACCTGGTATCAGTATGACAATGGAGCCGAGTGGAACGGACAGACTCATTCTACAACAATGGCTGAAGGTCAGTTCTATCTTCTTGTTAATGACAAGTCTCTTTGTAGGAAATAATTGATAGCAGTCCGGTGAAATTTGCAATAAATTGATGCAAAATTCGGAAATCCGGTTATGATTTTGTATATTTGGAACGGCGGTACAAGCCGTTCCATTTTTTATATGAAACAACTGATCGACAATGACGCCCTTGCTTCCGTACTGGAGCAGATGGGCATAGCTGACATCTCCCTTGCGACAATACGCCAGTCGGGAGAAATTGCTAGAACTTTGGAAAAGAACACAGGTGTGGAATTTCTTCATCTGGAAATGGGAATTCCGGGTCTTCCGCCGTCACAGGTGGGTGTTGAGGCCGAATGTGCGGCTCTTCGTGCCGGAGTTGCTTCCATATATCCCAATATGATGGGAGTTCCGCAGCTCAAGAGCGAGGCCTCTCGTTTTCTGAAGGCCTTTCTTGATATTGACCTTTCACCCAAAGGGTGTATTCCGACCGTAGGTTCGATGCAGGGAAGCTTCTCTTCGTTCATCCTCTGCTCTCACCTCGATCCGGCTAAGGATACCGTTCTTTTCATTGATCCGGGATTTCCTGTGCAGAGGAACCAGGTCAATATCCTCGGCATCCGAAGCGAGTCATTCGATATATATGAATATCGTGGTGAGAGACTTGCCGCCAAGCTTGAGAGCTATTTCGCCTCCGGCCGTATCTCCGCACTCATATATTCCAGCCCTAACAATCCGGCTTGGTTCAACCTCACTGAAGATGAACTTCGCACTATAGGAGAATTGGCTACCAGGTACGATGTCATTGTCATCGAAGATCTTGCATATATGTGTATGGACTTCAGAAAGCCGCTTGGAAAGCCTTTCGAGGCTCCTTTCCAGCCTACGGTGGCCAAATATACTGACAATTACATCATAATGATGTCGGCATCCAAGATGTTCAGTTATGCCGGTCAGCGTATTGCCGTATTGGCCGTTTCCGACCGTCTTTATAACCGTGAATATCCGGGCCTGCAGAGCCGTTATCATATTGCCCGTTTGGGTGATGCATTGGTGCTGGGTGTTCTTTATGCCGTGTCTTCCGGTACCAGCCATTCTGCCCAATATGCACTTGCGGCGATGTTCAAGGCGGCCAATGACGGGGCCCTGGACTTTGTGGCAGCCACTTCCGAATACGCACGTCGTGCAGCATTGACCAAGAAAATGTTTCTGGACAATGGCTTCCATATTGTCTACAGCAAGGACGGCGACGAAGATGTCAGCGACGGCTTCTTCTACACTGTGGGATACAAGGGTCTGACCAGTGCCGAACTGATGAAGGAACTGATGCTGATGGGTATCTGTTCGATCTCATTGTCCCTTACCGGAAGCGTTCAGGATGGAGTGCGTATCTGCGTGTCGCAGCTGAACCGTCCTGAGCAGTTCGAGATGCTGGAGCAGAGACTCCGTCTTTTTTCAGAAATACGTTAAAGAGCTTATTTACAATGAAATACTTCACACCCTCCGAAGCCGTACAATTGATCGAGTCCGGCGAAAGCATCTACATCCAGGGCAGTACGTCCATTCCGGAAGTACTCTGCCAGGCATTGGCCGACCGCGGTGAGGAGCTCCGCGATGTGACGATATATGCCGCATTCGCGGTAGGACGTTGCGAGGCTCCGTTCTGCAAGCCTGAATACAAGGACAGCTTCAATATCAAGAGCCTTTTTGTGGCCAATAATATCCGCAGATGGCTGGCGGCAGGCTATGGATCTACGATTCCGGCATTTCTGGGGGAGATCCCGGGATTGTTCAGAGACGGGACGCTGCCCCTGGACGCAGTGTTTCTGAATGTGTCGCCACCGAATGATGAGGGATATTGCTCTTTCGGAATTTCGGCTGACCTGGCTGTCTCTGCCTTGGAGTGTGCGAGAAAGGTGATTGTGCAGGTCAATAAGGCTATGCCGTTCTCATACGGAGATGCCTTGATCCATATTTCGAGAATCGATGCAGCTGTGGAGGTGGATGACCCTCTGGTGGAGGTGCCTACTGCTGTCCCTACTGAAATAGATTCGGCGATCGGTCGTCATATTGCAGAGATGATTCCGGACGGAGCCACCCTGCAGATCGGTGTGGGAGGTATTCCGAATGCTGTGCTGGCGGCTCTGAGGGACCATAAGCATCTTGGTCTGCATACCGAGGCTATGACGGACGGTGTGCTTCCGCTTCTGGAAAGCGGGGTGATAGACAATTCCTGCAAGAAGGTCCTGCCGGGAATTTCCGTGGCTTCACTTGCTCTGGGATCCCGCAGGTTATATGATTATATGGATTATCGTAAGGATTTGCTGCTCAAGGATGTAGCCTGGACTAACAATCCGTTCCGCATAGCTCAGAATCCTAAGGTTATGGCCATCAATTCTGCTGTTGAGGTCGATCTGACAGGTCAGGTCTGCGCTGATTCCGTGGGAACGCGTGTGATTTCCGGAGTCGGAGGACAGCACGACTTTATGTATGGAGGTTCGCTCTCGGAAGGTGGAAAGACTTTCATAGCGATTCCGTCTATGACCGAAAAGGGTGTTTCGAAGATCAATCCTGTCCTGGCCGAAGGCGCGGGAGTCGTGACTACCCGTCATTTTGTCCAGAATATCGTTACGGAATATGGAGTGGCCGAGCTTCGTGGAAAAACCCTGGCAGAGCGTGCCCGTGCTCTGATCGATATTGCCCATCCTTCTGTCCGCGAGGACCTCGACCGTGCCGCTGCCGAGCGTTTCGGCTATACCTACCTCCGATTGAAATAGTTACAGAGGAGCTTATCTCCCTCATTTTCATTCACTTACATCTTCTGCGTGCTCCCCCTAGTACGGCACGAGGAAGATGTAATTTCTTGATGTATAGTGTGTTATCCTCCTCCTCTGTTCACCCTTTCTAGTACGAGCTGAATTGTATCTGTGTGAATTTTCGGAACATAAAATTTATTTCCGTCATCTTTTTCTTTTTTTTAAATAATATTTTCCTCATTTATAATAGTTTTGAGCTGTGAGCATTCCTGTAAGAGAGAACTCAACTTGCTGACAACCAATGCTATTGCCATTCTACGTGCTACCCTTGGTGCGGCACGAGGAAGTCGTAAGTACTTGATTATTAGCAATGTAGTCTCCTCTGATCGGGATTTAAACTTAAAGACTATGAGGAAGAAAAGGAAATTTTACAGTGGTGTGCCTAATCACATCTATCAGCGAGCTCAGAATGGGTTCAATCTATTTTATTGTGATGAAGACCGTCTGGTCTTTTATACGATCTTTGCAGTGTGTGCAAGGAAGGCCCCGGATATTAAGGTGCTTGGACTATGTTTGATGTATGATCATTTTCATTCTCTGATTGTGTCTGAGAAGATCGAGGCAATCAGTGCTTTTATGGATCATTGCACATCTTGGTTTGCGCGGATTTTTAATGAATCAGTAGGCCGGAAGGGACGGCTGTTTCATAAGAATTTTGGAAGTGCACCCAAGTGGGGCCTTAAGAAGATACATTCTGCCATTGCCTACTTGTTCAACAATCCTGTTGAGAAATTGCTATGTCTAAGAGCAGAGGAATTTCGCTGGAGTTTTTTGGCATTCCTGAATGATACTAATCCCTTTTCAAGCAAGACGCCCTTCCGTAATGCTTCGGCTGCTTTGAAACGAGCTAAGAAGGAAGTCGATTGGTTCAGCAGCTCAGATGAGCCGTTAAGCTATCAAGGACTTAAGCGATGGAGAGGAAGTTTAAACGATCAGGAATGGGAGGAACTTGTCGATTATATCATTGTCAGGTATTCACCCTTTGATTATCAGGCCTTGGTGGCTTATTATGAGTCATATGAAAATATGCTGCTCGCGATCAATTCCAATACGGGCGGTGAGTATGATTTAAGGGAGGAATTCAATACTTTCTCGGATCAGGCATATGATGAGATGCTGGAATATTGTCGTGCTGAGATTAAGGAAACTTGCGTCCGGAGGGTAATTATGTGGCCAGAAGAAGAGAAGTTGGTCTTGTACCGTCAGTTGAAGATGGTGACATCTGCTACGGATAGGCAGATCTGTAAGTTTCTACATCTGTAGAGAGGAGGAGCTTAAATTGCTGGTAATTAGTGTGTTGTGCTACCTTCGTGCCTGCAATGGGGAGCACGTAGGTCTTGTAAGTGGTTGGTAGTGAGGATGGTAGCTTTTTCCGTGATATATTGATAAAAAATTATTATATTTGTGATTCGGGTCGATGGTCTGAAATTCGCAGCGGAAAGACTGATCCGGAAACAATATGGAGAAGAAGAACGATTTTATTGAAATACAGGGGGCCAAGGCTCATAATCTGAAAGGGGCGTCGCTTGCGATTCCACGTGGACAGTTCGTCGTTGTCACTGGACTTAGCGGAAGCGGTAAGTCATCATTGGCATTCGATACTATCTATGCCGAGGGGCAGAGGCGTTATATGGATACACTCTCCACATATGCCAAGCACTTTATGGGCATATTGGAAAAGCCTGAAGTCGAGTCTATTACAGGACTGAGCCCTATCATTGCCATCGAGCAGAAGACCACTGGAAACAATCCCCGTTCGACAGTGGGAACAATCACTGAAATCTATGATTTTCTCAGGCTTCTTTATGCCCGTGCCTCTACTGCATATTCTCCTCAGACAGGCAAGCCGATGGTCAGATATACCGATGAACAGATTGTCTCTCTGATAATGGAGAATTATCAGGACCGCAAGTGTTATCTTCTGTCCCCTTTGGTGAAAGGTCGAAAGGGACATTATAAGGAACTTCTGGAGCAGATGCGCAAGAGGGGATATACACAGGTACGCATTGACGGGGAGTTGTGTGACCTGAACGAAGTGACTGCTCTGGACCGTTATAAGGCCCATTTCATCGAACTGGTTATCGACCGTCTGAAACCGACCCAAAAGGATGAGAAGCGTATCAAATCATCTGTGATGTCCGCTCTGAACTTTGGTAAAGGTTCTGTGGCGATTATGGATGTGGAGACTCAGGAGGTACACCATTTCTCGAAACATCTGGTGTGTCCTGACACAGGAATTTCTCTTGCTGAGCCGGCTCCGCATTCTTTCTCGTTCAATTCTCCTCAGGGCTATTGTACTCATTGCAAGGGACTTGGCATCATCGTGGATGTCAATATGGATACGATCATTCCGAATCGTGGGGTTTCGATTGCTGACGGAGGAATCGTTCCTCTGGGAAAGATACGAGAGACCAAGAAATTCGATGTCATAAGATCGATTGCCCGAAAATACAATTTTTCTCTTTACGATCCGATCGAGGAACTGCCGGAAGAGGTGGTGTCTCTGATTGTCTTCGGTTCTGATGAACTTTTCAGGGTGGGTGAGGGTGCTTCTTCTGAAATGGTATCATTCTCGGGAATCGTAGGAGATATCAATGAAAAGATTGTCTGCCCTAAATGTGGCGGTACGAGACTGAATAAGGATACGACATATTTCAAGATCGACGGAAAGACTATTTCAGAAGTCTCTGCTATGGAGATCGGGCAGCTCAGCATCTGGCTTCATTCTTTGGATAGTCTTCTGGAAAAACGTGAAAGCATAATTGCCCGTGATATTCTCAAGGAACTTAAGGACAGAGTGTCATTCCTGCTGGATGTGGGACTGGATTATCTGTCGCTTGATCGTGCAACTGCCTCATTGTCAGGAGGAGAGAGCCAGAGAATCCGTCTCGCGACACAGATCGGATCGAAACTTGTGAATGTACTTTATATTCTTGATGAGCCGTCTATCGGACTGCATCAGAGGGACAATAGAAAGCTTATCGCATCCCTTAAGAAACTCCGTGATGAGGGTAATTCTGTAATGGTCGTGGAGCACGATGCCGAGACGATGATGGCTGCGGACTGGCTTGTGGATGTAGGTCCCGGAGCAGGACAGGAAGGCGGTCGCATATGCTATAACGGTCCTGTTGACAAGATTTCAGAGGGCAGTTCCACAACTCTTGACTATCTGCTGGGAAGAAAACAGATCGAAGTGCCTGCGGAGCGCAGGGCTGGAAACGGTCTGACCATAGGCATACGCGGAGCGAGAGGAAACAATCTCAAGAGCGTCGATGTGGATTTTCCATTGGGGATGCTCATCGGAGTGGCCGGAGTCAGCGGAAGCGGAAAGTCGTCCCTTATCAACGAGACCCTTATGCCGATTCTGAAAAATAAATTCTATAACGCCAAGCTTCAGCCGCTACCGTACGACGAGATTGTCGGAATAGAAAATATTGACAAATTGATAGAGATTGACCAGAGCCCGATCGGACGTACTCCGCGAAGCAATCCTGCGACTTTCACAGGCGTATTCAATGACATCCGCACCCTTTTCGAGGCGACTCCGGATGCGAAGGTACGAGGTTTCAAGGCCGGAAGATTCTCCTTCAATGTGGCCGGAGGCAGATGCGAAGAATGCAAGGGAGCCGGAATCAAGGTGATCGAGATGAATTTCCTTCCTTCGGTCAATGTGGTCTGCAACGAGTGCCGCGGAAGGCGATATAAGAATGATACGCTTGCCGTGAAATATAAGGGAAAGAATATCAATGATGTACTCGAAATGCCTATCAGTGAGGCATATGAGTTCTTCGAGAATATTCCTTCAATTGCTGCCAAGCTCAAGGCATTGGTGGATGTCGGACTGGGATATGTCCGGCTCGGACAGTCGGCTGTGACCCTTTCGGGAGGAGAGAGCCAGCGTATGAAACTGGCTGCCGAACTTGCCAAGAAAGGTACAGGCAATACTCTCTATATCCTGGATGAACCTACCACAGGCCTGCATTTCGATGATATAAAAGTACTGATGGATGTGCTTCAGCAGCTTGTGGAGCAGGGAAATACTGTAATCGTAATCGAGCATAATCTGGATGTGCTCAAGTCCGTGGATTATCTTTTCGATATGGGACCGGAAGGTGGAAAGAAGGGTGGAATGATCGTGGCCCAGGGCACTCCGGAACAGCTTGCAGAAAATCCGGATTCCGTGACCGGACCTTTCCTTAAAGAAATTTTATAATATGGAAGACATCAGAATTTATTGTGAGAATACTCAGGCGTATATGAAGGTCGCTATGGGTACTGCCCTCAATGAAGTATCTCAGAGCCTTTGTGCCGCAGGCTTCAGCACTGAAACGCCAGTTCTGGCTGCTCTTGTGGACAATAAGCTCAAGGCTCTGGACTACAAGATAATCAATCCGCACAATGTGCGTTTTGTCGGATATGACCATCCTGACGGCAGACGGGCATATATCCGTTCTCTGTGCTTCGTGCTTCAGAAGGTGGTCCGTGATCTGTATCCTGACAAGATTCTTGCGATAGATTATTCACTTCCGAGCGGCCTCTATTGTGAAATCCGTCACGCTGAACATCTCGAGGACGGACGTCCGAATGTATATTTCGTAACCGATACTGAGCTTCAGGCTATATCTGACAGAATGAATTATGTGGTTGCTGCCGATCTGCCTTTCACCCACAGGATGCTGAGTCTCGAAGAATGCGTATCTCTCTTCACCCGCAACGGCCAAAAGGAAAAAGTCAATCTCTTCAAGAGTCTGGGGCGCTTCAATTATAATGTGTATTTCCTTGATGGGCAGGCTGATACCTTCTATGGTCCCCTCGTTCCGTCTACCGGATGCCTCAAGGTGTTCAATATAATGGGATTCAATGACGGTTTCTGTCTGCAATATCCTATGGAAGGAGTTTTTGACAAGGTTCTTCCGATGAAAAGACAGTCCAAGCTGGCTACAGCTCTGAAGGAGCATTCCGACTGGTGTTCTATTATGGGAGTGAAAGGTGTAGGTAAATTGAATGAAAAGGTTCTTTCCGGAGAGATCGTTGACCTTATAAATCTTTCCGAGGCTCTGCACGAGAGGAAGTATGCCGATATTGCGGATCAGATCTATGCCCGTCGCGGTTCTGTCAAGGTGGTATTCATTGCCGGTCCTTCCAGCAGCGGAAAGACTTCCACTTCGAAGCGATTGGCTCTGCAGTGCCGTATCCTGGGGCTGAATCCGAAGGTTATTGAACTTGATAACTACTTCGTGGACAGGGAACTTACTCCGAGAGACGAGAATGGTGAGTATGATTTCGAATGTCTCGGGGCAATGGATCTGAAGCTGCTCGGCCAGCAGCTGAATGATCTTATGGCGGGTAAGGAAGTGGAGATCCCACGTTTCGATTTCAAGGAAGGCCGCAAATATTTCGATGGTAATTATATGCAGCTGCGCGAGAAGGATATCCTCATAATGGAAGGAATTCACGCATTGAACCCGGCAATGATTCCTGATGTGGACAGTTCCAAGGTATTCCGTGTCTATGCTTCAGCTCTGACATCACTTTCGATAGATGAGAATAATAATATCTCTACATCTGACAATCGTATGCTCCGTAGAATGATACGCGACAATCGTACCCGTGGTGTCATTCCGGAGGATACTATAACCAGATGGCAGAGTGTCCGAAGGGGAGAGAACCGCAATATTTTCCCGTTTCAGGAAAATGCCGATGCGGTCTTCAATTCAGCACATATCTTCGAACTTCCTGTCCTGAAATATTATGCGGAGCCGCTTCTGCGTCGTATTGCCCCTTCATCACCGGCATATGCCGAAGCATCCAGAATGCTGAAGTTTCTGGACTATATCGTAGCTCTCACTCCAGCTGAAATGGCGGCCATCCCTCCGACATCGATCCTCAGGGAGTTTATTGACGGACAAATCCTGTAATATTACATTATAGGGAACCAGATGAATACGGCGCAGTCCCAGAGGGCGTGCGATATAATGATCGCACCGAGCTTTTCAGGGAAGAAACGATAGGCAAGTCCCCATACGAATCCGGCCACCATTGCAGCCATAATCAGCATAAAATTGAACTTGGAGATATGTACCAGACCATAGGCGAGAGTGGTCAGGATGAATCCTATGTTCGGGTTCCAGCGTGCTGAGAGACGGTTCTGCAGGCATCCTCTCCAGAATATTTCTTCTGCCGGACCGATGATGAAAAGCATAAGCAATGTCAGAACTACAGGATTTTCACCTTCCTTCATTCCATAGATTGAATCTACCTGCGGACGGGCGAAGTCGAACATCAGTGTCGAAAGATATTCACCAATCCAGAATACTCCCCAAAGCGCAGCGGCAAGTCCGATTCCTATGACAATGTTGCTCAAATCCAGACGCACCTCCTTCCACCACTGTGGGCGTGCCCAGAATGTAAAGAGGGTCAATGTCGCTCCCGAACAGGTCATCATTACCCAGAAATTGATGTGTGGGGCTGTCCACGGCGAAAACATTATTGTCCACAGTACAGCCGCAATACAGATTCCTATGACAGGTTTCTGTATTGATACTTTATTGTCCGTCATTGTCTTAGATGAATTTTGCTACGACGAATGCGATGGTAAGAAGTGCCGAGAACATCAGCTGGAGGTTCGCTGTCTTTACGTCGAGGTCAGCGATGATCCTCAAATCGCCGTTGAGTGACTTCATCATAGTCTGAGAGCATCCGATAGCCACCACGAGAGTAAGGAATACGATGATGGTGGTAAGAGGGAAGAATCCGATGATGGAAAGTACCCCGATCCATACGAATGGAAACAGTACCTCGAATCCGTAAAGAAGGGCTGATGCCTTTGCTCCGAGGGCCATTGCCATTGTCTTGATACCGGCACGCTTGTCGGTATGGGTGTCGCGGGTGTTGTTGGAGTGAAGGATACCGTCAGTGATCAGGCCCACAGGAAGTGCTATGAGAAGTACGCTCCAGTCGATTGCTCCTGTTGTTACGAACGAGGTTCCGATTGTTGGAAGGAATGCATATGCAAGAAGGATAACGAGGTCTCCCAATGCATTGAATTTCAAGAATGGGTAGAGCAATGTGCAGAACACTCCTCCGAGTCCTATCCACAGAAGTGGAAGCCCGGTCAGAAGCAGAAGACCGATACCTCCTGCTGCAGCTATGATAGTCAGCACGATGGAAAGTCTGAAGATTTCCTTTTCAGTGAACATACCAGTGGTCAGGGTCTTGGCTCCGAAAGTATCATCTGCATCCACTTTCTTGCGGAAGTCAAAATAGTCGCTCCAAGTGTTTCCGGCCGCGTGGAAAATCACGATGTTCACAAGTGCCCAGAGGGCGAAAATCCAATCGATCTCAGCTCCTTTCCAGAAAAGGTATGCAGTAGCAGTGATTACAGGCATTGCAGATGCCGGAAAAGACCAGGGCCTCACGGCGATCATCCACTCGCCGAAGGTATGTTTTCTGTTGCTCATAAATATAATTTTGTCTGTGTATTTTCTAAAACGCACAAAGATAACGATTTTTTACATATAGGAAATAGCGGTTGATGGATATGTTCAGGATGTAAATAAAAGATAGAGCCCTCTCGATTCACATCGGTAGGGCTCTGCAATTCTAACCTAAAACTTAACCTATGAAAAAACTATTCGGTTTAAGTTTATTGCTAATTCCGTGCCATACTTATAGAAGATAGCTTAAAATTTCGCGAATATTCTTCACTTCGATGATTCTGTCGTTCTGGGGCATATCCATCATTTCGTGCACCCATACGACTTCGTGAGGGGTGTGGATGGCCCAGCCGCCGAGACTGACTACCGGGGCTATGTCGGATTTTACTGAATTTCCGATCATCAGGATTTCTTCGGGACGGAGATTATGCTTTGCGGCTACTTCCAGCCAATTCTTCTCATCCTTGTTTTCCATTACCTCGCAGTGATGGAAATAATGTGACAGACCGGAGCTGCGGAACTTGCCCATCTGCTCTGGAAGGTCGCCTTTGGTGGCTACGATAAGTTCGTAGCGTCCCTGAAGAGCCTCGAGGGTCTCCTTCACACCTTCGATTATCTCCAGTTCGTGGAATGCGAGATCGGTAATGATTTTCTTGATTCCATAGTATATATGCTCAGGAAGGGTGCCTCCGCAAAGTTCCAAAGCGGCGTCAGTCATTCCGATCATATAGGTCTTGGAACCATAGCCGAAAAGGGGAATATTGTCCTCCTGCTTGCGCCAGAGCATATCCTGTACGCCCTCCGGTGTGGTGTAATCGGCCAGAAGTTCGATGAACTTCGCCTCGGCAGCCCTGAAATATTGCTCGTTTTCCCAGAGCGTGTCGTCAGCATCGAAGAATATGTATCTGAATTTGCCTTTGAGGTCCATATTGACTTATTCTGCTTTTGTGGTATCAGCTGGCTCGACAGCAGTAGTGTCTACAGCTGGCTGTACAGGCTCTACATATACCGGCTTGATCTCAGTGATGAACACATCCTCGTAAGGACGGTCATAACGGTCTACATCTACTGTGGCGATTCTGTCTATAACCTCCAGTCCATCAATGACTTCGCCGAAGATTGAATACTGACCGTCCAGGTGGAGGCAGGCATTCTCGTCGTGTACGATGTAGAACTGTGAGCCGGATGAAGCCTTGGTAGGATTGGCCATATCACCGCGACGTGCAGCTGCGAGAGCTCCCTTTTTGTGCCAGTATTCATTGACGAACTCTGCCGGAACAGTATAGTCCGGTCCGCCCTGTCCCCAAAGGTCGATCTTCGCTGTATCCCTTGAATATGGGTCTCCGGTCTGGATCATAAAACCTTCGATGACTCTGTGGAATCGTACTCCGTCGTAATACTTTTCCTTAACGAGCTTTACGAAATTGTCTCTGTGCTTAGGGGTCTTGCTGTAGAGCTTCACCCTCATTGTGCCCTTGCTGGTTATGATGTCGAACTCGGGCTCCTGAATCATTTTCTGTTCCATTGTTTCTGTTGCTGTACTGTCGGTCTGGGCGCCATTGTCCGCATTCTTTCCCGCGCGTGGTCCGCAGGACGCCAATACGAGGGCGATGACCGCCAGAATTGTTAATCTTTTCATATCATTCAATTTAAACTCGACAAAAATAATTAATTTTGTCGAGTTATGGCAAATCCGTTGAAACAATTGGCCGGGCAGACTGTTATTTATGGTCTCAGTACCATATTGGCCCGCATCATAAATTTTCTTTTTGTTCCTATCTACACAAGGCTTCTCACTCCTGAAAGCTACGGCGTGGTTACGGAATTTATGGCATATATCGCTGTACTTCAGGTGGTTCTGGTACTCGGACTTGAAACCGGATGCTTCCGCTTCGCCAATAAGGAAGGGGTCGATCCGAAGAAGGTCTATTCCAATGCATTCGTAACGGTGTTCTGCATCAGTGCTACCTTCCTGGCTCTGATGATTGCCTTTGCTTCGCCTATCGCGTCTCTTCTGGGCTATGAAGGATACCAGTCCTGCATAATGTATATGGGTGGAATACTGGCGCTGGATGCTGTGACCGCAATTCTGTTTGCAAGACTTCGTCAGGAGAATAAGGCGCTTAAGTTCGCGATTTTCAAGACAATAAAGATAATTACAGAGACAGCGGCCAACCTTTTCCTCTTTCTTTGGTTCCCTAAGCACCTCGATTCGGCACGCTGGCTTCTGCATTTCATTTCGGAGACTCCGGATTTCAGCTATGTGATATTTGCGATATTCATCAGCTGTATCGTATGCGGGCTTCTGTTCATACCTGACTTCACGAAGCTCAGCTTCAGACTTGATCCTAAACTGCTCCGTCAGATGCTTGCATATTCGCTTCCGCTTATGGTAGCTGCACTTCCGGGTGTAGTCAATGATTTCCTTGACAGAATCCTGTTCAGGTTCTTCGATACCAATGCAGACGCGTGGAGATCATCTCTGGGACTGTATCAGGCTGCTGTGAAGCTGGCTGTGATAATGAATCTCTTCATCCAGATGTTCCGATATGCAGCCGAACCATTCTTCTTCAGAAGGGCTCGTGAAAAGGATTCCAAGGAACTGTATGCCTCTGTGCAGGAATACTTTACAGCCTTCTGCGGATTGGTGTTCCTCGGAGTGATATTGTATATTGATATTATTGCCCTGATTCTCGGTCCGCAGTTCCGCTCGGCAGTGGGAATCGTGCCGATAATGCTCCTGTCCTATATGATTCTGGGAATGCTTTTCAATGTATCGATGTGGTACAAGCTATCGGGAAAGACCAATATGGCCATCTGGATCACTCTTTCCGGACTGCTGGTGACAGCTGTCGTCATAATCCTCTTTATGCCGAAGTATTCTTATTGGGCGGCAGCCTTCGGCCATCTTGCCAGTTATGCGGTGATGTTTGCCATCAGTTCCCTTCTTGGAGCCAGATATTATCCGATTCCATACCGCTGGGGCCGTCTGGCATTGATTTTCGTGATAATGGGGGCGGTTTACGGAACTTCTATGCTTGTGGACAATACTCTCTTTACCGGTGTCGTACTCGGGCAATCACCGGCGGGAACGGTTACAGCCAAACTTGCTGTGCACACTGTCCTGATAGGCCTTTATGGTGTAGCAGTCTGGAAGACTATCCGTAAATCTTAAATAATAAGGTCTGGAGCCCTGATGGATTCCAGACCTTATCAAATTTTCTATCAGAATTGTTAAAGAGCTGAAGCTCCGTAGAGTCCCATATCTCCGTCTTCGGAGAAGAGTATCTTCACATCCTTTCCAGTTTCGTACGGGAATGTCTGGATGCGCTCGTGCATTGCTGCTTCGAAATGAGGATATCCTGCAGCGATTCCACCGCCAAAGACAATGGCTTCCGGGTCATAAGCAAAGAGGATGGCCTTTGCGAGTTCTCCCAGATGGCATCCGAATTCGTTCCATAGAGCGATTGCCTCTGCATCACCAGCCTTTGCCTTGGCAGAAAGCTCTGCTCCCGTAGTATTGTGAGCCACAAAGAAAGGAGTGCTGCAATAGCTTTCGTAATCCTTGTCGAGATAGTAGAGGCAGCCGACTTCGCCGGCTCCGGCATTTCGTCCTTCATAGAGTTTTCCTCCGACGATGACTCCGGCTCCGACTCCAGTTCCGAGGGTAACTCCTACCATATCCGAGTAGCCCTGTCCTTTTCCGAATCGGCTTTCTCCGAGGGTGAAGCAGTTCGAGTCATTGTTGACCTGCACCGGTATATTGAACCTTTCCTCGAGAATGTCCTTAAGATGAACTTCCACCCAGGACGGGATATTGGCGGCATTATACACAATACCTCTGCGGGTGTCGACTACAGAAGGGACGCCGATGCCGATTGATTCCACTCCTTCGCAGAGCACTTCGCTTATCAGCCCTGCAACTGTCTCGAGCACTTCTTCGCAGCTACCCTTTGCAGGACAGACCGCCTTGGCTTTTCTGATTATGTTCTGCCCATCCACAAGGGCTGCTCTGATGTTTGTACCTCCAAGGTCTACTCCGATTCTCATATTTAATGTTTTATGTGTTATTTGACAATGATTTCATCGATGAAAAGGAAACCGGGACTTCCTGCACCCGGATGCCAGTCCGGTAGCGAAGTATAGCATCCTGCTGTGACCTTGAGATATCTTGCTGATGTCTCATCCAGTCTTAAGGTGTAGTCCTGACAGCCGTTCGCATCGTCCATCCGGCCTTCGCATTCAATATCCATATGTGCGGCTTCGGTGAATGTCTTGCCATCCTCTGACGTAAGCACTGTGAAACTTGTAGGGTTCATTATCCAATCGTACTTGAATACGATGGTGCTTAGAGTGATTTCCGAATATGTGGTTCCTCCCATATCGATGATTGCTTCGAATGGTCGGTTGTACCATCCGCCGAAGTCCCCGCTGTTGTACGGACCCTCTCCGATGACTCCGTCAGTCAGGAGGTCAGGGCAGGTGAATGTGTAGTTCGGATGTGTGTCTGTAAGGATCTTGACAGGACGTCCCATTGCCTTGTGTGCAGAGAAGTCCTTTACGAATATTCTTCCGGACATCTCTCCTCTCTGGCTTCTTGCCTTGAGGGTACAGTTTTCGCTGATCTTGACAGGTCCTGTATACAGAGGAGAATCAACGGTAGGGTCGCTTCCGTCCAGAGTATATCGGATAGGTGTCTCGCCCTGTGCTTCGAGAACGACACTGACACCGTCCTTTACATTGACTATGCCCCTTGCATCGAAGAGATGGTCTCCGTATCTGTAGCCCATAACATCATAAATGCCGCAGAAATCGTCCGCGCTGTCAAGGAATCTCTCCCAGTTCTTGGTTTCAGGTTCGCACCATTGTACCTCAGCAAGAGCTGCAAGACGAGGTAGGAGCATATAGTGAAGATGATCAGGAGTCGCGATGTATTCTGTCCAGAGATTGGCCTGGACACCGAGAATGTGTCCCTTTTCCTCCTCTGTCATACTTGCGGTGACAGGCTCGTATGAGTAGCATTTTTCCACTGGAAGGAAACCTCCGATCGCAAGTGGCTCGTTTTCCTTATCAAGTGCCTGATAGTAATCCAGATAGAAGAATGTGTTAGGGGTCATAATCGCATCGTGTCCCATACGCACGGCCTGAAGACCTCCGGCAACGCCTCTCCACGACATCACTGTAGCATTAGGGGCAATCTCACCTTCGAGGATCTCATCCCATCCGATGAGCTTCTTGCCTTTTGAGGCGAGGAACTTTTCCATTCTCGATGTTACATAACCCTGGAGATAGTGCTCTGCCTTGAATCTTTCGTCATCCTTCAGCCCGAGCTCCTTGATCTTTGCCTGGCAGTGAGGGCATTCCTCCCAACGCACCTTAGGACATTCGTCACCGCCGATATGGACATATTCGGCAGGGAAGAGTTCGCATACTTCTGTAAGGACATCCTCGAGGAACTGCATAGTGCTCTCTTTTCCTACGCAGAGCACATCATCTGCAACACCCCATTTACCCCACACGTCATACGGACCTCCTGTACAACCGAGTTCCGGATATGCGGCGAGTGCTGCAAGCATATGTCCGGGAAGATCGATTTCAGGGATTATCGTAATGCCCTTTGCTGCTGCATAGTCAAGTATTTCCCTTACCTGATCCTGAGTGAAATAACATCCTTCTCCGTAAGGTGTTCCGTCATATGTCTCATTTTCGAAGAGATGCCCCACGAGAGTCTGCTTTCTGATCGATCCGACCTCTGTCAGACGTGGATATTTCTTTATCTCAAGTCTCCATCCCTGATCATCAGTGAGATGCCAGTGGAGAGTATTCAGCTTGTGGACTTCCATAATGTCCAGATATCTCTTCACCTCGTCCATATCGAAGAAATGACGTGATACGTCCATATGCAGACCGCGGTATCCGAAGCGCGGTTCATCCTTGATGGCCACGCACTGAAGGGTCCAATCCTTGTCTGCGGCCTCGGCCTTACCGAAGATTTCTGCAGGGAGCATCTGCTTTATGGTCTGGATGGCGTAGTTGAATCCTCTGAGCGAGGAAGCCTTGATTACTGCACTCTTCTTGTTGATATTCAATGTGTAAGCTTCTTCCGGAAGAGATGCGTCGTATGTGAAAAGGAAGTGGGTCGCAGCATCTGTACCGTTGATTGTGCTAGTCTGGCCTGTCACAAGTGCAAGCTGGTCTGCGAATATCCTGATGACTCCGGCCGAGCCTTTGTCGAGATCTTCTGCGAAGCGGATGTCTGCTCCGGCAGCATTGAATGTTCCGCTCAGGATGTTTACTTCATTAGGGTAAGGTACGACGCTTAGTGTGCCTTTGTCAGTGGTTTTGCAAGAAATTACCGCGGCTGCTACTGCCGCAAGGAAGATTAATCTTCTCATAGACTTATGGTTATCAGTTTATCTTGCAAATATAAGAAAACCTATTGAAAACCACTATAGGAATATCAGCATTATTATCTGAGCGGATATCACTCTGAGGAATATGCTGGCCGGATACACGGTGGCATAAGCCACTGCTGGATCTTCTCCTTCTCCGTCAGGATCGGCAAAGTCCAATGCGAAAGGATTGGCCATCGCTCCGCAGAGCATACCGATATTGTCTGAATAGTCTGTCTTGAATAATTTGCCGGCGACGAATGCAGTGATAAGAACGGGCACTATGGCGAGTCCGAGACTGATGATCACCCATTTAAGTCCTTCGGCTGTGAATACGGTATCAAAGAATCCTGCTCCGGCGCTGAGTCCGAGGCCGGCAAGGTATATGGTCAATCCGAGCTGTCGCAGCATAAGATTCGCGCTGCGGCTCATATAGATGGACAGGTGCATACGCGGACCGAAGGCCCCCATAATAAGGCCGACAATGATAGGTCCACCGGCAATGCCGAGCTTTACCGGCATACTCATTCCTGGAAATGCGAACGGAATGCTTCCGAGAATGAGGCCTAGGACAATGCCGACAAATATTGCGAAAAGGTTTGGATTACTGAGTTCCTTGGCCTGATTTCCGAGACGGGTGCTGACATTTTCGATGGCTCTTTCCTCTCCCACGATGGTGAGTTTGTCTCCAAGCTGGAGCCTGAGCGAACGTGAGGGGAGAAGGTCGATTCCTGCACGGGTCACACGTGTTATATTGATGCCATATGAGTTGCGGAGTCTCAATGAACCTAACTTGACTCCGTTAAGTTCAGGCTTGGTTACCAGCACCTTACGGGAGATGAGCTGGTTGTCTATGGAGTTCCAGTCGATACCTTTCTTGTTCCAGTCCACGTCCTCCTTCTGTCCGAAGAGTGTCTTGACGCGTTCCACGTCGCTCTTTCCCGAGGTGACCAGAAGATGCTCGTTTTCCTCAATGATGGTCTCGGAAGTCGGGATTATCACCTTTCCGTCCTTCCAGATTCGCGAAATCACAAAATGGCAGTCTGCATTCTTGCGGATCTCCATAATGGTCTTCCCGAAGACAGCCGGATTGCTTACCTGATATTCTGCGACGAATGTATTGTCTGATGCGTGGTCCTGGCTCTTCTTTCCTTTCTTGCCGATGATGGCACGAAGAAATATCACGCAGAGTATCATTCCGATCAGGCCGAAAGGATAGCCGACGGCGCAGGCCATTGCCATATTGTTTGCACCGGCAATATTGTCAGGTTTCACCTGCAGGAGGGCCTGCTGGGCCGCTCCAAGCATCGGGGTATTGGTGACTGCTCCGGAAAGAAGTCCCATCATATCACCGATGGAAATGCCTGTAGTCCAATGCAATATCACCGCCATAGCAGTGCCGGTGACCATCAGGAAAATTCCCAGCAGATTAAGTTTTACTCCTCCCTCCTTGAAGGAAGAGAAGAAACCGGGACCAACCTGCACTCCCAGAGCATAAATGAACAGGATGAGTCCGAAGTTCTGGAGCATTGTCAGCATATCCTGATTTATCTTCAGGCCTAGATGCCCGGCCAGAATGCCCGCAAAGAAGACAAATGTCACTCCCAGGGATATACCTTTTATCTTTATCTGCCCAAGGGCGAGGCCTGCTGCGCATATCAGCGCAAGCACAAGCGTCGCCTGAACAAAAGTCTGTTCAGTGAATATTTCGATGAACCAATCCATTTCTTAATATATTAAGAGTCCGGCCAATGCTCCTAGTCCTATGACGGAGAACGGGCCGAGCTTTTTGAAATACAAAGCTATGAATGCAGATATGCACAGCACATAGCTTTTCCAATCGATGAAGTTTTCCGGTGTGGCGAGTCCAAGGGCCGCCGTTCCGATGAGTCCCAATGTCGCCGGCTTAAGTCCCGACATTATTCCCTGGAACATATAATGGTCCTTCCATCTTTCATATACCCTGCATATAGCAAGTACGATGATGAAGGAAGGTAATACTACTGCAAAAGTGGCTGTGGCTGAGCCGAGTATGCACAGAAACTCAGAAGCTCCTGTTCTGGCGAGTACTTCATATCCTATATATGTGGCAGAGTTGATGCCTATCGGACCGGGTGTCATCTGCGAGATGGCCACAATGTCGGTAAAGGTGACCTCGTCGATCCAACCGTGGACTGTGACGACCTCATTCTGTATCAGAGACAGCATAGCATATCCACCACCGATGGTGAACATACCTATAATGAAGAACGTGCTGAACAGTTCGAGAAATATCATACCTTACCTTTTATTGTTATACCAGCTTATGAAGGCTGCTGCCGCAATGACACATATCAATATATATATAGGGGATACTTTCAGGAAGCACACCAGTATCATCGAAGACGCTACGATGACCCACGACCACCATCTCATCTTTGTCGCTTTGATCATATCGATCATCGGCACTCCGATCAATGCTACCACCACCGGGCGGATTCCCTTGAATGCCTTTATCACATATTCGTTGTCCTTGAACTCTGTGAAAAACATTGCTACCATAAGAATGATAAGGAAAGGGGGGAGACAACTTGCGATAGTTGCGACCACGCTTCCTTTTGTCCCTCTCAATTTATGCCCTGTCAATATGGAAATATTCACAGCAAAAAGTCCGGGAGCGGTCTGGGCAAGAGTGATTATGTCGACAAAATCTTCGTCATTAAGCCATTTTCTTTCGACAAGCTCACTTTTTATCGCCGCAATCATCGGAATTCCACCTCCGATGGTGAAAGCTCCAATTTTTGCGAAAACAAGGAATATTTGCCACAAGCTTGCCATATTTTTCCGGTTTTTTACCCTTTTTGGACGTTTTCAAGGCAAAATTAGAAAAAATATTGAAAAAAATGTGAAAAATATTTGGAGATTAAAAAAATGTCCGTATCTTTGCAGCCCATTTGAGAAACAACGGTAACTCAAACGGACTAAAAAAGTTCATTGAAAAGATTGAAGGAAAGTACAAGAAGCAAGTACCGAGAAATACAATTTATCGAGAAGCGTTAATTTCTTTGGAAATTATAAGTGTCAGGACAAACTAGAGAAATATAAAAACTATACAATGAAGAGTTTGATCCTGGCTCAGGATGAACGCTAGCGGCAGGCTTAACACATGCAAGTCGAGGGGCAGCGCGAATG
>JAGKTT010000070.1 GCA_021153285.1 Bacteroidia bacterium
GTGATCATCACTGCTAACGCTGTGAGAAATAGTTTAATTTTTCTCATAGTAGTTACTTTTAGTTGTTAAACATAAATAATTGAATTTTCACTTCTTAGTATGCTACACTACACACTAACTTTACCTCCGGCCCAATATATGATGGCCCGAATTACAAAGATACTGATATTTTTTTAAGATTGCCAAAATAAAAGCACCTTTATTTAACAATTTCTTAACATTATTCTTAAATCAATGATTGACAATTGATACCCTTTCTGCTACCATTCTTTCAATTTGAAATCAACTTCCGGTGAACATAGCCTTTCTATCAGCTAATTCACATAAAATGCAACTTTTCTGTAAACATCCGGATCCGATCGGAAAAGGATGAAATTTGATTGTTTTTTATTTAATTTGCAGAAATTAAAGCAAAACTGGAATTATGGGAACATTCCGAATCAACGACAAGAGCACCGGCCCTGTGACATTGACAGCCACAGCGCTGTATTTTATCGCCTGCATTATATTTTTCCTTCCTGTCGAAATAGATCATAAGATCACCATCTGCACCAGCATACTGACTTTGGCCTCGCTCTGGCTATGTCCTTGGCAGATGACCCTCGCACTTCTGTTTTCTACCCTTGGCGACCACTTCGGCTCCTGCAACAACTTTATGGCACAGATGGGATTCTTCGCCCTTGGCCATATCTGGTTCATCATCTATTTCATTGGCAGATATTTCAATAAAGTCGAGAAGGACCGCAAGCTGACCGGCAAGGCAAAGGGATACCTTTCAATGGTAGTTTTCTGCGCAATTGTATTGCTTTGCGTGGTATTCACCCAAATTGTACCTGAAGTGCCGGCCGGAATAATGAAAATCGGAGTATGCATATATGCTCTGCTCATCAGCACAATGCTTGTGAGCGCAATGCTCCAACGCAGCAGCCTCTTCGCGCTCGGAGCAATCCTTTTTGTCTTCTCCGACTTCATCCTGGCCTGGAACAAATTCGTAGAGCCGGTTCCGGGAAGACATTATCTGGTACTTGTATCTTATTTCCTGGCTCAATGGCTGCTGTTCGTCAGGGCGACAAAATTCAGAATCGGTCCCGAAATGAGACTGCTAAGATTTTAATGCAAAAAGGTCGCCAGCAATGGCGACCTTTTTATTGTATTGAAATTAATTTACAGTTCCCAAGCCAGAGCAGATGCACCGAGGATGGCAGCATCAGACTCCTTGAGCTGAGAATAGATAAGCTTCACCTTACCCCTCCACAATGGAAGAACATTCTCGTTCATAGCCTTCTCGATAGGCTCTGTAAGGAATTCCTTTGCACGTGCAAGACCGCCGAAGAGGACAATAGCTTCTGGTGAGCTGAATGCGACGAAGTCTGCGAATGAGCGACCGAGGATCTTTCCTGTGAACTCAAAGATTCTGAGAGCGAGTTTGTCTCCATCCTTTGCAGCCTCATATACATCCTTTGAAGCGATTGTATCAAGACTTCTGAGAACTGAAGGCTCGTCTGAAAGCTCAAGCCACTCACGTGCTGTGCGGGCAACACCTGTTGCTGAAGCATAAGTCTCGAGACATCCTGTCTTACCGCAACCGCAGGTACGTCCGTTATTGCGTACAGCAGCAACGTGACCAAGTTCACCTGCAAATCCGTCGTGACCGTAAACCACCTCACCGTTGATAACGATTCCTGAGCCTACGCCTGTTCCGAGAGTGATCATAATGAAGTTCTTCATACCTCTCGCTGCGCCATAAGTCATTTCACCGACTGCAGCTGCATTTGCATCATTGGTAAGAGCTACAGGAAGGCCGTCCATCGCCTCTGAAAGGAGCTTTGAGAATTCCACTTTGTGATGTCCCCAACGAAGATTAGGGGCATTCTCGATAGTACCTGTATAGTAGTTTCCGTTAGGAGCACCCACTCCGACACCTCTTACTTTTCCTTCTGTGCCGGACTCTCTGATGAGTTTCTTTACTGCCTCGGCAAGCTCAGCGATATAAGGCTCGATCTCAGCATATGTATCCGTACGGATAACTGTCTGTGCGAGGACTGTTCCTCTTGCGTCTACAACGCCGATCTTGGAGGTCTGTCCTCCCACGTCAATACCGACTACGTATGTTGAATCCATTCTTTTATTGGTTTAAAATGTTATTGTTATGCTTTCTTTACCTTTGATCCAAGGAGTGCGAACCAGCAGATGTAAGCGAGAGCTGCAACCGGAACCCAGTAGCTTGTCATATAAGTAGTGGCATCAGCAATCGCATTCTGTACAAGAGGAAGGATACCGCCACCGATCACCATTGTCATAAAGAGACCTGACGCCGCAGCAGACTTGGCACCGAGACCTTCGACAGAAAGGTTGAAGATAGCACCCCACATCACAGATGTGCAGAGACCGCAAAGTACGAGAAGAAGCGCAGTAAGAGGAACCTGTGCCATTGCAAAACCAGATCCTGTAAATACCGGCATTGAAGCTGGAACACTTGTAGTGAACATCGCAAGGACCACAAGAACAATTGCAGCGCCACTGGTAGCGGCGAGCTGTGCACGGCTTGATACCTTACCGCTGATAAGGCTGGATACGAAACGGCCGACAAGCATAAGAAGCCAGTATGTACCGGCAACGAAACCAGCTGTAGCTGCTGCATTTGCTGTACCGAGAGTGTCAGCAAGATAGAAGTTCATTGTACCAGGGATACCGACCTCAACTCCTACATACAGGAAGATTGCGATGACACCGAATACAAGGTGACGGAACTCGAAAAGAGACTTCACTGAGATATTGTTCTTCTCCTGCTCAGGCTCTACGAACGGAACAAATGTAAGGATCACGAATGTAGCGGCGAATACACCCATTGCCATATAGAGAACAAGGTTTACATCTGTGATTACAGTATCCTTTGTAACAGAACCTACGAGTGCACCTACGAGCATAGGAGTAAGAGTTCCGAGGAGGGAGTTGAAGGTACCTCCGATCTGAACAAGCTGGTTACCTCTGTTTCCACCGCCACCGAGGAGGTTGAGCATAGGGTTGACCACAGTGTTGAGGATACATACAGAGAATCCGCAGATGAATGCTCCAAGGAGATATACGAAGAAGTTTGCCGGAAGACCTGCGAGAGTAGCTCCTACGCCAATCTTTCCTGAGAGGAACTGTACGAATACACCGACAAGACCTACGCCGACACCGATAAGAGTAGTCTTCTTATAGCCGATCTTAGTGATAAGTTTACCTGCAGGAATACCCATAAAGGCATATGCAAGGAAGTTCATCATATTACCCATCATACCCCAGAAGTTCGAACCTTCTACACCAGGGGCCTGTTTCCAGATAACACCGATAGGAGCTAGTATGGGAATCAGCATAAAATTAGCAGGGTTCCCTCCCCAAGGAACCCTGCCGTATATAAAACGAACTTAACAAATAGACACGAAAATAAATTTCTGATGTCTGACGCAAAGATAATGATTTAAAACAAAACTCCAAGCATTTGTTTAAAATTCCAAGCTATTACGTCCGATCTACACTGGTCTGATAATTGATATCGGCTATGTCGACGAATTTTAAAACAGAGCAATATGATCTTTACACTTCCCCCGCTCCCGTACGCAATGGACGCACTGGAGCCGTTTATGAGTCAGCAGACCATCGAATATCATTATGGAAAGCATCTGCAGACATATGTAGATAATCTGAACCGCCTGACAGAGGGCACTTCTTATGCAGACGAGACTCTGGAACAGCTGATTCTTACCACGACCGGACCGGTATTCAATAATGCGGCACAGGTATGGAATCACACTTTCTTCTTTGATACACTCATCCCCGAGCCGGTCAATATACCGCCAGAACTCGAGTTCGCACTTACCCGCGACTTCGGATCAGTCGAAGAATTCAAGGCAAGATTCAAAAAAGCCGCAACGGAAATCTTCGGATCAGGCTGGGCCTGGCTCGCACAGGACAATGCGGGCAGGCTGCATATCATAAAGGAGTCCAACGCCGGCAATCCGATGCGTGCAGGATACAAGCCTCTGATGACCATCGATGTATGGGAACACGCCTACTACATAGATTATCGCAACAGAAGAGGAGAATTCATCGACAGATGCTGGGGCCTGATAAACTGGAAGAAGGTGGCTAAAAGAATGCACGAAGATGTCTTGACAACTGAGAATATGGTCAGATATGTATGCATTACCTGCGGCTGGGTATATGACCCTGCTGAAGGAGATCCGGAAAGCGGGATAGCAGCCGGAACTCCATTCGAAGAAATTCCTGATGAATGGGTATGTCCGGCCTGTGGAGTCGGGAAAGAATACTTTGAAAAAGAGCGATAAGCTCCATCAAAAAATCAAGCTCTCCGGTTTCATAGCCGGAGAGCTTGATGATATTGTCAGGAATCAGAATCCCTATAGTGAGGCGAGGTTCATATCATTGACGATATTCTTTCCCTCCGGAGTGTATGCAAATTCCATATTGGCCTTATAAGCTTCCTCCACTCTTCCTCGAACTACCTTCATCGAGCTGTTAAGGAAGTGATTCTGCTCAGTCCAAGGCTCTGGAAGCACGCAGACTGCTGCAGGAAGCCATCTTTCCGGGAACATTCCTTCCAGACGGCCACCCTTGCGATACATATTGACTTCATTCTGAAGAAGTTCAAGCATCTTCACCTTTGCCTCCCGGGTCGATGGATCGAGACCCTGTTCCTTGGCATAAGCCTTCAGAGCCTCCTTGTTAGGGGTGACAAGAGCGATGGTATAAGGGTCCTGACTGTTGTGAAGAAGGGCTCCGTCGATATATTTCGAGCTCTCCACGAGATTCTCTTCGATTCCCTCCGGCGAATACTTCTCACCGTCTGCAGCGATAAGGAGTGATTTGAAACGACCTACGACATAAAGCATCTCGGCGTCACGCATATAACCCATATCTCCGGTATGGAGCCAGCCGTCCACGATGGTATCAGCTGTAGATTTAGGGTTCTTCCAATATCCTGCCATCACATTTTCACCCTTGATGCAGATCTCACCCTTCACACCGTAAGGCTGTTCTACGCCATCGGCATCGAGAATCTTGATCTCCATAGGAGAAACGATCTTTCCTGAAGATCCGAAGATATGCTTTGCAGGAGAATTTGCAGAAATGATAGGGGTCGCCTCCGAAAGACCGTATCCCTGATACATCGGAATACCTATGGCATAGTAATATCTCTGAAGGTCAATATCGAGAAGTGCGCCTCCACCGACAAAGAACTTCATATTGCCGCCAAGTCCCTGACGTACAGCCTTGAAGATAAGTTTGTCAAAAAGGAGCATAAGAGGCTTGCGGAAGATGTCCACGAACTGAGTACCCTTATTATATCCCTCTTTATTATATGCGATGGCATTCTTTAGAGCGAAGTTGTAAAGCTTTTCGATAGTCTTGCCCTTCTTGGCAATCGAAGTCTCGATACTCTTCTTGAAATTCTTGGCAAGAGTAGGGACCGAAAGCATAACATTCGGCTTGAACTCCTGGATACTTGGAGAAATATTTCTCAGAGCTTCCTTGCCGGACTTTCCAGAAGGTACAGTACCGAAGGATGCACCGTAAGACATCATTGTATAGAATCCTGCCACGTGAGCGAAGCAGTGGTCAAGCGGGAGGATGATGAGCATCTTGTCTTCCGGCTCGACGCCGATAACGGAATGAGCCTGCTCGACATTGGCTGTATAATTTCTGTGAGTCAGAAGGATACCCTTCGGATCTGCTGTGGTTCCTGATGTGTAGCTGATGTTGGCATAGTCATCAGGACCGATTGACTTGTATCTCTGGATGAACTGCTCCTCATTCTCCGCAAGGAACTTGTCACCCATTGCTATGATCTCGTCAAGATATATTTCATTTTCCTGCTTGTCAGGCACCTGATCGAAGAGAATGACCTTCTCGACCATCGGACAGTGAGGAAGAATCGCCCTGATCTTCGGAAGCTGGAACTTGGATGTAATGATATACTTTGAGTCAGAATGTTTTACACGGAACACAAGATCATTAGTCTCACCAAGTTTGATGGAAAGAGGCACATTGACAGCTCCTGCATAGAGGACGCCGAGTTCTCCGATCACCCAGAGATCACGACCTTCGCTCAGATAGGAGACCTTTTCGCCTTTCTGGACACCCAGAGCCATAAGTCCGGCAGCAATACGCTTTGCCTTTGCCAGAGTCTCTTCATACGTTGTAGGTTCCCACACATTAGTATCAAGATTCTTTTCCCAGAGGAAAGGATTCTTGGAGAACTTGGCAACATATTTCTCGACAAAGTCGATGATAGTTAATCTTTCAGCCATATTTCTAATGTTTAGATTAGTACAAGAGCTTCTTGTAAAGAAAGCCCGGTTCATTATTTTTCATTCGGGAAAAGTCCGAAGAGTTCGGCATCGATCTTATCGATGACTTCCTGGAAATCTTCCGGACGGTTTTCGAATTTTATGCGGTCGACGTCAAGGACAAGCAGATTATGCTTGTAATCCTTGATCCAGTTTTCATAACGTTCGTTCAGACCGGTAATATAATCGATACGGATGCTCTTCTCATATTCGCGTCCTCTCTTCTGAATCTGGCTTACGAGATTCGGAATCGAGCTTTTGAGGTAGATAAGGAGATCAGGTGGATTGACAAGAGACATCATAAGGTCGAAAAGATCTGAATAATTCTCGAAATCCCTTGTGCTCATAAGACCCATTCCGTGAAGATTCGGAGCAAATATCCTTGCATCCTCGTAAATTGTACGGTCCTGGATTATCACAGTATCCTCCTTGGATATATCCACCACATCCTTGAAACGCTTGTTAAGGAAGTAAACCTGAAGATTGAATGACCAGCGCTCCATATCTTCATAGAAATCAGCAAGATATGGATTATAGTCTACAGACTCGAACTTAGGAGTCCATCCGTAATGGGCAGCAAGCATCTTTGTCAGAGTAGTCTTTCCGCTGCCGATATTACCAGCGATAGCAATATGCATATTATTGTTTGTTTTAGTTTTCGTACTGCATAGGCAATGAAACCGTTTTGAAGCCATTTTTCTTATGTTTCAAAGCAGTTTCCACCCTAATAATTAGCAAACATACTAATTTTTAATGTAAATTTGTGTGTTTTAAATGATTTTTTTGAATGATACACTTAGAAGAATTCACATTCAACAGCTTTCAGACACGCTGCAGCATTGTCTGGGATAGCGAAGGAAACTGCGCATTCATCGACCCCGGATGCATTTCTACCGTGGAGATGAAGGAACTTCTGGATACGGTTTCCCGCAAGAACCTGAAGCCTGTGTGCATAATGCTCACACACGGACATTTCGACCATATCCTTGGAACAGCAGAACTGTCCCGTCATTTCGGCGGACTTCCTGTATATATGCATCCTGCGGACAAGTTCACTTTGGAAAATAACGAGTATTTCTGCCGCTGCTTCGGAACTCCGATGCCGGAAGCATTCGAGACAGCTGACATTTGCGAAGGCTCTGTCATTGAAGTGGGAAATCTTCGTTTTGAAGTCATCGAGACTCCTGGGCATACTGTGGGAGGTGTATGTTATCTGGAACGTGCAGAAAAAGTACTTTTCAGCGGAGACACCCTCTTTGCCGGAGCAATCGGCCGCACAGACCACCCTGGCGGTGATTATGACAGGATAATGGAAAGCATATTCACCAAGCTGCTGCACCTTGAAGGTGACACCAAGGTCATTCCAGGCCACGGTCCTTGCTCGGAAATTGCCACAGAAAGAATGACCAATCCATTTCTGATGCCATTCAACGAGCCATACGAAGAATAAGCCCGTTTTCTGTAGTTTTCATCTGTATCCTGCGTCTAATGGACAAAACTGAAAAGAAATGGACTCATTGGAACTTGATTTTTCGCGGATCATAAGAGAGCATAAGGGCACGATCTATACTGTATGCTATATGTTCTCGAAGGATGAGGAGGAGGTTGCGGACCTTTTTCAGGACATCCTTGTGAATCTATGGAAGGGATTCGCCGGATTCCGCGGGGAGAGCAGCGCGAGGACTTGGATTTACCGCGTCAGCCTAAACACTTGTATCTCGGCCGACCGAAAGAAGAAGCGTCGCGGAGAATTCCTCCCTCTGGATATGGACATCAATCTCTTCGACGATTCTGCAGAAGATCTGAAACAGATCAGAATGCTTCAGAACCGCATCAGCAGGCTCGGTCCGTTCGACAGGGCCATCGTCCTCCTGTGGCTTGAAAACCTCAGCTACGATGAGATCGGAGCCATAGTCGGAATCACTGCCAAGAATGTTTCAGTCCGTCTTTTCAGAATCAAGGAACAGCTCAGGAATATGTCAGATGAAAAATAGCACAGAGATGGAAAACAGCACATTAGTATCAAATGAGCTCGAGCAGATGCGTGCACAGATCGGGGCACTGAAGGAGAAGCTCGACAAGCAGGTCATCATCAATGACCAGCATATCCGCCGCTCGATGAAGTCAAAGATGTCGGACATCAACAGGACGGTTACAATCACAATCGGCCTCGGTATATTTGCTCTGGCATATACCACTTGGTTCTTTTATTGGCAAGGATGCTCGATCGGCTTCATTATTTTAACAGCCACAATGCTCGCCGTATGCCTAGGATTGACCATTGTTCAGAAGATTCATCTGAACAAGATGGATTTCTCGAAAGGTAACCTTATAGAAACCGCCGGTTATCTGAGTAAGCTGAAGACACATTACCAGAACTGGTACAAGATCGCCATACCTATGCTTGTAATCTGGTTTGGCTTGATGATGTATGAGATGACAAAGACCCTGGACCTGGACTCATCTATGGCAATCGGATTCTACTGCGGAGCCGCTATCGGAGGTATCATCGGAGGTATCGCCGGTTTCCGCATCAATAAGAAAGTCGTCCGGAAGGCCACAGAAATCCTTGAGCAGATCGAAGAACTTCAAAAATAATCATAAATCAACAGAGAGGTACTTTGGCGGAGCCTGCGATTTCAAGATTGACTGAAATGTCCAGCGCTTTAAATGCACGGATAATGGTGTTCAAGGTAAGATTCTGGCCGTATCGAATTCTTCCTGAGTCAGATTTTGGGCTATCCTTGCAGTTTTGCATCGTATTCTACTCTTGCAGGGGAGCTGTCTTTACCAACAACTTCATCCAGGACTTCCATTTCTCTTTTTTATGTGTTTTTAATTTTTCTTAATATAAAAAAATGGCCACCGGGATTACCGATGGCCATTCTTTATATGGATATTTCTGATCCGAAATTAGTCAGCGAGTGAGAGTCTCTTGAATGTAAGGATCTTAGCCTCAGCATCTGCTGCCTTAACCACATCCTTCACTGCAGTCTTGCCGTCACCCATCTGATAGCCCTGCTCCTCGAGAGTCTGCTCCTTGAAGAACTTCTGGAGACGACCCTTGGCGATGTTAGCTACCATCTGCTCAGGAAGGTTTGCAGCCTTCTCTGCAGAAACGGTCTTGATGATCTCACGAGCCTGCTCTGCCTGCTCTGCTGTGATCCAGCCCTTAGACTGGTTAGACTCGATGTGAGCCTCGCTGTCAACGTGTGCAGGATTGATGCCAGCCTTTGTAAGAGCTGCATCTACTGCCTTCTGTACGAGCTCCTCTCTAGTCTTCTGCTCAGCAGTCTTAAGCTCAGTATCGATCACGTTCTGTGGAACTGAGTCAGCTGAAACAGCTACCGGATTCATTGAAGCTACCTGCATTGCAACACCCTTTGCAGTCTGCTCGTCGAATGCCTTGTTGAAACCAACAACAGCAGCGAGCTTGCCGGTGATCTTGTGCTGCCTGGAACTCAGCGTTCTTTGCCACGAAGTCAGTCTCGCAACCGAGTCCGATAACGATAGCCTTCTCGCCATTTACCTTAGCGATTACAGCACCCTCTGAAGTCTCACGGTCAGCACGCTTAGCTGCTACGAGCTTACCTTTCTCGCGGATGATTTCCTTTGCTCTCTCATAGTCGCCGTTAGCCTCTACGAGTGCCTTCTTGCAGTCCATCATACCTGCGCCTGTCATTTGACGAAGCTTTGCTACGTCAGCTGCTTTAATCTCCATTTTCAATAGATGTTTAAAGTGTTACACTAAATTACTCTGCTGGAGTCTCAGCAACTTCCTCTGCTGGCTTTCCGCCCTTGCGAGCGCGGAGCTTCTTGCCTGCTGGCTTCTCCTCAGCCTGCTCTGGAGCCTCTTTCTCCTTCTCGAGCTTCCTTTCGTCCAATCCCTCTTTGATTGCGCCGCAAAGTGCTTCCATAATGTAAGCGATAGACTTTGCTGCATCGTCATTTGCCGGAATCACATAATCAATCGGAGTAGGATCGCAACAAGTATCAACCATAGCGATAACCGGAATGTTAAGACGATTTGCCTCTTTAACGGCGTTCATCTCCTTCTGTACGTCTACTACGAAAAGTGCTGATGGGAGTCTGTCACGTATGGCATATTTACAGATGCTGCCTTCTCAGCAACGATCTCCTTTGCCTGTTTCTTTGTTGCAACGAAGAGGACCTTGCGGCCTGAGCGCGCAAGCTGCTTGAGTACATTTGCAGCCTCCTCGATCTTAACTATACTCTTATGCAGGTCGATGATATGGATACCGTTCTTCTGGTCAAAGATGTATGGTGCCATCTTAGGGTTCCATTTCCTCGCCAAGTGTCCGAAGTGAACACCTGCA
>JAGKTT010000021.1 GCA_021153285.1 Bacteroidia bacterium
AAAGACCTCTTTGCAAAACCTAACTACAATATTGTCAATGAACTTGATGGTTCTACCGAACCAAGTTTGTTTTAATTGTTAAACTTTATAATAATCGTCTGGAACTTTTACCGGACAGCAATGATATACACGATTAAAATGAGACAACGATTTTTTAAACTTAATTCCCGATGGTACGCTGACGTACCCAACCATACACTTGAGGAGAACGAGATGGTCTGCGGGGCGGATACTCTTTTGGAAGAGATATCAAGGTTCCTGAACTCTCCTGAAGTCACTCTTGATTTGGATATAGAACCATGCGACTTCCCGTTCGCCATCTTGACACAGATAGAACACGATTCGTGTGGAGCGACATATAAGGTGGAATCATCACTTGACACGGATCTTGTGTGGATCTGTAACGTGACTCACGATGTACTTGGAGAACACCCAGATAAAATCTATATAAACAGTATTTCATAACTATAAGTCTGAGTAGACATGAAGATTGTAAAAGTTATAATTTTGGTCATGATAACCCTATCGGCATTGGCCGCGATTACCTGCCTAGGTCTCTTGAGCGCTGAAGATTATATGATTAGGGAACAGGCTGCCTACGAAGAGCCTGCAGAACCTCAGATTTACGATCCTGAGATATTTGCATATGATGCTAACAGAGGAGAATTGAGGGAGGAATACTTCGGCATTAAGCTGGCAGATCTCAAGCAGGATGAAGAAGGTCATTATATAATGACTGACCAGCAAAGGGAAACCTTTATCAAGAATATTCTCGGGAAGCATATGTGCAGCCTTCAGTGGATTTCCTGGAAAGACTTTGGTTCTGTCTCAATATCCTATGGAGCAGACAATATTCTTTATGTCAAAGGAGGACAGACGTCGAAGACAAATGGGGACTATTTGGAAATGTACGGTACCCTTACTGTACTCAATCCTCTTCATCTGCAATTCAATGGCCAGATCATTACTTGCGTAGAGCATATCAATGATGGCAAACCCGTTAAACGTAAAGGAACATATAACTTTACAGTAGCCGGCCAAAGGAGATACTGGAGGATGCAGGAGATGAATAACCCGAAGGATGGCTACTGTGATCATGTTGACATCTATTTTGACTAAACCGGTACATATGAATTGGATTATCAGTAACCCAATTGATACACTTCAGCTAGGTTGGGATATTGCCATAAAACCGTGCTTACTTATTGTAGTTTCTATCTGTCTGCTATGGCTGATTTGGGCGAGGATATGCAAAGGGAAAATGAAACTTATCCGAAGATTATGTCTTTCTGCAATGGCTATATCCATAATCGCGGTCGGAGCGGCACGAGTTTATCAGTATGTTTTTCCTGATCTCCACACAGAACCTGGTCATGAGAACTATAGTACCTATTTCAATGATATGCAGAAACTACAGATAGGAGCCGCTAAAAAATATGGCATTTCTCCTATCAAGGACAGGGCTGCTGCTAAGCACGCAATCAAGTCGGGAAACCTGGTCAAGGTTACCAGTTGCCGAGATTATCAGCTTGCTCCTATGGGTCACTCTATCCCATATCTCACAGGAAATGCTGCAGACATACTTGCAGAAATAGGAAGAAATTTTAGGGATTCATTGGATTCGAAGGGACTATGCGACCATAAGATCGTGGTCACATCAATTCTGAGAACTGATGAAGATGTCGAACGATTGATGAAGAGGAATAATGTTGCGGTGAAGAACTCCGCTCATAGATATGCAACGACTTTCGATGTCTCATACAGGAACTTCGTCCCTGTCGGGCTCAATCTGAACACGGATAGGGTAGAGCTTAAAAAGGTACTCGCGGAAGTGCTTCGTGACCTTCGTAATGAAAAACTCTGCTATGTCAGATATGAAACAAGCCAAAGCTGCTTCCATATAACGACCCGAAGATGAATATGAAAAGATTTATTTGGATACTTGTCATAACTACATTTATATTAGGTTTTCTTGGTTTCAGATATGCTGACAAGATGTGCCGTGAATATATGGATGCTCCATTGAACGTCGATATCATAAAAGATCAACTCTCGTTCATGACAGAAGGAGTAAATCTTCCAAAAGGTGATTGGAGTTATGGTATTGACATTTCGCATCATCAGCCGTTCGTCTTTTGGAAGAATCTGAAGGTCTACACAGACCATAATGGAAGGACTGTCTGGAAAAAGAAGAATGCGGCTAAAGAGACCGGGATTGATTATGTGATCATGAAGGCTTCAGAAGGGGAGAGCTTCAGGGACTGGAGGTTCAAGCGTCGATGGGAGAAAGCGGATAAGTTCACTTATAAGAGAGGCGCCTATCACTTTTTCAGACCAGGAAAGGATGCGGAAGTGCAGGCTAAAAATTATATCAGCCAAGTTGGAGATATCGGCCCAGAAGATTTTCCGCCGATACTGGATGTCGAGAAGACAGATGGCCTGCCGGCAGAGGCAATCAACAAACGGGCTCTGGAGTGGCTTCAGATAATAGAGAAACATTACGGTCGAAAACCAATCATATATGCTAATCCTCACTATCTCAATAATATCCTTTCTACTGAAATCACGCAGAAGTATCCTGTCTGGGTCGCAAACTACGGAGTCTCGCGACCCAGCTGGAACAGATGGCATATGTGGCAGTTCACTGACAGGGCTCTCGTCCGGGGAGTAGGATGTGCCGATCTGAATGTGCTGCCATTGAGATAAATCACTAACTTTGCTGAATGTTTAAATGGATTTCAGGAATTTTCATCAAAATCACGATAGGCTTCATTTTATTAAGTCTGTCGTGGGTTTTGTTATATAAGTTCGTCCCTGTCAAGTGGACACCTCTTATGCTCAAACGAAGCATTCAGAACATAGAGCAGAAAGAATATAAGAACATCCGTACTTGGGTTGATATCGAGGATATCTCACCTGTTATGGTAAGGGCTGTCATAGCCTCTGAGGACGGACGCTTTATGGAGCATCGGGGATTTGATGTCCTCGAGCTTAAGAAAATGAAGAAAGAGCACGAGACCAAGGGCAAGAAGATCCGTGGCTGCAGCACCATATCCCAGCAGGTTGCAAAGAACTGCTTCACCTTCTGCGGCCACAGCTGGTGGCGAAAAGGATTTGAAACCTATTATACCATTCTTATCGAACTCCTTTGGAGTAAGGAAAGGATAATGGAAGTATATCTGAATATAGCGGAGATGGGTAAAGGAGTCTTTGGTGTGGAGGCAGCTGCTCAAACGTTCTTTGACAGAAGCGCAGCAAAGCTGAACACCCACCAGGCAGTAAGCATCGTCTGTGTATTACCAAATCCTCTGGTCCGCAGTCCTAAGACAGCTCCCCAAAAAAATCTGAGCAAGTACAATATAACTTACAAGAGAACGGAGCAGACCCCATATCCGTTTATGCGTAAATAAGACTGATCGATTGATTTGATTACGCAGATTTGATTACCTTTTCTTCGTTGCTACATTATAGAGTGAAGACAATTCAATAACACTCTAAATTTTCAACATTATGAAGAAAATCTTTTTTGCAGCGATCATTTCGCTCATCACTGTTCTTTGCGTTTCTGCAACTGTCGCTAGCATTCCTGCAGACAATTTCTCATCATCGGTTACTGCCACAATCGCTGGCTCAGATGAGAGTATCGACTTCGACACCAAGACTCTGGTGACCATCTACAACCTCATGCCTCAGAAGGTCAAGGACATCTGTGTCGCAAGCTACAAGGATGTTGCTCCACGAATCGAGGCAGCCGGCACAAAGGCCTTCACCTATCAAGGTGTTGCAATCCGTCCGATCAAGACGGATGATGGAGTCGACCTTAAGTTCACTTGCGGAGGTCATACCATCGTAGTCGAGAACTATACCCGTTCTGAGTTTGACTCAATTTTCGGACTATAGGCCATGAGATGGATGTATGTTCTTATCTCAGTGCTGTTGCTGACTTCGTGCAGCAACAGCACTGACATCACAGATCTCCAGGAAGGGGATGTCGTATTTATCGAGAGCCGGTCATCACAGTCGCCATATATCAAGGTCGGCACAATGTCAAAGTGGACCCATTGCGGTGTTATCGTTAATACCCCGGAAGGCTTGAAGGTGCTTGAGGCTTCAAAGACAGTCCGTCTGACTCCATTCTCAAGCTTCATAGGAGCAGCAAAGAATGAGAACTGGACTGTCAAGCGGCCAGCTCAGAAACTGCAGCAGCCAATTAAGTACTCCAAGTACATAGGTATGCCTTATGACCTTGAGTTCAAGTTCGATAATGGTAAGATGTACTGCTCTGAACTCGTATGGCTCATATATAAGGACCAGGGAATCGAACTGTGCGAGCCGAGAAAGGTTTCGAGCTTTCTATTCGCGCGTGTTCCGCAGGTCAGAAAGCTGATGGACAAGCGAGGTATTTCGATGGATCAATATGCTGTAGCCCCGGTGGATCTGTATAAAGCAATAAGATAAATAATCATAATATGAAAAGGCCATTGAAAATATACGGATGGGCTTGGGCGGCAATAATAGCTGTCACAATAGTAACTTTTGCTGTGATGATAATATATCCTTCACACCATGATTTAGCTGCAGACCCTTATAGCATAGAGAAGATTGTAAAGGTTGACTTGCCGGATATTGCCTCTGTGCAGACAATGGATGATTTAGGGGGATCCAGATGGGACATGTTTGTTCACAAAGGACGATTCACAGAGGAGATTTCAGAGGAAAGCATCAAAAAAATGGATGAGCTATGCCTATCTGACAGTATACATTGGAGCAAGAACAGTGATGAAGGATATTACATGTATTTGGATGAGGGTGGTATAGATGGCCTCTATCTCGTTTCTTGTACTATCTCTGAGGACCGCTTCGTTACGACTTATGAAGTAGAAGAATCAGAAGGCATATTTGTCTTGTCTGCATTAATCGTTGCATATATGATACTTATCACATGGGGAATAATCCTGTTCATTGTTAGTCTTTTTAGAAGAAATCCGAAGAAGTCATGAAAAAGAATCTGTTAATTTTAACTATGACCATCTTGCTTGGTGCAACCAGTTGTTCATACATGCACAATGGCAATTATTTACAAGCAGCTGAAGAAGCCACTGAGCCAAACAGGAACTTCCTGTTCGCTAGTAATGCTTCGCTACCTGGACGTATATATATGACAATTTCAGGAAAGGAGTTCAAACCGTGCATCAACACCGTTACAGCTTTTTACAATAAATACCACACTTGTTCCAACTGCGAAGATTTTATAAAGAATCCTGAGAAATGGAATTTCCGGAAAACGACCCAACCTAAGGCTGGAGATTTAGTCATCCAACATGACTCCAAGACAGGCAGGGCCTACCACGCTGCCATCATTGTAAAGATTGAAGAAGGCAAGTACTATATCAATCATGCCGTGAGGACAGGATACATTAAAAATGCAGAGTTGAAGACCAGGTCGAACTTGAGCTTTTATGAATATACTATGTAAATAATACTACTATTATGAAGCTACAAAACATTGAACAAAAGATTACAAGGACTGGAGCCATTTCACTGGCGGCTCTAGCAATCATAGGCATCATCGCCTGTTTTACCGGTGCGTTTGGTATAGATATGAGCATCTTTTCACACACGCCCATCGAAGATATGTTCCTCTTCATTTTGGGCGTCCTGTTTATTCTGGTCGGTTTTTGTTTCCCGGTTTCCTTTCTGATGAATATATCCAAGCTGGCATCAGGCCTGATGGAGGCAAACAGGCTCAAAAAGAGTATTGCCGATGAAGAAAGCAATTAAGTTTCTGGGCATTTCCGTTTTCTCCATAATCTGTCTGTTTGTGTCTGTGCTGATTCTCAGCAATATCAGGCCCGCAGACATAACTTCCAAGGCACAGGAACTGAAGGCTTATTGCATTGACAACGGATATAATGCAGATTACGGGATCCTTGTAGACTACGGCAGACATTCTTTTCAGAAAAGGTTATTTGTATATGACTTCAACAAGGAAAAGGTAATCATGAAGAGTCTCTGTGCTCATGGATCTGGTGGAGAAAGCACGGTATTCAGAGGAGATTTCAGCAATAACCCTGGCAGCCACTGCTCCTCATTGGGCCATTATAGAGTCGGCAGAAACAGGAATATGTACAGAAGACCAGTGCCTGCCTTCGAGGTGCATGGATTGGATAAAAGTAATTCCAACGCTCTTTCACGTGGAATCCTAATCCACCCCACCATAGGCCCACTGACTTTGGGATGCTTCGGAATGCCGTTTTTCAGATACCATGAGCTTTCTGACTGGCTTAAGACCATGCCGCAGGATATCGTGTTGTGGGCATACTACGATTGATGATGAAATACCCAAGTGTGTATTGCCATTGAGATAAATCACTATCTTTGAAACATGCTAAAGCGAATTTCAAGACTTCTCATCAAGATCATGATAGGTTTCATAGCACTGAGCCTGTCATGGGTCATGCTGTATAAGTTCGTTCCAGTAAAGTGGACTCCTCTCATGCTCAAGCGTAGTCTTCAGAACATTGAGCAGAAGGATTATAGGAATAATCGTACATGGGTAGATATTGAGGATATTTCACCAGTAATGGTAAGGGCAGTCTTAGCCTCTGAGGATGGACGATTTATGGAACACTGGGGCTTTGACGTCAAGGAGCTCTTAAAGATGAAGAATGAGCATAAGAAGCAGGGAAAGAAGATACGAGGGTGCAGTACCATATCTCAGCAGGTGGCCAAGAACTGCTTTACCTTCTGCGGCCATAGCTGGTGGCGAAAAGGCTTTGAGACCTATTATACTGTATTGATCGAGCTGTTCTGGAGCAAGGAAAGGATTATGGAGGTTTACCTTAATATCGCGGAAATGGGTAAAGGCATTTATGGCGTAGAGGCAGCCGCTCAGAAGTATTTTGACAGGAGTGCAGCCAAGCTGAACACCCACCAGGCCGTATGCATAGCCTGCGTCTTACCTAATCCTCTGGTCCGGAGCCCGAAGACAGTCCCTCATAAGAATCAAAGCAAGTATAATACAACCTACAAGAGAACAGAGCAGACGCCTTACCCGTTCAAATGTAAATGACACAGATCAAACTCATACAGCCTTTGATGCATATGCGTCCGATGGATACGCACCTGAAGAACAGGATGTCTCCTCCATTGGGACTCTATACGATTGCGGCAATGTTCCGAGACCAATTTGATGTTGTCGTCGAAAACGAGAATGTGCGTGCTGTTGATATGACTGACTGTCCGGATATCGTTGGAATCTCCGTCAATGTCGATTCATTGCCAAGGTCTCTGGAAATAGCTGAAACATATCTGGACAGAGGGATTCCTGTAGTGCTTGGAGGGATTCTTCCGACAACTGCCCCAGATGAAATCCCTGAGAAAGAAGGTCTGATTGTTTGTATAGGTGCGGCCGAAGGTACATGGCATGATATCATGGAAGATCTTCAGAAAGGGACTCTTAAACGAATATATACTTGCCCTCACTCGTTCAGCGGTGACAAGATAGTTCCTCCTGCATATGACCTTATGCCTAAAGGGGACTATCTATATCGTAACATTTTCCATACCAGCAGGGGATGTCCTTTCCGGTGTGATTTCTGCTACAACAGCTCCAAGGAAAGATGGTATGTGAATCGACCTGTGGAAGATGTCCTTTCAGAGGTAAGGGCATCGGGAGTCAAGCATGTGATGTTCATTGACGACAACTTCATCGGTAATCTCAAATGGACACGAGAGCTTATGGCCGAACTGAAGAAATCAGGTATCCGTTGGAATGCAGCCGTGTCTATAAACGTTGTGAATATCCCTGGCCTGCTGGATGAAATGAAGGATTCGGGATGCAAGGGTCTATTCATTGGTTTTGAAAGCATCAACCCCTCATCAGTCAGTGGTGTTCACAAGGTGCAGAACGATGTCGCTAAATACGAATATGCGGTCGAGGAAATCCACAAGCGCGGGATAATGATCAATGCAAGCTTCGTTTTCGGTCTTGACAGCGATACCAAGGAAACATTCCAGGCAACGCTGGACTGGATTGTAAGGAATAGGATAGAGACTGTCACATCTCATATTCTCACACCGTATCCGGGAACGGCCCTGCATAAGCAGATGGAGAGCGAGGGTAGATTGCTGACGCGAGACCTTGGTCTCTATGATACAGCCCATGTCGTGATGCAGCCTAAGAATATGACTCCGGAAGAGCTATATGCCGGATATCTGTGGATATATGATCAGGTATATTGTTTCAAGAATATCCTCAGAAGGATTCCTCGTTCGCTTTCACAGGTGCCTGCTTACCTGATGTTCAATTTTCTGTACAGGAAGTGGGGGCGATTCACTGACTGGTTATGTGGAAAAGTAACTTACGAGAGAATCGGAAAATTGGGTGAAAAATTGTCTAAGTATATTTAGAGAACAGGGAAGAGGATTGGTGAAATTATATCATTCTTTCTATTTAAATATCCTATGAGTAGTATTTTACACTCGCTGAGAATTGTAAAATGGCGGCAGAATGTTCGGCTGCCCTTTATGCGATTCTAGCATTTCTCTAATGTGGCAATAGGCGAAATGTGAATCTTATTTATATCTTATAATCAGCATGTAAACAAACATGTACTGGCATATCCTTATATTACGTTTTCAGTTAGAGAAACAAAATTAAATCTATAAGATTTTCCTGCTCTAAAATAGTAGAGATAGCTAAACTTCCAAAGATTTGACCACAAAAAGTTATTGACATATTAACATCTGAATAATAGTTATTATTAACATGCTATATTGCAGATATTCAGCAGATTATAAAACTTATCCAATAGATATACACTTGCCACTTTTATGCGGTTTTATCTTATAATTTTGTGGGAAAAATTAGCGAAAATGACACAGGAAAAGAAACGAAATTACAGGCGGAAGAATGTTGATAATCTGACTTCTGCAGCTACTGAAATTGGTAATGTACCACCTCAGGCAATTGATGTTGAAGCGGCCGTTCTAGGCGCAATGATGGTTAACACTGACAGTGTAGATCAGTCAATGGACCTTCTTAAGCCTGAGTCATTCTATGACGGCAGGCACAAGGCAATCTTTGAATCAATGTATGAACTCTTTAATGAGCGTTCGCCGATTGACATGTTGACGGTTGTTGACAAGATGAAGCAGAAGGGAACACTCAATGACGTTGGTGGTCCTGCAAGACTAGCCGCATTGACCCAACAGGTGGGAACGGGAGCCAATGTTGAATACTACGTAAGAATTCTGCAGCAGAAGGCCATACAACGAAATCTCATAGAGGCTTCTTATGGAATCCTCAAGAATGCCTTTGACCCGAGCATACCTGTGGATGATCTGGTAACAACTGCGCAGGATAATGTATATAATGCTATAGCGGGTAACCTCAAGAATCCCTATAAGCATGTGTCAGAGGTCATTAACCTATCTATGGAAAGAATCGAACGTAGTCAGCACTCTACAGGAATAACAGGCGTTCACTCGGGATTCCACAAGGTGGATCAGTTTACCATGGGATGGCAGCCAGGTAACCTTATTATTTTAGGGGCACGTCCATCAGTTGGTAAGACTGCATTTGCTCTCAATCTAGCAAGGAATGCTGCTGTGGGTTACAATGAACCAGTGGGCTTCTTCTCTCTTGAGATGACAACCATGGAGTTAATGGAGCGATTGATTGCAACGCAATCGGGCATATCATCTGATAAGCTCAAGGGGAAACAAAAGTTATTGCCTAATGAGTGGCAGATATTGGAACAGAGTGCAGGGAAAATAAGCAAGGCTCCATTGTACATAGATGAGACCCCTGGTATAACTTTGACTGAATTCGTTACAAAGGCTAAAAGACTCGTAAGGGAGAAAGGAGTAAAGATAATCTTTGTTGATTACCTCCAGTTAATGCATTCGGGTAAACCGCAGGTTGGAGGATTCTCAAAAGTGCAAGAGGTGACGGAGATTTCCAATACCCTCAAGACTACTGCTAAGGAACTTAACATTCCTATCATAGCTCTTGCGCAGTTGAACAGAAACCTGATGAGCCGCATGGGAAGTAACGGCAAGCCGGTGCTCAGTGACCTTAAGGATTCCGGATCCATCGAGCAGGATGCGGATATCGTGGTCTTCCTTCACCGTCCAGGATTGATAGGACTTGCTGAGGATCCTGATGAGCAGGCGAAAACAGAAGTGATCTTTGCCAAAAACAGGAACGGTCAGGTAGGCTCTGTAGAAATGAGATATGTGGGACATCTAATGAAGTTTGAGGATGTGCAGCCAACATTTTATGAATCTGCCATGAACTCAGAACCAATCTGTAGCCCTGCTAGAGTTAAAGATAGACAGGGAGTGGTTGACCAATCAGAACCAATGCAGCAATTTTATAATCCATTTGACGAATTTACCCCGAACGATTTTATGTAGCTATAGTTTATACTATGGGAATCATATGGCTTTGTGTTTTTCAGTGAATATTTCAAGGTGTTTCTTTGTAACACTGATGTATGTGTTTCATATATAATCATGAGACATTGTGATACAAGGCTTGTAATTGCCATGATTTGGCACAATGTAATACTACTTTTGCCACATAATCACTGACTATGACTGAAAAGCAACTTCAAGAGCACTTCCCGGAGCTGAGTGTGATGGACTTCAAGGTCCTTTGCAACATAGCATTCCATGGCGAGATTCCCAGCAGTTATGCGCTGAGGAATATCGCTTCGCGTTCGCGTGCCAATGTCAATGACGTCAATGAGGCTCTGTTGCGTCTTAAGAGAACACCATACCTCGATGGAACCAAAGTAGCGCCTCGCTACTTCTTCAAGGTAGTGAAGGTGATGATGGAGAATATCCCGCAATGGGAAGACTCCTTCAAAAGAATGCAGCAGTTCCGCTATGAGACGTCCAAGTATCTATGGGAGTTTGCCAAGGAGATTGCCAAAGAAAACTGGAAAGGTGCGGCCTCTATGAAGAGGCCATCAATGAATTTCCAAAGATACGGGCGTGAGGACAATGTCTTGAGCATGGAGCGTTACATCGGTGAACTCGCTATCGAAGAAGAAAAGTCAGCCCTTCTCAATGTTCTCAATGACGTAGAGCTTTCTCGTTTGATCGAACAGCTCCTTGAAGACAAGATGCAGGAGAACACTATATCGATAGAGTTCATAGATACTGTAAGGGATATGATGCAGAGGGAGAAGATAAGTTCCCCTGACGCTGAACATGTTCTCGAAGCTTACCGGTACTTCATTGAGGGAAATTTCGTAGAGGGTATACCTGTCAAGGATAAGGCAAAGGAGAATCTACCTACAATGTGGTCTTACGGAGTCAAGGCTATAAACCTCCTGTATCGTGACCATCTCAGGGAGTCCCTCGAGTGCTTTACCGATGCCATGCGCGAGCATGATAAAGACTGCAAAGTCCCAGGGTCATTCAATAGTCAGATACTTTCATTCTTCTACGCCATCTGTCTTATCAGATGTTCCAAGTCAGGTATATTCGGGCGACGCGATCATGTTGATGACAAGCTGGAGAAACTCCTTCATAACAGGGACGTTTATTATGGAAGAAAACTGGCCGCAACTCGAATACTTCTTACCTATGCCAAGAATGAAAGTGCCCAGTGCGGTTCATACGTGACAAAGGAGGTCACGACGATGATACAGGAAGATAACTGTCCTCTTGCCAGAATCTTTGGTGACATTCTCATGGGGTACTTCAAATGCAACGAGAATACTCTTGCCTCGGAGATGCCATCTCTTGGCATCCTTAAACATGAGCTGTCAACGTTTTATCCGATAGGCACAGGCAACAAGAGTGAACTTACGAAGGCATTTGGCGGACAGCCGCTTCTTAATGCCACACGAAGACGTGAGGACTGGCAGATTCTATTCAGTGACATCCGCAAGAACCTACTTGAAGGACAGAAGGCAGAGAAGAGACTTATCTACTTCTTTGACGGGCTTTGGCTTAAAAGTATAGTAGAGCAGACACGCCGTGACGATGGGTCATGGGATTCCGGTATCTCCGTATCACGAAAGCAGTTCCTCAATGAGGGATTCGAATCCATGAACGAGGCGGACAGGAAGGTGGCTGCCAAGATGAGGGTAAGGGTTGTGGACAAGCCGGAAGCATCGATCTTCTTTGAGGAACTGGGTGCGAGCGAACGTCTCTTTGTCGGTGAACCATATATCAAGCCATTTATTCCTGCGGAAGTAGAGGTCGTTATGCCGACCCTCAGCTTCAAGACTGTAGGACATGAGATATACGTTTCCTCGAATGTATCACTGGATAAGAACCTGAGGATCCCGGACAAGTGTATAGTATCGACAAATGAATTCGGTAAGTACAATGCCATAATGCTGAATGACCTGCAGAGGGATGTGCTTACAAGAGCCCTTTCCTCGCCGGTACTGCCCATCCACGCTGCTGCAGAAGTGAAGATTCTTGCCGAGCGTCTGGAAGGTATCCTGGATGTGGAATGCGACCTGATGAATGCAGATATGATCCAGTCGGTGAAGGGCACAGGAACCATCGCAATCCGCATCACTCCTGACGACAAGAACAAGAGCTATCAGGTGCAGATGCTTGCTGCACCGCTCCCTCAGGGACAGATACGCTTTCCGGCGGGAGAAGGTGAAGAGATAATTTATGACCAGGCGGATGGCCAGACTATGGCCGTGGAGAGGAATCTTGTCGCCGAACAGGTCAACTACGACCTCCTCCATGAATTCATCTGCGAGAAGATCGGTGATGTGTTCACCGACTTCATGACTGCAGAGCTTTCTACATCACAGTCTCTGCTGACACTGCTTGAGTTCGCCTTCGAACATCAGAGTACATATCTTCTGGAGTGGCCTCTTGGAAGGGAACTGAAGTTCAAGGGCGTAATGACTCCGGCCAATGTAGATCTGCAGGTATCTACCCAGATGGAATGGTTCAAGGTGCAGGGTAATGTGGCAATTCCAGGTACTGTCTGCTCGTTCGAGGACCTGCTGGCTCGCTATAGGGAAACTCCTTACAAGGGATACATCCAGATAGGGGAGAATGAGTACATGAGGATGACTGAGGCCTTAAAGAAGCATATCGAGCAAATCGAGAGCGTGATTGCCGGATATGACAAGGCTTCAGGAAGCCAGTTGGTCGGCAAGTACGATGTCGGCAGGCTGGCGGAGATCCTAGGTGATGACGGCGGCCTCCATGCGCAGATGGATGAAGGATTCTTAGGGCTTCTAAAGCAGATGCGTGAGGCCTATGAGTCTCCAGTCGAGGTGCCTAATACACTGAACGCCACCCTTCGAGATTACCAGAAGGAGGGATTCGAGTGGATGGCAAGGCTTACTAGCTGGGGTGCGGGAGCATGCCTTGCGGATGATATGGGCCTTGGCAAGACAGTGCAGACCATAGCGCTCTTGCTCCACAGGGCTGAACAGGGCCCTTCTCTGGTTGTTGCTCCGAAGTCACTGGTGCTGAACTGGGAGAATGAGCTGAAGAAGTTCGCTCCTTCGCTTAGAGCCATAAATATCAACAAGGAGAAGAATAAGAAGATGCTCGTCGAGGGTGCGAGGGAAGGTGATGTGGTGATCACCACCTATGGAGTCCTGGTGACTCAGAAGGACACCTTGACCAGGAAGAACTGGAATGTGATATGCCTTGATGAGGCTCACTCGATCAAGAACCGTATGACTAGGACCTCACGCAGTGCCATGGCTCTGAAGGGTGATGCTAAGGTCATATTGACCGGTACTCCTCTGCAGAACCATCTTGGCGAGATGTGGAATCTCTTCCAGTTCATCAATCCTGGAATGCTCGGGCCTTGGCAGCAGTTCGTGGACAAGTATATCAAGTCACCATGGGATGATATGATTCAGAAGGAGCTCAAGGACAGGACTCTGCCGTTCATCCTGCGAAGAACCAAGGAAGAGGTCCTGGATGACCTTCCGGAGAAGATAAGCTACGAGCAGATGGTGGAGCTCAGTGACGAAGAACTGCAGATCTATGAGAAGATCCGCAAGGATGTGGAACTGAAATTCAAGAAACGTAAGACCAAGGCCGAGAGGGAGGCGGCTAAATCGCTTGACCTGAGCTTCTTCCAGGAACTTACAAAGCTGCGTCTGCTTGCCAATTCCGTATCATTAGTCTATCCGGAATGGAAGCCGGAGTCGTCGAAGATAGCTGCGCTGAGGGATATCCTCACTTCTCTAAGCTCCAGGACTGACAACCGCGTACTGATATTCAGCCAGTTTACCAGCTTCCTATCGCAGATAGGCGCTATGATGAAGGATGCAGGCTTTGAGTATCTGTATCTGGACGGGCAGACCCCTCTTGATGAAAGACAGAGGCTTGTTGACCGCTTCCAGGACGGAGAGAGTCAGTTCTTCCTCATCAGCCTCAAGGCTGGAGGACTGGGTCTGAACCTGACGGCGGCAAATTACGTCATCCTTATGGATCCGTGGTGGAACCCGTCAATCGAGGACCAGGCGACAGACAGGGCTCATAGACTTGGGCAGGAGAGGAATGTGACTGTGATCAGGCTTGTCAGCGCGAATACCATCGAGGAGAAGATTCTCAAGCTGCATGAGCAGAAGCAGGACCTGTCCAACAGGATGCTTGAGGGAACCTCCGGCAGTGCTGCACTCTCGATGGATGATATACTTGATATGGTGTCACCTTATAGATAGCGCATATGGAATTCATAGAACTGTTGGAAAAGGAACTGGAGGAAATCCTCAATGACTCCAGGATGAGAGTGGTCATCTTCGAAGACGAGGGTGATTTCACTGCAAGAATCATCATGCCTCAGGAGTTCATGATAACCTATGGAGTTAAGAAGGACGACATGGTTTACATGAAGATGAGGGAAGCCGCCGGTAAGATTGCCAGTTTCAAGGAGATGTACATGGACGGTGCCCTGCAGCCCGATATTGGTGAAGCCTTTCTGGATCTGCCTGGTGTGTTCTCCTTTGTGACTGACCAGATAGACATCAGAGCCAAAAGGCTCATAGGTATAATCATGCATGATATGTATGGAAAGCATAACATATATGCAATCAATGTACATGAAGAGAATATCCGGGTGGATACCCGTGGAGGAAGATTCTACTTCAAGTACAATGACTTCAATGTGAGTGTCAAGAAGGAACTCGAGCTGGTAGATAGGATGATGAGAAAACCATTAAGGAAACGATTCAAGATATGACGATAGATATACGAGAGAGAATGAAACTGCTCGTCCGGGAGATGAGCAAAGGAGCCTTTGAGAGGGAGGAGGCCATTGGGCTTAGCCTTTTGAGTGCCCTGTCAGGAGAAAGCATCTTCCTGCTGGGACTGCCTGGAGTCGGAAAGAGTATGATCGCCAGAAGGCTCAAGAGTGCCTTCAAGGACAGCTCATGCTTTGAGTATCTGATGAGCCGCTTCAGTACTCCGGACGAGATCTTCGGTCCGGTATCCATCAGCAAGCTTAAGGACGAGGATACTTACGAGAGATGTGTGGACGGGTACCTGCCGACAGCCGACGTAATCTTCCTTGATGAGATATGGAAGGCCGGTCCTGCCATTCAAAACTCGCTTCTGACCGCCCTTAACGAGAAGATCTTCCATAACGGAAAGGTGGACATCAATCTGCCTCTCAAGGGTATCATAGCGGCCTCCAATGAGCTGCCAGCCGAAGATGAAGGTCTTGAGGCGCTCTGGGACCGATTCCTAATCAGGTATATCGTCAAGCCGATAAACCATAAGAATGCGTTCATGCTGCTTATCGGTAACGACAAGATGGCTTTTAAGATGCCTGGGAATCTGCCTTTGAGTCCCGACGAGTATGCTGAGATACAAAAGGGAATTGATAGGGTGATTGTGCCGGAGGCGGTGATGGAGTCTCTGTTCGAGCTTCGCGAACTCTATGCAAAGAGATTTGCCAACAAGGAGGAGGATGAGGAGGAAGAGGCTCCATACATCTCAGACCGTAGGTGGAAGAAGATAGTAGGAATCCTCAGGGCATCCGCGTATCTTAACGGAAGGAGTGTTGTTGACTTCAGTGACTGCCTGCTTCTTGAGCACATGCTGTGGGACAAGGATACTCAGCTGTCAAAGGTCATGAAGGATGTGGCGGAGATGGTCGCGACAGGTGTGGTGCGCCAGCAGCGTAAGATTAAGGCGAATGGACCGTTCTCAGAGCAGCTTGCCACTTCTGATGACGGAGAGCACTACATAGTGAATACCGGTCAGGGTGAACTGCTGATAGGAGTGGATGAATATCAGGAACTGGCGGATGGGAAGCCTGCATACGGCCGTTTTGCCAGCGGAAACCAGATTATCGTGGATTCGACTGCTGGAGACTTCAGACTCAAGTGTGAAAAGTTCGGAACACTCAATGTCAATACCTTCACCTATCAGCTGCAAAGGAAGAGAGGTCGTAAGAGCGTCTCGATTGAGGATATCATGGATACCCCTGCTATCATCGAGGAGCTGATCTCCAGGAACCTTTTCCTGAGAGAGGCGATGGAAGATTATCCATATCTGGCGGCTGTCACCAACCGATTCAAGGGATTCCGTAAATGAAGTACTCCGGATACATAGACGGGCTGCTTGCAGAGGCTGCATTTGCCAAGAAGACTGGCGATGACAGCTGGCTTCGCAGTATGCAGGCCTCTGAGGATGATCCTATAAAGATTAAGTTGCTTGACGAGGTCTGCAAGGAGGAGTTCATGGACTCAGTCAAGAGAACATCCGAATGGTTCCGCGAGCAGAAGAACCGCTTGGAATGCATCGCTCTTGACCAGCAGGAGGAAGATGAAACCGACCGTGCGATTGAGCGTTATAAACAGCAGCAGGAAGAGAAAAAGAAGAAGGAAGATGAGGGTAACTTGGGTGATGAGATGGACGTGGATATCGAATCATTCATGGCCAAGAATTTTCCAGATTTAGACTCGTTGCTGGAAGATGCTGAGGAGCTGGGGGACGAAAGCGGCGTACCTGTTCCGCTAGATACGGAAGAGGGCTCTCCTGATGACGATACGGATCCGGAAGGGAGGAGCAGTAAGCCTGATGAAGATGCTAAGGAGGGTGGCAAAAGCGCTGATGACAAGAAGAATGAGAGTGAGTCTCAGAGTGATTGGGAAAAGATGAGGAGCGAGGCTCTCCAGAAGTACATGGAGCAGATGGATCAGGCTCAAATGGAGAAGGCGATGAGCGAATCACAAAACCCAGAGCAGAGTGAGCCTTCATCCTATATGAAGGGCATGGCCAACGATGTCCTGACCGAGATGGAGAATGAGACGCTCAGAAGGATACCGAAATCTTTGAAGAGGCTTGCCAGGATGATAGGACGCACAGGAGGCGTCGGTATAGAGCAGGGTAGGACATTCAGTCGCGCATCCAAGAGCGATATCAGCGGAATCACTATCGGAGATGACCTTAACTCGTTGCTCCCATCCGAGATTGCAGTATTGTCGGACAGGAGGACAGAGGATATCTTCTATAAGAACTTCGCAGAGAAACGTCTACAGGTCTTCGCGTCGGCGTCTGCTGGGGAGAAGAAGAGGGAAAGGCAGGATGGTCCGGTCATCATCTGTCTTGATACCAGCAGTTCGATGAACGGAGAACCAGCAAAAATTGCCAAGATGCTTACCATAGCTGTATCCATCTATGCGATGAGACGCAGAAGGAAAGTGTTCGTGATCAAGTATTCCAACGAACACACCTATCAGACCTTTACCAAGCGCGGTGCAGACCGGCAGAAACTGATGGACTTCCTTCATTGGAAAGGATGCGGAGGCAATAACGAGAATGATATGTTCAGGGACCTCTTCACCAACCTCCTTCCTCAGGAGCCTGAATTCACTACAGCCGATATCCTGTGCATATCTGACTTCGGCTGGACAATCCTGGACAAGGAGGTCGAAGAACTTATCCAGAAGGAAAAGGATAATGGGATGATCTTCTATGGCCTTGCTGTCGGTACCGGTAAGTGGATGGGATTCCACCACGAGGATTCCATCAACTACTGCGACTCTAAGTGGCAGTGGATTAATGGAGAATGTGTTAATATAGATGATAAATATGCAAAAGGTGATGATAAGTCTTGAGATTTATCGCCATCTTTGCAAATGTTTACTAAACAAACAATATTATGAGACGCAAGAAGTTAAGAATTACTGAAGCGGACTATCTCAAGGCCAACAGAAAGGCCTCCAGACAGGAAGAGATAGAATCCCACGGTCATCCGGTCCAGGGACGAGCGATGATCCACAAGTCGAAGAAGGTTTACGACCGCAACCGCATGAAGAGGGCTGCCATCAAGAGCGATGACAGCTCTCATTTTTTCCGCCTAGAACAACTGCTTCCTGGCTGCTTGAATATTTGCCTCTGCTAAATCAGCCAATTCCTGCATGAGGGCTTCGGCTTCTGTCCTTTCCAGGAGCATATAAACATAGTCCTTGCTGTCATGGACATTCTCAGTCCAGTGACTCTCTAATTCCGCGGTATATACATTGCCTTTTACCATGCCGCTGCCGTCAAAGTAATTCAGTCGCCATTCCACTTTACGTGTAGCTCGCTGCTCATATCCTACTGCCTCGTCTTCATCATCATCGTCAACTGGCAGGCCATATTCGTTTACTTGCTCAGACCACTGCTGGTCAATGCAACTAATGGAAAGAATCTTGATTACACTTGGGCAAGTCTTTATCTTTTCAGCGATTTCCTGTTTAAGGAAGGCTTCGATATCCAGCAACATTGCTGAGTTGGAAAGTTTGTTCATGTAATTATCTGTTTAAGACGAAGCACAAATTTATCAAATTACTTTTGCTTGTCAAAGTAGCATAGCTAGCGTTTTCTGCTACGCATATAATTATCTGAGGCAGAAAATCCTGATATTATCAGACCGGACAATCTCGAAGGGTCTTTGAAACGAGTATTCTAAGTCCGATGTCCTTACAGCATACTCATCGTCGATAGTGAATTCTTGTGGGAAGCGAGCAAATAGGTCTTCCACGGCTTCATTTGTCGAGCTTCCGTGACCTGTATAGAATTCTATTCCTGGCAGAAACCTGTTTGACCCTGGCCATACAGTGAATACCTTACCATCTTTTGTGAAATTAACTCTTACGTTCAGTTTGATTTTCATGATCCTTGTACTTTAGGGTTCAGCCAACAATGACGCGGCTGAATGCGTCTTGTGATTAGATATCTGTTTTTACAAGGACAGGAAACCTGAGAGAAACACCCGATCGGGGAAATACTCCGTTTTAGCTAGGACGGGACCTGAAATTTTGACAAATATCGTCAAATATTTATGAAATACAATATGCTGCGAAATTCTATTTTCTTTCACGCATATTAGAAAACCTTTCATTTATGGAGGGTAACTAATTGATAATCAGTAGTGGCTAATTTGTTCAATCTTTCATCAAACTTTAAAAATCTTTCAATTTCCAATGGGACTTCCATAATCTGATATATCGGGAAGTTTTGCTAAATTTGCATAAATGACACACGAAATCAAGCTTATGACAGAAAAGGAAAAGATGCTCGCCGGACTGATTTATTCGGCTGTGGACGAGGAACTGCTCAAGGAACTAAACGAAGTCAAGGATATAATTCATAAATACAATAGCCTGTTACCATCAGCCTCGCAGGAGAGGTTTGCTATTCTCAAGGGACTGCTGGGCCATACGGCCGATGATGAGTTTAACATCAATCAGCCATTCTATTGCGACTATGGAAAACAGATCAGCATAGGAAAGCGATTCTTTGCGAACTTTAATCTAACTATCTTAGATGAAGCCTCAGTAACTATTGGAGACGATTGTTTTATCGGCCCTAATGTCAGCATATATACAGCCTGCCATAGTACGGATCCTATAGAGAGAAACACCCGACAAGAGTGGGCAGAGCCGGTCAAGATTGGCGACAATGTATGGATCGGCGGAAGTGTCACAATTCTACCTGGAGTGACTATCGGTAACAACGTCACTATTGGGGCCGGTTCGGTCGTGACAAAATGTATCCCAGATAATGTGGTCGCGGCAGGTAATCCGTGCAAGATTATTAAAGATATTTCGATTAAGAAGTAGTCTTTCTCGGAAAAATATCGTAGATTTGCATATCTGATGGTCCATTCATCATGAATGGATATCCTCGAATCTCGACACACACCAAGGCACCTTCGTGGTGCCTTTTTCATTTTTATTTATACCTTTGTGTCAGTATGAATAAGTTCGCCCATAGGCTATACTTTGCAATCTGAAACCTGAGACACAGGCACCCCATTAGGGGTGTCTGATTGTCTTATTAACGCTTTATTGATTGCTGGCGGTTTGGGATATTGTCAATTGCATCTATAAGCTTGGAGTCTTTTGAATTCGCGACATCTCTGTTGGCTGTTTCGACGTTCGAGGTTCTGTTGGCATCACAGATACCTATTCCTTCGTCAAGGCAATATCTGCCGATTGACTCCTTGATAGAATCTAGGCTGACACTATTAAAGACAGAGTCTGTCCTTTCCCCGAACCATTCCATAGGTCCGAAGTCGCCTCCCTGGTTGATCCTAAGAAGACCGGATGATGGGTCAATCCCTACCGATCCGGCAAAGATATCCCCCTTCCAGATCTCCACTCTTTCGCTGAAGATTTCCGGGAAATAGGCGTTGGCGAAATGAATGCTTCCCTCGCCGTGATATCCGCATGCCTGCTGGAGCTTTCTCTTCACCTGCCTTGCATAATCAACTATCTCTAGGAACTCCCTGCGTGACTCCTCCCTGGATCTTTGCGAGGGCAGGTTGGGTCCGGACATTGTGGCGGAAGTCCTGAACTCTCCATCCTGAAAATAGATGGTACGTATATCCGGCCGGGAATCCTCGAGATACGTCCCGTCCTTCTCCTGCTTTGACAGCTCCATGATTACATCCGGCATCTCAGACGGCTTGATGATACGGATGTCCTCTCCGAATCTGACTTTCAATGCCTCAATGAGTTCCTTGCGATACGATGGTGCCACATATATCTTCCGGTCTGCTGCCTTGATGATTTTGAACGAATCATCCTTCTTATGTTCTATCTTTATTGTACTGCTGGTCTTTCTCAGCATGAAGCTATTCTCGAAGGACTCCATCAGAGAACGTAACTGTGAGTCAAGATATACGTTGCACATGCCTGTAATCTTCTCCGGTACTCCTCCATAGAATGGTGCCGCTAAGGCTCCTGCCATGGAAGCAATCGTATCAGAATCACCTCCATACGCCACAGCCCTTCTGACACAGTCCTCGAACCCATCCCCTGCAAGAAATGCGCGGATGGCGGCTGGAACGGTGTTCTGACATGATGAGTCGATTCTCCCGGTCTCCCTGAAGTAAAACTGACCTATGTCCTCTCCGTTGACGATCACTGGCTCCTTGACGCAACCGGCAAGTAGGGCCTTCATGTCCTCTTCAGGCATGTCAAGGTCGTAGCCGAAGTCATGGGTCATGGCAAAGCATATGTCGTCCTTGCTCCTGCCATGCCCCGCCATCCAGATGGCTTGAGCCATGGCTTCTGCTCCCTTGATCCCCTCCGGATGAGAGTGCGACACCTGGGCGGTCATTCGGGCAAGAGCAATGGCCTCCGGCAGGCTCTGGGCTGTCATGGCCACCGGGCTGATCCTCATAGCTGCTCCGTTGCCGTAACTGTTGTACGGCCGCGGGTTATCACTCTCGATCCATCTTCTGAACATCGGTGCGAAGCCTCTGTCTAGATACTCCCGGCCCATGGACTGCATGATCTCTACAAGACGGGATGCATTTCGGTCTTTGTCTGACATGAGCCAGCGTGCTACTGCCAGAGTCATGACGGTGTCATCTGTGAACCTTGGGTGATATGACACCTCATGCCCACGGGACCACCCGCGCGTGCCTCTGCATAGTTCGAAGTATCTGTCGTTGGTGTTATTCCATTCGTATGGAGATCCGATGATGTCTCCAGCTACAGCTCCCAGCATAATGATAATGTTTATTTGACTTTCTGTTGTGGCCTGTCGAACTGAACGCCCAAAGGCTTGTATCCAAAGTCGTTCCTTCTGTTGATGATCTCCTTCAGGTCCTTCTCGGGAATCTTGAAGCTGTATGCCTCGTACATACAGTAGCCGCTTCGTGAATGTACGCCTGTCGGCTCGGCAATGCCGTTCTTCTTGAGCCATGCTCCGATACCCGGCAGGTTGTTCTCGTCCACAAACTGCACGTTGTAGGGGAGTATCCCCGATTCAAAGAGATTGACGGTCACGACCCCGAACGGCTCGCAGAACTGCTTCCTCGGGTCTTCGGGCAAGGGGAACCCCTCAGGCATGTCAGGCCTGTTGAAAAGCTGGATTGCCAGTGTCCCGTTGTTGGTATATGAGGCGATAGAGCACATGACATCCGTAGGGGGAAGACCCTCCCAGAGACTGATGCTGTACTGTCTGTCCAGTACATCTGTATTTTCCATGGTGTGATTGATAAAGAGAAAAGGGGAGAGGACAGGTCCTCATCCCCTCATCAGATAGTGAAACTCTACTTCTTCATGCCTCCGGACTTCTTCTGTCCCTGTTCCTGAGATGCTTTCTGCTGCTGAGCAGCCTTCTCCTGCTGCTCCTGCCTCTGCTTTGGGGCAATCTCAGCACCGGCCTTCTGAGCCTGCTTGAGCCAAGATGGGTGGCTGATGGCCGGCTCTCTCTTTGCAGCGTCGAACTGGACGCAGCAGCTGAATGACTCACCGTCCTTCCTCAGACCGGAATGGACGACTGCGTTACCCTCGATCAGACCCTTTACCTGTTCCTCGGTGAAAGGTACTCCATACATACCCCTGCCGCGAAGGTTGTTGTCCTTGTCGTAGAAGTACGAACGTACGCTGTCAAGGGACATGCCGACCACGCGATTGGTCGGATGATGCAGAGACACGAGGAACTGCTGTCTCTTGCCGTCGATATTGAGGGTGATAGGCCTGCCTCCGTTGGCGTTAAGATGACCTCCCATCTTCTTTCCGTCTGGACCGAGCCACTCTCCGGTTGCCAAGAGAGCCTCTTTTACCTTCTCACTGGTAATCGGCTGGCGGTACAGGTAGAGCGTGTCTGCCATGGTCTTAGGCTTCTCCATGGTGAAGGCTCTCACCTTCATCTCCGGTTTCTCACCGGAGGTGTCCATGTTGGCACGCAGGGAAAGAAGACCGCTGAAGTCCTCCTTGGATGCAAACACCAGATCGGTCATCTGGCCGTAGGCCAGCTGCGATGCGAGGTGTGAGTTGGTGTAGAATGTGTCGCGGGAGATGCCGTACTTGTCCTTCAGGCTGTCCCAGTTGATCATGTCCAGTTTTTCCTGGACGTCTTTAGAAAGTGTTGTCTCCATGATTGTGTGTATTGATGGATGAATGTTCGTCTTTACTGGACAATTCATCCGACAGCTTCTCATTGAGGTCATTGTAGCCCTCATAGAGTTTGGCCATGTCATACACACACACCTTGCCTGCGTCGTCAGGCACATTCTCGATTATCTTCTGCAGGGTGTTGCGCCCCGCTTCGTCGTTGTCCATGAATGCCGCGATGTTCTTATGAGCGTTTATCCATGGTAACGCCTTTTCTATATTTGAAACGCTGTTCAATATGCAGCAGTCGTACTGCGGGGTGTCCTGCTGTACGCTGGAGATCCATGACAGGAAATCCATAAATCCCTCGAATACGAGCACCTTATCCCCGGTGATCTTGTCGGTAAGGCAACCCTGTGGGTCAAGAGTGGTCATCGCACTGGATGTGCACTTCTTCGTGAGGCTGGAGCGGAGAACATATCCTCCGTCGTTGTTCCTGAATCCGATGGCGAAATACTGCTTCTGAGGATATGCGTCGATATGATACAGGACCTCTTCGCAGTATCTTTCCAGAATCTCCTTTGTCACAGCTCTTGTCTGGGCATACTCAACCAGCTTGTGTCTGGTGAAGTTGTGCGAAGCAGAGTCAACGATGATCCTTGACGGCTTTACCTTCTTCGCCTTTTCAATGACCTCCCTGTACTCGCTCTCCGGTATCATGCTCCTGAAGCTTGCCAGCCAGTCATATACCTCGCCTCGCGTTATGCCCGCTATCCTGCATACGAATTCGAACAGTCCGCCTCCTTCCGATGTGCCGAAGTCATACCATCTGTTGGTGGCGGCGTCGATGTGGAAGGATGGAGTTGATTCGTCACGGAAGGGAGAGTAGTACAGCCCTTTCTTATTGTAGAGATTCTTTCCCATGTGGGCCATGATCTCTACAATTGATACTGACTGCAGTGTCTGTTTCTCCTGATCCGTGTAACTTGCCATGCGACAAATTTAATAGTAAAAAATAACTAATGCAATGTATAATGAAAATATTTTTACTATCTTTGCATTGTCCTCATTGTGGGACATGTAAAACGATGTGTAAATATTTCAGAAGCAAAGTTAAAAGTTTCCGCCTCTCCAGCAAAAACTTTTTACCCGTGCTTCATAGTAGTAGCAAGAGAATATGCCTAGACGCATTAGCAAGGACGACCTGAAAGGCGTTACGAAGTCTCAGGTTTCGAACCTCAAGTTTCTTGACAGGTTCATCAAGACAATGAACTGGACAAAACCTCAGTTCGCCGAGAAGATCGGTATGACCAAAGCCAATGTATATCATTGGTTCAAGGTAGACGACATCCAGCTGACCACTCTTCATAGTGCATTCGAGAAGATCGGTTATCATGTGGAGTTCAGTATGGAGATGCCAAAGAGCAATGATGATGAGATAATCAACATAGAACTCGATGAGAAAGATATCGTGGCCGATTCCCCTAAGAGGAATCTGGACTTTCTCAGAAGGGCACTCTACGACAATGATATCGACCAGCACGTCCTGGCGAAGAAACTGAAGATCGATGTCGAGACCATAGACTATTGGTTCAGACATGACAAGTGTTATATCTCATATTTCTTCCTGATTGCCAAGTACACCGGCATGAAGCTGAAGATAGATATAAAACCCAATAAATGAGATTACCCATTTACAAACCTTTAAACCATAAAAGCAATGAAAGAATTAGTTGAGAAGCTCAACGCAGCTTGGGCAGTATTCGCAGAGAACGCAGACAAGCAGCTCGCAGGAAATAAGTCTCGCTAAAGCTGATTCTTTCTAAATTTAAGAAACCTGCATAAAGTTTAGTATATCAATAGATTACGGGGAATATTAAGGGGATTTATGACATATTCCTATTTAGAAGGTAAATATTAGGAAGATTTAATCTCAATAAATTAATATTTTCTATTTTTGACGCCCAGGCAGCGGAGCGCGGCTCTTCTTCTGGGCACATCACACTGAAATAACATTTTCTAAATAACACTATAAATTTAAAGACAGTCATGGAAGAACTTATCGCAAAAATGAATGAGACTATGGCCGCAATTCAGGCTGATCTCAACAAAGTTGGAAATAAAGCCGCACAGGCCAGAGTTAGAAAACTTACTCTCGAGTTCGAAAAATTAGGCAAATGTTATCGCCGCGAAACTTGTAAGAAGTAAAGAGCTTACAAACGAAGAAATCGACGTCACTACTAGATAGATGACGTCGATTTTTTTTCATACATTATTCGGTATCTCTTATGAGTAATATTTTAGCTTAATACGGATAAATGACGAGTTTTTCGTTTTTCTAATACGGATGATTAACAATATTAATTAATAATAACCGACTGGAACGCCCTATTTACGACAGATCGTTAGGTTTCTTGTAAGAAGATTTAACAATGACTTTGGACACATTCTCTTTTGTCAAGTCATTTGATTTCTGGTTAGCCATTGCTTCCCTGTATTGCTCGCCAAGTCTGAGTTCTGCCCGCAGTGCATCAATTTCTGCCTGCATTGATTCGAACTTGACGTCCCGTTTTACAAGTTTGAGATTTATCTCCTTAAGATTTGCTATCTCTTCCTGCGCTCTTTTCAACTCCTCCTGTAAAGCTACATCTGGAGACTCCTTAAGGTATTCTACGAAGTTTGCTAAAAGGTGACCGTTATTATAGTATGTCGCCAGCGAGATAGAACGTACCGCGTTGGCCTTCTTATGGGTGCGTGAAGCCACATTCTTTACAGATATAGTGTTGGCTTCTAATATGGCCTTCATATCGACCACGGTGTCATATACTTGCAGAAGATCCGCCATCTGCCTCTTGGACACAGAGTCAAGACTTAAGCTGCGACTGACAAGGTAGTCTGTAATTACTCTTTCCTTTTCTTCCATTGTTTAATTTCCTCCTTTATTGAATCCAGGTTCTTTATTATCTCATCCAGCTGTGGATGTTCCGACATAATGAACTCAACGCCTTTCAGCTTCATCTCTTTCTCTAGCTGCTCGAGCTCAGGTTCTAGACGCATTTTGATCTGATTATGTATCCTTTTAAGTTCATGTTGAGCTGCATTTATATGATTACCCCTTACGTTAGCCTCATAAGACTGAATCAGCGCTTTGAATGATGCATAGGAGACATCCAGCATATAAAAGAAGTGAAGGATGTTTTTACAGTAACCATACGCGCAGAGCATCTTGTCTGAAACATCATCAGTTGCGCAAGTAGTCGGGGCAAGTTTTACGCAAACTCCTACGAGTTTTGCCCTTATTATATACCTCTCACCGATCACGGCAACCATATCTTCAATGTTTTTATAGACATCGTAATTCGTCCTGGCAAGTATGGATTTCATATCCTTCTTGATTGCCTTACCATTCACTCCAAGAGGCTCATAGTCGTTGCCTATTATGTTTCTTAGGAATGTCTCTGCTGTCTTGAGCTCCTTTTTATGAGTTTCATCCTCCTTACGGTAGTAATAGGCAGCCATATCACACGACATATGTCCCATATTAATTTCGATGAAAGGCAAATCCACGCCATGAGAATAGAAATAACTGCAAAGATGCACACGATATTGAGTAATGGTAGGAACACTTATTTGCATTACCATTTTATCCTTACCTTTTTTTCTGAAATCCTTGTAGTTGTAAGCATTTCTTTTAGAAATACCTTCCCAATCTTTAACGGCATCTTCAAGGAGGTATTTCGTAAAGAAGGTATCTACCCTGAAAGTGGCAGTAGCTGGGCATATCGGAGTTTCAAGCATACCTCCGGAGTGAGTTTGGAAACAGAATAGATATTCAGACTGATTTGTAAATTTATTGCTCTTCTTTAGTGTTACCAGAGTCTTGAATGCCTCTACTGCCAGTTCAGGACAAAAGGTTGTCTGATAGTATTCATGATTGTTCGTCTTGCTCTTCTTGGAACAAGAGTAATATATAAAGTACGCTTCGCTCGCTCCTTGATTTACTTTTTCACTATATAGAGCATCACGTTTGATGGAAGCTAATTCCGATGTCCTCAATCCTGTCCACATTGATAGCAGGATATAGCCTGCAGCCATTCTCATGTTATATTCTGCGTCATTATTCCTGAGGACATCAAGGGCTGCTCTTTGTATCTTTCGGGCATATTCCTCCGGAATATTAGGTGTCTTCCTGTAACCAACGGCTTGTCGGTCTTTAACTCTAGCATCCTTCACCTGCCGGTTTAACTCCTTGAAGTCAATCCTTAATTTCCGTTCTTCTTTAACAGCTATGAATGTGTACAAGTGATATAATGAAAATAATGGCTTTGCTCTCTGTTTACAGCTGGTCCATTGATCAAAGACATGATTGATTTCCCTATTTGTAACTGAGTATGGATCCTTACTAGGATAACACCCTTTCATAATAGAAAAGAATGTGGTCAATCTGCAGAGTTCACCTTCTACTGTCTCAAGTTGAACCCCGGAGATAAGGCGATGGGCTGAATATAACTTGACGCTATTTCTAATAACTTCTGGAAATCCTTCAAATCTCAGCCTAATTCTGCTCTTGTTATATGAAACAAAATACAGATTGAAATCCCAGATGTTATCGTCAAAGGATATTTTAGGCTTATCAATAGATACGCCTAATGACGAATGCATGGCGTTCAAATTGTCCTCATCGAGACTTACCTGTTTCTGTATAGGCAAAAGCAAAGGCAAATCTGAAATATAGTCGCGTAGTGGCCCTATCATCGAAGGGGACCTCTTAATTGAACTATCTCTTAACTCTCTCATCTTCTGATACTTTATGTTTGTTTATAATGTTCAAGCATCTGGCATATGCGGCACGAATGTCTATCATACCTTCTTTCTCGTGCTGTATGTCACAGTTCACAATCTTTTCATCAAGGTCTGTTATGATTCTTTGAATGGCCGGAACACTCTCTTCCGTCAAAATCAAATGCTTGCAACCTAGGCAAGAGACCATACCTATACATTCTTTGGATGCGCAAAAGCCAATGCCATCTGGTGTCATCCTTTCGGTGCTCAACTTTTCGTCAACAGTCTTTCTATATGCGTTTTCCATAGATGCTAGCTCCTCCTCTGAACCTAAAGAATATCCAAATGAGGAGTTCATAAGCACCATGGACCGATCAACATAATGAGCGAGTGTTGTCCTTTTGGATTTATGATAGGAAGTGGTTTTTAGAAAATAATCTCGATCTGGTCTCTTAGAACTCTCCATATATGCAAAGGTCATGTACGTATTCCTGAAATTGCCTGATGTGTATTCAGGGATTCCAAGCTTTTTGCATACGTTACATATCGTGGCATGAAATACATTGTCGTTAAGGGGTCTTACTCCGTAGTTAGGGCTTATATAGAGGAATAGGTTGTTCTTCCATGACTCAACACTACACTTGCTCAATAATGGTTCTGTCTGTAAAAGAGTCTGTCGTATCAGGCGATAAGTGGAAAGAGGGATAGTTCTATCCTCATACTCTCCATTGGACGTCTTTGATTTCATTCGGATTATGTGGACATCTTCTTTGCCTGTTTCAATCAGACAATCCCGGTCTAGAGAACATATGTTCATTACGCGGAAGGGAGTCTGTAGAATAAGGTTAAGGACAACGAAACAAAGTTCATATTTTGGAGACTGACTGCGATTGTCCATGAGATATTTGGCAATCATTTCGATGTGTTCTTTTGGCACAGAAGTGTTGTCAGGTAGTTTTCGGCGTGAGGGTAGACTCTTGAAATACACTAGCGCCAATGGATCCAGTGTCATCTCTTCCGAATCTTCCGCCCAAACAAAAAACTGCTTTACTTGATGAAGTAACCTACTTTTCCCTTTGTCCGGATGACTCTTCCGAAGAATGAAGGTCCTGATTTGATCTGCCTCAAACTCTGTAAGATGTCTTACGTCATTATTAGTGCTTCCAGGCACGCACTTAAGAGAAAACAATAGTTTAAGCGCATCAATCAGTATCCTGTTGTCAATATGATGTCCCTCAATACCGTTATTGTTGAACAGGAATCTTACATATAGTTCTCTATAAAAACGATTAGGAATACTAGTTGAATCTACCTTATAGTAGATCATGTATTTTGGAATCAAGCCAGAAAGAATGTCATTGTCAGTGAAGCTGACTACAAGCTTTGTAATATCTTTTGAGTAGTCTAGATGGGAGTATGTCACAAAGTCAAATCCGTCGACGAACATTCGACTAAATATACGACTCTTTATCAAGCCTTTTGTAATTCGCCTGGACGATTTAAAGAAAGGAAAATTCGGGTTGCTTTCAATGAGATAAGCATAAAACCTTCTGATTGCTTCGACAGCATCTTTCTGTGTAGACAGGTCACGAGAGTGTTTCACTTTTATGTACTCTAGTTGCTGAAAAAGAATATCCTCATCGAAGTCCTTATGAGATGTAATTCTGAAAACCTGCTCACGTAGACTCCTTTCAAACATTTCCTTGCATAGCAGAAACCGATTCTTATGAGTTCTATTAGGTAATGTTTTCTCGTATTCGGATAGTATTGTCCTAACAGGGAGGATGCTATAGTCTGTCTTGTTTAAATAGCTGGTTCCCATTCCATGCATTCGTCGCTTTATCTCCCATTGATGTTTGTCAAGCGAACCTTCAATTATCATTTCCGTAAACTTATCCTTATTTATTATTTCGGGAGTCAGTAGCGTAGAATCCGACATTATTTGATTATCGGGATAGGTGACATATAACCAACGATAAAACAAAGACATGAGTGAACCCATGCTGACAGGGCGTCTTAAATAATGGCCCCAAAATAAGTTAAGATCCTTATAGTAAGCAATCTGCTTTTGAATGACGCTTGTAGTAATACATTTATAGTTAGAAAACTCCATCGGAAGGGAAGTCTCAAAGTTCGCAAAGAAAGCAGATACGACATCTCTGTTGAAGACACCGACCGGAGCCGAATTACCAAAGTGGAAAAGTAATCTACGCAATTCGCTATTATGTACTAGAATGGGGAATGAATATCTAATTCCCACATGATATGAAAAGCAAATACCATATAAGTCTCTTCTTTCTGGATTAAAAATATCTGTGTAAACTTTACCTTTGAATGTTCTAAAATGAGGCATGAGTATCCGAAGGGCATCTATATCCTCGTGATTGTATAAGCTCTGATCAAATAATATCATCAACAGATGTAAAGGGAATCGCCTTATCTTCGATACCTTATGGCATAAATCGGATTTCTGAACGCGAACTGCTATCTCATACCATGACAACTCATCATGTCTTGCATCGCATAATGCACGCGCAAACATTCTTGCAGGTACCCTGTTACCTTCTTTAGCATAGTATTCAAGACCATATGCGCTCACCATAGCCTGGCAGACAAGGTCATGAGTTATCGGATCTTCAAACTTTACATTTTTAATTACTTCACTCGCTAACATACTTTTCAAAACTCACTTTTAAGTAATCCATTGATTCATAGATGCTCCTCTGTAGATCTTCTTTCATCTTCACTTCTTCATCTGGGGTAAGGTTGTAGTATTTCATCGTGGAACGTATAGACCGATGACGCATAAGCTTCTGGAGATCTTGAGGAGCTAAGACCGGCTGCATGAAATGGGCATGCAACATGGCAAACCCGTGGCGAAATCTGTGAGAAAGATTACCTTCTCTGTGCCCTTGTATAATAGGGATTCCTGCCTCTTTGAAGTATTTCTTTAGAGTATAATCCCATGTCTGACCAGTTAATCTTCTGCCTTTGTTGTTAAGGAATATATAGTGGTTCTCATCAAGGCCGGTTCTCGTTCCGAAATCCTTCTCCACTATATCCGCGACCGCGTCCCTATAATTTTCATAGTGATTTAGGATTGCGTTCTCACTGCTCAATTCCACATATTCCAGTAGCTGATGGTAGAATTCATCATTCTCTACAAGACAGATTCTACTGTAAGGGTCCTTTTTATACTGACTGATATAGTCAGCATCATTATATATCAGGGTTGTCTCTGCAGCTAGCCTGTTCTTCGCCTTTTGGTCGTCCCTGTCAGAAGCTCGGTTTCGAAGAATAATGACAGGTATGTCCCTCCCATCGCAATATATAGTCTTGAGATCCTCGACTGTGATTCCTAAGCACTCACCTCGGCGCAGACCATGGCAATACATCAGATACATCATGAAAAGAGCGGTGCTGTCATCGTGGCGTCTTGCGATTTCCCATAATTTTGCGAATTCCTTTGGACTGATAAATGCCGGCAGGAAGTCCTCTTTATGTGGGTTGACGGAATAGTTACTTTCATATCTCATAACCTCCTGGGACATCGTAAAATCTCCCTGTGCATAGGTGTTAACTGTAACAGACCGCACTCGAGATAAACTCTTGCATGATATATCCATGAAATCAAGATACTGTCTGTAATATGAAAGATATGCGTTTACTGTGGCATTTGTCCTCTGGGTTATCAAATGGTATTCATGCGTTCCAGGCAATATACCTTTAAGAAATCTCTTGAGCCCATCTCTTACATTTCGATTGATTTCAGTCAAGCGTTTATTGACATATGACAGATATACATATAACAACCTAAGTGCATGAGCGATCTTTCTTCTGCTTGATAAAGGGCGACCCTTTAATTCTATGTTTATGTATCTGAATACATCTGAAACTGGCTCCCATTGATCGTTGTATAAGATAAAGTAACGCTCGTCGGATTCACAATCTACTTCAATCAGTGGAAACACAATATCTCGATAATGGCACTCTTTGCCATCATCATCAATCATATGAACCCGATACTTTGATTGATTCGCTAACTTATATTCCTCTAATGCAATCATCAGTAATTTCCCAATTATATAAAGTATTATCTCAATAGTATTAAACTATTTCTAAACAAAGGTAAGGTTAATTTTGAAATTTGAAAGAGGTTGGATTGAGAAAAACATAAATAAAATTGAAAAATAGCTTAAGCCTTATTAAAATTTGTTTAATTTTGTGGCAGCAAGGCAATACAATGGATAATCTTACTTTTCTGACAGACTTTATGGCCAAGACCGGCCAGAATAAAGCTGATATAGCAAGACGCGTTGGGGTTACCAGCGCGGCTGTCTCTGATTGGTTTAAACGTGATGATATGCGTTTATCAACAGCATTGAGAATATTGGACAGCTATAATTGTGATATTAAATTTACTCTTCATAAAGCTGAAGAAGCAACCATGATGTTTGTTGGCTTCATGAACACCATCAATATAGATGCCCTGGATTTTGAGAACAAAAGGCTTACATCGCTCAAACAGGCAATTAAGGCATCTGGATGGACTATGAAGAGAGTGGCGGAGGAAATAGGAGTCACGCCAGAAACTCTCACATACTATTGGAATACTGATGACTGTCCAATCTCTGCGTTCTACAAGATTGCCCAGCTTATTTCCTATACAGTATCTTACACAATTAACTCAAAATAATAGGGGAGACTGTATTCTATAAGTCTTATAGCGAGAAGATCAAAATAGTTCGACCGTGGATCTTCCAAAGCAAAACCCCATGCTGCCATCAGACAACATGGGGTCTTCCTCTTATCATCCAGCAAGCGGTCAGACCGCCTGCCCTATAGGTTATTGATTGGCTCTACATTCGTCGCACTCGCCGGTGTAGGTTATTTCAATGTAATGCTCTTCCACTCCGTATTCCACCATGTATTGCCAGATGGTTGATAATCAGCTGCGGCATTCGTTTGTTCGCTATTTAGAACAAGGTTACATCCGCCAATTTGGTATCCGAGGTCATAAAACACCTCTCCACTGTTGTCGTTAATGGTAGTAACCACCGAGCCAAATGTCAATGTCTCCAAATAATAGCAAGCCCAAAAGCCGCTATCACCTACGGTTGTCACTTTTGGGAGAGTGATGCTTTTAAGCACATCACAAACATAGAATTCATATTCTACAATTTCCGTAACATCTTGATAAATCAGATCAACAGTACCCCTATAGCTGTCATTTTTTTCGTCCCAATAAGCATAAGTTAGTTGCTCAAAAGCGAGGGATACCACCGGAGTAAGATATCCGTCCTTAAGAAGCTTCGCCGGTTGGCTACCTGTTACGATAATTGTAGTATGTCCATTTTCTATATAGTTTTTGAGTAATTCCACCATATCTGCAAGTTCTTCTTCGGTAGCTTCAGTTTTACCACCTAATGTACCATCTATGACAGGTCTAGCATCTAAAGCATAGCTCTTATTGTACTCTGTGCCGTTAGGGTTCTTCTCGGCAGAAAAAGTGTAATCTTTAAGAGTTATATCGCCTTGTTTCACACTTACCGTTGCACCCTCTGCAAACACGCCATAAAGAAAAGCGTTGCCGTTGTTGTCAGTGGTAAGGGTGTATGCCGCTGTTGCTACCTCGGTTGCTCCTGCCGGAGTGAAGTCTGTCGTGGTAACAGTCAAGGTATGATTCGGCAGACCTACGATACGCAGGCGGCTGTAGGTGCGGATAGCACCCTCGAAAGTAATGGTCATTATTTCATTCTCTATTTGATAATTGCCATATAAGTATTCTGTCATACCCAACTGCATACCGCTTCTTAACTGTATCGTGCCCTCTTCCGTCACTTCATAGCACGGTGCATAGAAGACACTGACACTGGGTGTCTCGTTTTCGAGGTAAGATAGGCTTGCTTCTGTGCTCCACGAAGAGCCGTTGTAGGTAAGTGCATAAAGATGAGAGTGCAAAGATGAAAGATGAAAGTTTCATCCAATTAAATATATTGTTCCTCATATTCGTCATTCGTTATAGTTTTAACTTTTAACCTTTCACTTTTCACCTTAATTAAGGTCTTCTTCTGAATCATTATCCCAACCAGGAATATCGTTACCGATAGTCGTTCTCTCAATTGTCACCTTATCCTTACCCACCTTGAGGTCGAAGGTATAATGAGTACCCTCAGCGAAGGTGATAGCTTCCTTCATCTTGGCGGTCAGTACTTGGTCGCCAATGGTGACGCGGATGAAATCATCACCTGCGCTATAGGCATCGGGAGAAACAATGGCAGTGAACTTCTTTGCCACCACATTGCCTTCTGCATCGACTTCCTCATGCTTATAGGCTTTAACCCAAATGTCATCACCTTCTTCCCAAGCGATATCCCTTCTTGCTAAAGTGTTTACATCAAAGAAGATATATTCAGTATTGCTGTACACTTCAGGAGTAATGTCAGCC
>JAGKTT010000022.1 GCA_021153285.1 Bacteroidia bacterium
CTGCACTCCAGTCGCTCAACGGGTATGGAATCAGCACCAATGAGCGGCCGGAGGCCATTGCAAGCCAGTTTTTCCGCTCAACGGGTCGTTTATGAAAGCCGTCTAGTGTTCTGATGGACCCCGAACAACCGGGATTTTACGTTGAGCCCAAGGTTTCTCGCCAAAAGTCGCCAAGACAAAAGAAGAAGGGTTACTAACTCTGTGATTTACACATTGTTAACAACCCTTCTAAGTGCCCAATCGTTACAAATTATCGAACCTTTATTGATGACTTATATAAGGTTCTGGAGTTTGTTCAATGGTACGAGGAATGGTATTGATAAATAACCGAGGAGGGGTAGCATGCCTTATTACGGCATCGTCAGTGACCTACTTCATTACAGATACTCCCAATATCTGCGATAGTGACCACGGACTTTCTCCCATTTGCCATAGCGAAAACGTTTATACGCTCTCACTCTGACAAGTTTCGGCACTGCTATTCCAATAGTAAGCCGAAGGTCAAAAGAAAAAGTTCTACGCATTTTAATTCAGTTATCCTTGAAAGAACTTTTCTTGGACTTCTTCGCCTCTCCCTATCTCTACTCCTCGGTTAAGGTTCTCTGTTAAAAAAATCAGACACCCATTTGGGAGATAGGTATCTGATAAAAGGTTAGGATAACCTTTAAAATGCGTTTGATGCAAAGGTATGAAGATTTTTTATTTCTCCAATAAACTTTCTATATTTTTGAAGTATTTTGAAGTATCAGCTGTTATCGAACCGAGAGCCGCAATGAATTCTTTGATATATTGGACAGATATTCAATCAGTTATGGTAAAGAAAAAGGGACATCTTCCGACGAAGATGTCCCCTTGTGCGGGCGAAGGGAATCGAACCCATACGCCTCTCGGCACCAGATCCTAAGTCTGGCTTGTCTACCAATTTCAACACGCCCGCGAAAAGGTATTTAAATGAAAAAGCAGATTTTCATCTGCTTTTCTTGGTAGCGGGAGTGGGATTCGAACCGCACGACCTTCGGGTTATGAGCCCGACGAGCTACCAACTGCTCTATCCCGCGATATTGGACTGCAAATATACGGACAATTTTTAAAAGTGCAAATTTTATTTACAAAAAATGCATTTATTTTAGATTCTCTCGTCGATTTGCTCATCAGAATGACAGTTACGAGATAAAATCCAGAATATCTGAAACATTATCTTTGCCGAATGATTTCTGCTCGCCTGTAGAGAGGTTCTTGATATTGATGATGCCCTCGGCCATCTCGTTTCCACCTACGATCGAAAGGAAAGGTATGGTTTTCTTGTCTGCATAATCAAACTGCTTCTTGAGTTTGGTCTGTTCAGGATAGATTTCGCAAGCGATACCGGCTTCACGAAGCGATTTGACTACAGGGATAAGGTATTTGAGTTCATCTGCTCCCATATTGGCAAAAAGAAGCTTTGTGGTGGAGGTAACCTCTGACGGGAACTTGTCGAGTCCCTTGAGGACATCGTAGATACGGTCTGCTCCGAATGAAATACCTACTCCAGACATATTCGGAAGGCCGAAAATACCAGTAAGATTGTCGTAACGGCCACCACCGCATATGCTTCCGATAGCGAAGTCTTTTGCTTTCACCTCGAAGATCGCACCTGTATAATAATTGAGACCGCGGGCGAGAGAGAGGTCGATCTCCACTTCGTGACGGATACCAGCCGCATCGATGAATCCAAAGAGCTCTTCGAGTTCATCAAGACCCTTAAGACCAGTTTCCGATACAAGTCCAGAAGCGGATTTTCCGTTCATAAGGTCGCGCATAACAGCAAGCTTCTCCGCTGTAGTTCCTGAAAGTGTCAGGACCGGACGGATGACTTCGATTGCCTCAGGAGTAAGTCCTTTCTGAGTCATTTCAGCCTCCACCGCCTCCAGGCCGATCTTGTCGATCTTGTCGATTGCCACAGTGATATCCACGACCTTGTCAGGGAAACCACAGATCTCAGCCATACCGGTGAGAACCTTGCGATTATTGATCTTGATGCAGACATTGACATCAAAGAGAGTGAACACTCTGTCAACTATCTGAACAAGTTCGAGCTCGTTAAGTTGTGAAGTAGAACCGATAACATCCACGTCACACTGATAGAACTCCCTATAGCGACCCTTCTGAGGACGGTCAGCACGCCATACCGGCTGGATCTGGAATCTCTTGAAAGGGAATGTGATATCGTTCTGATGCTGAACTACGAAACGGGCAAACGGCACAGTAAGGTCATAACGGAGTCCTTTCTCGCATACCTTAAGGGAGAGAGCCTTGCTGTTATATCCATCTTCCGTGCCCTCAACACGATATTCATCATAATTGATCTTTGAGAATGCGTCACCTGAATTGAGAATTCTGAACAGAAGTTTGTCACCTTCCTCTCCGTATTTTCCCAGAAGAGTGCTGAGGTTCTCCATCGACGGAGTCTCTATAGGTGCATAACCGTATGTCTTGAACACCGACCGGATGGTGTCGAATATATAGTTACGGCCTGCCATTTCAGCAGGTCCGAAATCTCTCGTGCCCTTTGGGATTGATGGTTTCTGTGCCATTTCGTATTTTATTTTCTATTACAATCTGCAAATATATAATAAAAAGCTGTCTCCTCCGCGTTCTACAAGCCAATTTTACTGCTCCGGAGCGAACATCGGATCCCAGGCAGGGAGCTGCACCGGGGTCTGGTCAAGCATTTCGAGCACATCAGCCGGAACATATTTCTTTTCTACTACAAGACGGAACATATACTCGTCGAACCACTCATCTGTCATAATCAGGCATCCCTGATAGCCTGAAGCCGGTCCCCAGCTGTTCTCTACCATCCACTTGACAGGCTTTCCTGTCTCAGGACAAACATCCACAGCAATGAGGGTCATAGCGTGTGATGAACCACTTGCGTGAGTCTGCACTCTCTGCTTCTTGTCCATACCGAAGGTTACTCCCATAAGTGATTCGTAATCAAAGTTATCCAGATCGAGCACACCCTTCTTGCGATCGTAGAACTTACCCACATCACAAGAGAAATACATTGCCACATTATCCTTGATGGAAGCAATGGCCATCTCCTTGATACGTTCGACAGGAAGATTGATATACAGCCAGTTATGTCCGTCGTAAACGTGCCTGTCGTAATCGATTTCATATACCTTTCCGTATTCACGGCAAGGGTCGTTCATTATCATCACATAATTATTCTCGAGATCCTCTCCTATATACTCATCATAGAAAGACTTCGGAGTATAGGTGCGACGGTCGACTATATTGCCCTGACGGTCACATCTTGTCCACTCGAACTCCTTCACAGGCTCGCCAAGGCAAAGTGCAAGCATTCTGTAAATCTCGGCAAGCTGCTGCTCCTTCATATTCTGAAGCTTTGCATCCAATGCCGCCATCCTTTTCTCCACCTCCTTCTTAGGACGCTTTCCGATCTCCTTGAAGCCTTCCTCGTAAGCCTGACGAAGTGCCAGACCGTCCTCGCGGAGTTTCAGGGAAAGAAGATTGGCCATCTGTGAAGTATTATTGGCCTGATATGTCTCCGGCATCGCCTCAGAAGGCACAACGCCATATTTTGTAATGAGGTTCGATACTCCGGTGAACTGTCCGCCGTCACTCAAAGGATGAGAGAAAAGCCAATCGACCTTTCTGTCATCGAAAGAAAGTTCCCTTGTGTCGATGACTCCCTGAAGGAAAAGATTCGCCTTCTCAAGCTGGTCATAGAAAAAGAGATAGTTTTGAGAAAACTCCATCCCAGGAAGTTGATATTTCTCTATCATCTTAGCTCTCAACACATTAAGGCCTGTAAAAAGCCAACATCTGCCAGAAGACTGCTGATCGGTGATTCCTTTGGTCCTGACCCTGTCAGAGAAATGTGTATCAATCATTGCTGCATTCTCGGAATTTATGGCCAATGTGCCGATAGGAGTGCCAGCCAGGGCGTTTCTTATTGCTTTATCCGCTGCATTGCCTTCATATCCTTTACTGATACGTACTAGTATTTCAGCTGAAATTCCTCCTTCCGGAGAGCCTGCCGGTGTCTGGGCATACGCAATGCTGCCAAGACAGAGAGCGGACAATGCCGCTGTGATAATGATTTTCTTCATATGCGATTAAATATTTTATACAATCCGCTGCCTTAACAGGCACAAAGCACAAATATAGAAAAAACTGCTTTCATTTCCTTTAACGAAAGCAGTTTTAGCTCAAAACAGTTTCAATCAATTAATCAGAAGTATCCGTACGTGGCAGGAGTCACTTCACCGTTTGAATTGACATCCACGTCCATCTCCCGTCCACCCATCACCAGATCGAACCTATAGAAATCATCACCTGACTGAGTTTCGAAATATTCCGCGTCATTGTCCTCGAACTGAGCCTGGCCATAATCCGATTCCTGAAGATAATTCATTATATTCTGCGGAACATCGGCCAGAAGAACCTCTGTAATGGTCTGCACCCAATTGCCATACTTGTCATAAAAAGCCTTGCGATCTGTTCCATCCGGCCATTTACCGGTCTCGAAAGAAACGACCCAGCCTCCATCCCTGTATCTTTCCCACTCCACATCCCAGGCATCCGGGTACATCTTCTCAAACTCAGCTCTTATATCCTTTGCAGGCCTTCCATCCTCATATTTTTCACAGGATGCCGCAACAATCATAGCCACGGCCACTGTCAATATCGTAAAAATCCTTTTCATAAGCCTAGTCGTCGATTTCGATTACATTGAAATTCTTGTTGAACTTGAGTTCCAGACGGTTAGAAAGTTTGACCTCATATGATCGCCTTCCGATTTCGTACTCAATGAATATTGCCTCAGGATAGTGAATCTTTACATAATCCCTGATCTGAAAAGGCACGAGATTCTCAGGGACACCGGCTCTTGACTCGATCTTCTCCAACGCCCCGCTGTTTTCAAACTGGATTTTGACACCATTGGCAAGCATCACATTATAGTCCGGAAGGATGAAATCGTCGTCCTTTGTAGCGTAGGAAATTTTCTCACCAGGATAATTGGCATTGATGAAAGTCTGAGCAGGAGCTGGAAGCTGATTAAAAGTCACAGGCTTATCGTCTGCATTTACTATCTGAAGAGAAGCCAGTACAATGGCTGTGAGAGCAAAAATCTTTTTCATAATCATATCTTTTTAAAATTACACTTACATCTGTTTCTGATGTTTTCACAGTGCAAAATTCAGACACGATTCTGAAAAGAAACTGAAATAGATTTTATTTTTTCAAAATTACCGAAAAAATATGACAATTTTCCTTGAAATCATATGTCAACGACAGACCACTTCGTTCGCAGACAGAATAAGCCAGAGCAAGCCCCAGACCGGTCGAACCCTCACGACGTCCTCCCGGAAGATAGAAACGATGGAAAACACGATTCCTATCCAATGGCGCATCTCCTTCATTTTCCACAACAAAGCCGTCTGCAGAAACCTTTATGCTGATCTTGGCTCCCGGCATCGAATGTACAAATGCATTCTTGACAAGATTTCCCACAAGCACTGAAGCCATCTGCTCATTGATCCTGCAGACAAAAGTCTCCTGCACCTCGACCGAAGATTGAATTGACTTATGGGCATAGACTTCCCCGTTAAGTTCAAGACTATCCCTCAAGATTGAACTCATATCCACTTCATCTGCAGGAGGAAACTGATCATTCTCGATGCGGCTCAGAAGGAGCAAGGTCTTGTTCAGACGTATCAGATGCTGGAGGCTGCGATGCAGTTTGACCATTTCGCCTGCGATTTCTTCATTGATGTCAGGCCTGTCCAGAAGCATCTCCAGACGATTACTGCATACAGCAAGCGGGGTCTGAAGTTCGTGCGAAGCATTGCCTATGAATATTTTCCTTTCTTCGTATTCATTTTCGAAGCGTTCCACAGCCTTGCGTATTGTTTCTGCCAATTTTCTGAACTCCACTACATCGGTATCAGCAGGAACGGTTTCATAAGGCTGGCCCGGAACATATGCATCCATCCATTTCATAAGTGCATTGAATGGCCTGAGGTTGTAATCAATGACAATGATTCCGATAATCAGCAAGGTGACAAGCAGAACTAAAAACAATATTCCGGTCCACCAAAGAACGTGTTCCACAAGGGTCTCCTGCTCGAATACTGGAAGCGAAACCGTTATCTCATAATATTTTCCATCATTGTCCGCAAATACCTGGCGACGTATCCTGGAGCTTGCAAAATCCTCCTGACTTCTGATGTATGCCTCAGCTTCTCCATAGAAAGGCAAAGAATTTTCAGCCGCATAATCCTCACTGACTTCCTTTATATAATAGGTATTATAGGCACCGTTGAATCGGTCAGGGATCTCTTGTCCGGAAAGCTTACGCGAGACTATCTGATCGGAATAATCCTTAAGAATCATATCGGTATCCTTGTGTATCCTCTCGGACATCGTGCGATATGAAAGCCATCCCCAAAGGCCGAGTGTAATGACCAGAGGGATGGAAAGACTGAGTATTATCTTATATATCAGCCTCATAATCAAGGAATAAGAAGTTTATATCCAAATCCGTATATTGACTTTATCTCAATATCGGCTCCTGCTTCAGAAAGCTTGCGCCGCAGATTCTTCATCTGAGCATATACGAACTGGAAATCATCACTCTGGTCAATATGGTCCCCCCATACTGCCTCGGCCAGCACAGCCTTGTCCACCGTATGCCCCGGACGCATAAGAAAATATTTCAATATATCGAACTCCTTCTTGAGAAGAGCTACCTCCTTGCCTGCAACGGTCAATCTCTGAGAGACATCTTCCAGAACGACATTGCCGGCCTTGTATGTAAGCTCCCCATCATTGCGGCTTCGTCTGGCAACACTACGGATACGCGCCGAAAGTTCCGCCAGATGGAAAGGTTTGGCCAGATAATCATCCGCCCCAAGCTCCAGTCCACGCACCTTGTCATCAATCGAGTCACGAGCCGATATTATAATGACATTCAGCTTATTACAATTCTTTTTGATATACTCCAGAATATCCAGACCGTTTCCTCCCGGAAGATTCAGATCCAGAAGCACACAGTCATAGCTATAGGCTCCCAGTTTATCCATTGCTCCGTGAAAGTCCATAGCATTCTCCACTATATAGCCCTCTTTTTTAAGAGTCGCGGTCATCAGTTCCTGGAGAGACACCTCATCTTCGATAACAAGAAGTTTCATAGTCAACAGCTTTAGCTTTCAAATATAGTGAATCGTTGAACACATTGAGCTATTTTCCTTGAAAATATTATCCACAAAACGAAACTTTTTATACCTTTGGGGTTCAATTTGTCAAGTATGAACAATAAACTATTTCTGATAGACGGACACGCCCTGGTATTCAAGATGTACTACGCCTTTCTGCGTCATCCGATGATCAACTCCAAGGGAGCAGATATGTCCATCCTTTTCGGATTTACAAAATATATCCTCGAGCTGATCGAAAAGGAAAAACCCACTCATCTTGCCATTGCATTCGATCCTCCGGGAGGCACTTTCAGACACGATATGTATCCCGAATACAAAGGTACACGTCAGGAAACGCCTCAATTGATCATTGACGCATTGGAACCATTGTGCGAGATATGTCAGGCAATGCGCATCCCTGTCCTTATGGTAAAAGGATTTGAGGCTGACGACGTTATCGGATCAATGGCGAAACGAGCTGAAAAAGAAGGGTTTGACGTATATATGGTCACTCCGGACAAGGATTACGGTCAGCTTATCAGCGAACATATAATCCAGTTCAAGCCGGGCAAATCCGGAAGCGACAACGAACTGATAGACGTTCAGAAAGTATGTGAGAAATATAAGATTTCCAGGCCGGAACAGGTCATTGAAATCCTCACCTTATGCGGTGACTCAGCCGACAATATCCCGGGAGTCAAAGGCGTAGGAGAAGTGGGCGCCGGCAAGCTCATCGGCAAATATGACAATGTAAGCAATATATACAATCATCTGGAGGAACTGACTCCCAAACAAAGAGAGGCTTTCGTCGAAGCCGAGGGCCATATAGCTATGAGTCACGAGCTTGTGACCATCAAGACAGATATTGTTCTCGATGTCAAGAGCGAGGATATGGCTATAGATTACAGCTATGACAGCAAGGTAGCAGACCTCTTCGAGAAATACGAATTCGGATCGTTGAAGAAATACATCGGTGATGTAAAGCCTACGTCATCCCAAGTTCAGAAGAAACTGATTTTCCGTGAGTCGGATCCGGCCCGGATATGCAAGGCTGCTGCCGACACCGGAAAAGTAGCGATAATAGTGGAGGGTGAACAGCCGGGAACATTCACTCCAATCCGGAAAGTTACGGCAGCGGCTTTCGACGGAAAGGATTTCATAACTGCGGCAGCAGGGGCTTCCGATTTCTCAGCAATGTTTGCCGATGCCAATATCGCCAAATACGGATACGACTTGAAGCTCCAGTGCAACATATTATCCTTCAATAATATAGCACTTTCCGGAAAGATAATGGACATCGAGCTTATGCACTATCTCGTCAATCCGGAAAAAGGCCATAAGATCGACCTTCTCACAAAGACATATCTTGGAATTGACTTGGAAGGATCGATGCCGCAGAAACAAGAAAAAGCAAGTCTGTCACTCTTTGATGAGGTTACGGAAGAAGAAACGGAAGATGACCGTTCAGCCGAAGCCGTAGCCACTCTGATGCTTGGCGACAAGATAAGTGCAGAACTTCAGGAAATGGATCTGACAGAACTATACAGCACAATGGAGGAGCCATTGGTGCCGGTATTGTCCCGTATGGAGATGGAAGGAGTGAAGATAGATCTGGCACAGCTTCGCAAATATTCTTCTGCCCTGGCCTCTGAAATGAACGAAATCCAGGAAAAGGTAAGGGAGATGGCTGAAGAGCCAGACCTGAACATTATGTCTCCGAAGCAGATCGGCATACTTCTTTTCGAGAAGATGAAGCTCGATTCCAAGATCAAGCCGAAAGCAGGAGTCAGATACAGCTATCCGACAGATGAAGAAACTCTGAGTTCACTGTCTGACAAGCATCCGATCATCGATGAGATCCTGGAATATAGAGGTGTCAAGAAGCTGCTCTCGACATATATAGAGCCGCTCCCTTCATATATATCCCCAGTCACAGGAAAAATACATACTACTTTCAATCAAGCACTTACGGCCACCGGAAGACTGAGTTCATCAAAACCTAACCTGCAGAACATACCTATACGTACAGAACGTGGCAAAGAGATACGCAAGGCATTCATACCGAGTCGCGAAGATGGAGTGATCGTATCAGCTGATTATTCTCAGATCGAGCTCAGGATAATGGCTCATCTGAGCTGCGACCAGCACCTGATAGCCGCTTTCCGAGCCGGAGAAGACGTTCACGCAATGACAGCCGCAAAAATATTCGGCATTGACATAAAGGAAGTTACAGCTGACCAGAGAAGAATCGCCAAAACCGCTAATTTCGGTATAATGTATGGAATCTCGGCATTCGGACTTTCACAGCGACTGCATATAGGAAGAGCAGAGGCAAAGAAGATCATTGAAGATTATTTCGCCAATTTCCCTGCCATCTCCTCATATATTGAAGACACCTTGACTGCAGCCAGGGAAACCGGTTATGTAGAAACCATCTTCGGTCGAAGAAGATATCTCCCGGATATCAATTCTAAGAACGGCACAGTCAGGTCATTGGCCGAAAGAACCGCCATAAACGCCCCTATCCAGGGAACTTCAGCCGACATCATAAAGCTTGCGATGATCAATGTAGACAAAAGGATAAAGGCAGAAGGCCTGCAAAGCCGTATGATACTCCAGATCCACGACGAACTTCTCTTCGATTCCCTTCCATCGGAAGTGGAGACGCTGAAGAAGATCGTATTGGAGGAAATGGAGAATGTTACAAAACTTTCCGTACCATTAACAGTAGAGTGCAATTATGGAAACAACTGGCTCGAAGCTCACTAATCTCTCCGACATCGAACTTGTAAGGCTTGCCTCTGAACAGAATCAGGTGGCATATATCGTGCTTTACACCCGCTACCACGTCGGTGTAAAGAGCCACATCTCGCGTTATGTAGCTCAGAAAGAAGACATTGAAGACATCTGCCTGGAAAGTTTTCAGAAGGCTTTCAGTCAGATCGAATCATATAATCCTGAATATAAATTTTCTACCTGGCTGTACCGAATCGCACGAAACACGGCGTTCGATCACCTCAGCAGGCACGACCGTGAAAAGAACAATATGCCCACGACCTCGCTCAACGAGGATATCACTGAGCTCAAGGAACTGCCTGCCACAATGCATAATCCTGAAGAAGACATCATCAATCAGCAGGAATACGACAAGTGGCTGACAAATATCGAGAAACTCAAGGAAGATTATAAGATAGTGGCAAAGATGAATCTGATCGACAATTTCGGCTACAAGGAAATCGCCGACGCTCTGGATATGCCGATCAATACAGTCAAGACCAAGATAAGGCGTGCGAAGGCCCAGCTGCTTAAAATGATGGACTACTCAGATGAACTTTTATAATTGAAAAGAACAATGACATTCGAAGAATTCAAAGCCATAATAACGGAAAAATTCCCGGAGGTAACAGCGGCACAGATGGAGCAATTCCAGAAAATGGACGCCCTTTACCGCGACTGGAACTCTAAGATCAATGTAGTGTCACGCAAGGACATCGACGAGCTTTACAGACATCACGTCCTGCATTCTCTCGGTATCGCAGCATATCTGAAAGCTCAGATGCCTGATATATATGACCGGATGCGTGGAGAAGGTCCGTACGCCCTTTCCGAGCCATTGAAGATACTGGACCTCGGAACAGGGGGAGGTTTCCCGGGCATTCCGCTTGCTGTAATATTCCCACACGCGGATTTCACTCTTTGTGACTCCATCGGGAAAAAGATAATTGTAGCGACAGAGGTCAGCAAGGGACTGGAACTGAATAATGTCAAGACAGTGAATGCACGTGCGGAATCACTTCCAGAAACCTTCGACTTCATCGTTTCCAGAGCAGTCACATCTCTCGAGAACTTTATGCCTTGGGTAAAGGGCAAATACAGCGAAGGTATCCTCTATCTTAAAGGTGGTGACCTGGCTGAGGAGATTTCCAATGCAATGGCCAAGTACCGTATGAGGAAGGGATCAGTGCATATCTGGCCTATATCTGACTGGACTTCAGATCCTTTTTTCGAGACAAAACAGGTAATTTTCATTGAAAAGTAGTATTGTCATCCCGAACAAAGTGAAGAATCTTTTAAAAAATTTTGCAATTCAATTGAAAAACACTACATTTGCACTCCCAATTTTATAAGGAAAAATATAAAAATATCTAGATATGAAAAGAACATTCCAACCATCAGAGCGCAAGCGTCGCAACAAGCACGGCTTCCGCGAGCGTATGTCCACTCCAAACGGACGTCGCGTATTGGCAGCTCGCCGTCGTCGCGGCCGCAAGAAACTGACTGTATCATCTGAGGACAGATGGTAAGAAGATAACCCGACCGCAAGGCCGGGTTTTTTGTTTATTTCAGACTATGGAACAGGACGAGAGATATATGAGAGAGGCCCTTAGGGAGGCCGGATATGCAGCATCGGAGGATGAGGTCCCTATCGGAGCTGTAATCATATGCCGTGGAAGAATAATCGGCAAGGGACATAATATGACAGAACGGCTGAATGATCCTACAGCTCACGCGGAGATGATAGCCATCACTGCTGCCACAGAGGCAATGGGAGGGAAGTACCTCAACGACTGTACCCTCTACGTGACTGTAGAGCCCTGCCCTATGTGCGCCGGAGCCCTTGCCTGGTCACAGATAGGCAAAGTGGTCTATGGTGCATCTGACCCCAAACGAGGATTTTCAAAGTTCTCCCCTTCCCTTATGCATCCGAAGACAGAAATCGTTTCAGGAATTATGGCAGATGAATGCGGAAGCATCGTTTCTGATTTTTTTCAAAATAAAAGACGCTGATTATGAAGAGATTATTACACACACTTCTCCTTGCGGTCATAATTACTTCCTGTCAAGTAGACAAGGTAAATGAACCGCAGTACATCGTTCAGGTCTCTCTCGGAAGCTGGAACAGTCCGGACTACACCGCCGAGCAGATTATCGGACGAATAGACACAGTGAGCAGTATGATTCCTGTCGCAAAAGTCATCATCGGCTGGAGTCTGGATAAGGAAATATATTGCGAGGTAGGAGATTACCTGCACTCAAAGAACATAAAGATGCTGCTCTGGCTTCCTGTTTTTGCAGAAACCGAAGAGATGTGCGAGAACTCTCCGGCCGTAGATCTGTGGAATAGGGTTCCTGCCAATTACGATCTTGCTGCAGGGGAAGGATTCCGCTTCAATTGTCCATCCGACCCTCAGAATGCCGACAACATCGTAAGTCTCTATGACAATCACTTCAGCGATTGCGGTTTCGACGGAGTGTTCCTGGACCGCATCCGCACGCAATCTTTTGTGAGCGGTGTCGGCGGCGTCCTCAATTGCGGCTGTCCGCTGTGCGCCGCTGAATTCAAGGCAGAAGGTATCGACATTGAAATGATAAAGGAAGAATGGGAGGAAAAGGGAGACGATTTCCTTTCTGTGAAAGCCTACACACCATCGGACGGATTTGTCTTCACTAATCCTGCAGCTGCAGACTTCTTCAAAGCCAAGGGCCACATTGTGAGTAAAGCAGTAGCTTCCATCGCTGACAGTCTCCGCAAGCGCGGTCTTGAAATAGGAATGGACCTCTATGCTCCTTTTATGTCTCCTTTTGTGGGGCAGGATTATGAGATCCTTGCCGCTCACGCTGACTTCATCAAGCCTATGCTTTATAGACAGACTTTTGCCCCTGCTGGTATGGGCTTCGAATATGACCTTCTGAAGAAAGCCGCTCCAGGCGCATCAGGTTATCCGGAATTCGCGATGGACCTTGATTTTCTGCATTCACAGCTTGAAGCTATGGAATCATATTCGTGCGCAAAATTCCCCGGTATCGAAATCAATTATCGCAAAGAAGTAGTTCCGACCTCACCAGAGTATGTGACAGAGTCACTCGAAGCTGTAAAAAGTCACGGATTTGAAGGAATTGTGCTTTCCTGGAACATTATGGAAGCTCCTCTGGCACACCTGGATTGCCTTAAATAAGGTACACAGATATGGAATGGCTTGAAGGACTTGGTTTGTTGGGACTCTTCTTCGGAACCTTCCTGGCTGCGACAATATTCCCATTCAGCTCGGACGCACTGTATCTGGCAATACTTGCCGCCACAGCAAACCCCATAGGCTGTCTGCTGGTGGGCACCTTAGGCAACTGGCTCGGAAGTGTAGCGACTTATTGGGTCGGTTGGATAGGGAAATGGGAGTGGATAGAAAGATGGTTCAAGGTGAAGCCTGAGACCCTCCAGAAGCAGAAGGAGAAGATAGACAGGTACGGAGTATGGCTTGCCCTGACCGCGTGGATACCGATCATCGGAGACGTGATTGCCATTGCCTTGGGATTCTACAAGACACGTCCAGGCTGGACAATGATTCTGCTGCTTGTGGGTAAATTCTCCAGATTCCTGGTATGGAATCTGATCTACGGGCTGTTTTAACCGGAGTATAAACAAGAAAGCCGGTCAAAAGACCGGCCTTCAAGTTGGGATATCAGGATTCGAACCTGAACAGACAGAACCAAAATCTGTAGTGCTACCGTTACACCATATCCCAATTCCGTCTGCAAAGATATTACTAATTTTGCTTTTCTGCAAACTTATAACATTAAGGCGGCCTGTCTTTACAGACAAACCGCCTTAATTTTTATTAGAGGCCGAGCTTCTTGAAGAAGTCGTTACCCTTGTCGTCTACGAGGATGAATGCTGGGAAGTCCTCTACCTTGATCTTCCAGATTGCCTCCATTCCGAGCTCAGGATACTCAACGCACTCGATGCTCTTGATGTTGTTCTGAGCGAGGATCGCTGCAGGACCACCGATAGAACCGAGGTAGAATCCGCCATACTTCTGACAAGCGTCAGTCACGCACTGTGCACGATTACCCTTGGCAAGCATCACCATACTTCCGCCGTGGCTCTGGAAGAGGTCTACATATGAGTCCATACGGCCTGCTGTTGTAGGTCCCATCGAGCCGCAAGGCATTCCTTCTGGAGTCTTTGCAGGACCGGCATAGTAGATAGGATGATCCTTAAGATACTGAGGCATTTCCTCTCCCCTGTCGAGACGCTCCTTGATCTTTGCGTGCGCAATGTCACGGCCTACGATGATGGTACCGTTGAGACTGAGACGAGTAGATACAGGGTACTTTGTAAGTTCCTTGAGAATGTCTGCCATAGGCTGATCAAGATTGATCTTCACAGCCTCGCCTTCGCCTGCCTGACGAAGTTCTTCCGGAATGAGACGTGCAGGATTGTCATCGAGTTTCTCGATCCAGATACCATCCTTATTGATCTTTGTCTTGATGTTACGGTCAGCCGAGCAGCTCACTCCGAGTCCTACAGGACAGCTTGCACCGTGGCGTGGGAGACGGATGATGCGTACATCGTGTGCGAAATACTTACCTCCGAACTGTGCACCAAGTCCGATCTTGTGGGCCTCCTCGAGAACGAGCTTCTCAAGTTCCACATCGCGGAATGCACGTCCTGTCTCGTCACCTGTTGTAGGAAGATTGTCATAGTACTTGCAGGAAGCGAGCTTCACTGTAAGAAGATTTCTTTCAGCTGAAGTACCACCGATCACGAATGCTACGTGGTATGGAGGGCAGGCAGCTGTTCCGAGAGTCTTCATCTTCGCTACGAGGAACGGAACGAGAGTCTGAGGATTAAGGATCGCCTTAGTCTCCTGATAGAGGTATGTCTTGTTTGCAGATCCACCACCCTTTGTAACGCAAAGGAAGTGATACTCAGCTCCGTGTGTAGCCTCAATATCGATCTGAGCCGGAAGGTTGCACTTTGTGTTGACCTCATCATACATATTCAGAGGAGCATTCTGAGAGTAACGGAGATTTTCCTCTGTATAAGTCTTATAAACTCCGAGTGAAAGAGCCTCTTCGTCATCATAGCCAGTCCAGACCTGCTGTCCCTTCTCACCGTGGATGATGGCAGTACCGGTATCCTGGCAGAACGGGAGCTTACCCTTGCAAGCCACCTCAGCATTGCGAAGGAAAGTCAGTGCAACATACTTGTCGTTCTCCGAAGCCTCAGGATCGTGAAGAATCTTAGCCACCATCTCATTATGCTCAGGACGAAGCATAAAAGAGACATCACGGAAAGCTGTGTTCGACATCACAGTAAGAGCCTCCTTTTCAATCTTAAGGATTTCGTGTCCCTCGAATTCGCCAGTACTTACATACTTCTCCGAACCCGGAATCTTGTAGTATTCAGTCTTGTCCTCGCCAAGCTGAAACATTGGTGCATACTTAAATTCAGCCATTTTTTATATTGTTAGTTTGTATTTTCATTGTCATCTCGAGCGAGCTTCATACTGTCATTTCTTTCACTATCGTTCAAGCGGCAAGCCGATTACGAGCGAGCGAAGCGAGTCGAGAAATCTAAATTATGCAAATATAACAAATATCCCGGACCATCGGCCAAGAAAATGGCAGTTTTTCTGGCCGCCTGGTATTTTTCCTGCTCTCATCCATAGAACCCCGTGTTTTTATGGATGGAAATAAAAAACCACCGCCGAAGCAGTGGTTAAAAGTCATATGCGGATTATTCCTTCCACCAGTTCTTTCTATGGTGATAGATATTGCTCTTTCCCTCAGGACGATTTCCTTTCTTGTAGAACGGGATCTGGTATCCGAGACCGAATTCGATGAACTCTGCGATCTGGAGATGACACTTCATCGTCATCTGCGCATAGAGATTATCCCATATACGGCATTTTGCTCCGAGCCTGATATAATGGAAAGCCTCTTCACCACCGGCTCCGTGTGGTGTCTTATATACAAGAGGACGCTTAGGGGCCACTGAGCCGTGATAATCCTTATGATAATCAAAATAAATATTACGGGACGGATTATAGAAGTACATACCCCAGTCTACTATTGCAGTAACCAGACCGAACTTGAACTCATTATTCAATGCCAGACCGGCACGTGTCTTCTGAGCGAACGTATAATCCACTCCCTTCTCACTGCCGCAGGTTGTACACTCCACATCTTTACCATCAATGTCATAAACACCGTCACAATACAAGCTTCTGGCTGTATTCTTGGTCACTCCTCCGTTATAGAAAACGTCCAATCCAATTCCGACTCCATACCAGTTCGTCACGTGATAGACAGCACCGGCGTGAAGGCTGGAAATAAAGAATCTGCTTTTATCCTCGATAGCTGACTTCTGGGCACCAGCCGCTCCAGTGATATTGATAGCCCATCCATAAGGCTGGTCAGGGAACTTCAGAGGCTTCTTATCCACCTTTGAATTGAATGTTGCAGTCACTCCTACTGATCCATAAAGGGAGTTGACACCGATATTAGGCATACAGGTACGGCCGTTACTCATATGGAAATAACCGAATTCTCCTCCTATAGACAGATATCGTGTCAAAGGAACATTAAGATTGATGCCGGCATTCAGATATGCATTCAGATAACATCCGAAAATAGTATTTACAGTCGGTTCATAATAATGGTCAGGATTCTGATCCTTCTGAGTGTACCAGTGCTCAGTCACTATGGCTGCACCACCTGCCACCTTGAACCTCATCTGGAAATACGGAGTATCAATGGCATTAAGCAGGATATAAGGATACAATGCAAAGCCCATTCCCAGCATATCGTGTCCGAAATCCAGCCAGGACACACCCACTCCTACCGTAGGATTGCCCAGGTACTGCTGCCAAGGAAACTGCTGCTGCGAAGGAAACTCAAGGCCCATATGTACACCCGCAGGGCTGATCGCTCCAAATTTTTCAAAATGTGTATTCTTATCCAGATACATACCCCTGAAAGGATATGCCTTGATAGCAAACGGGAATTTGGTGGTATCTGTCTTTTCGACGGTTACATTTTGGGCAAAAACAGAATTAACAAACAGTAAAGACGTCAATAATAATGATAAAATACGTTTCATTTAATTTAAATTTACTACACTAGACTCTTAGATGCATCTTTATGCATAAATGTTGCATACTACTGCATTTAATATTCAATTACAATCCTGCCATCCACAGATGCACTGATATGCCCATACGGATCCTGTGCGGACAGATATCTGAAATATTCTCCGAAATAATCCCTTACCATTTCTGCGGAATCACTTCTGGTCAATGCCTTGTCAAGTCCATATCTTCCCGTATTGACAAGATAATCTATCGTCGCCACTTTGTAGACCTTTTCATCATCGACAGGCTTGCCGTCGATAGTAACGGATTTCACTTTATTTCCTTTGATGACCAGTTTCACTGCCTTGTTTACAGGCATTCCTCCCTCATCCGCCATATGTTCGAACAATGTCTTGATATCCCTTCCTTTCATTGTCACCAAAGAAAGGGCATTGTCAAAAGGATATACGGCATATACATCACCGAGGGTGACATTTCCTTTGGAGACTTCAGCCCTTATACCGCCGCTGTTATACAGACTGACATCTGCATCCACATCAAAAAATCGCTTGGCGATCCATATAAGGCCGTCAGCCGTCAGATTGCCAAGAGGACTCTCTGGATATCCTTTGCGCAAAGTTTCAGGACAATATCCCAGAACCTCATTCATCCTTTCAGTCACTGATGCAGAATAAACATCTATCATATCAGAGAATTCCTTATCTATCCTTTTATCCATACTCGCATCCACCGGTATGAGACGATAGTCAAATGAAGGCTTCCCCTGCTCATCCAGCTTGATCTTGGCATATCCCAGACAAATCCCTCGACTTCCTGTCTGAACTATCGGTACCATATCCCCGTCCAGACTTTTCACATACTCTGCCTTATTCAGGAATGTATGGGTATGTCCTCCGATTATCATATCTATATTTCTGGTATTCATCGCAATACCCCTATCATAATAAGGACGGTCATTATCCTTCTGATAACCTAGATGAGACAATGCGATCACCATATCTGCCCCCTTCTGACGAAGCTTTCCCGCCTCTGCATCTGCGACATTTATAGCATCCTGCCAAACGACTCCCTCATAATAAGTAGGATCCACAAGGTTCAAAAGTCTGATATTCAATCCCACAAAGCCGATTTTCAATGCACCTGCATTCACAATTAGAGACGGAAGCACACGCTGAGCAAGTGCAGTATTGGAGAAATCATAATTAGATGCCACTACAGGAACACTGCTAAGGGAAAGCATATCTCCCAGCCCCACCATCTTCTTGTCAAACTCGTGATTCCCGATAGTACGAACATCATAACCCAGTTCATCCAGAATCATCATTTCCACCACTCCGTCAAGAAGACTGAAATAATATGTACCTTGGACCATATCGCCGGCATCGGCCAGAAGTACATATGGCTCCGCTGCACGGACGCTGTCCACCAGAGCTTTGATTCTCTTGACACCACCTCTGCCGGCATTATAAGTCTCCGCCTCTCCCAATGGTTCTATCTGGCTGTGAAAATCGTTAGTGAAGAGGATCACGAACTCATCATTCTTGATTTCAGGCTGTTCCACTTCCTCTTCAGGAAGTTCGTATTCAGGTGCTTCTGGCAGTTCACCACAAGAAATGCTGATTACACATATAATGGTAACCAGCATAAATCTATAGATATCCGAGATTCTAAGACTCATATGCTTACTTATTATTCTCCATCAGGAAAATCTTCATAAAATCATTCAGATCCCCATCCAGAACACCCTGGGTATCGGACGTTTCGTGTCCTGTACGAAGATCCTTGACCATCTTATAAGGATGAAGCACATAGCTTCTGATCTGAGATCCCCATTCGATCTTCTTCTTCTGTCCTTCCAGTTCTGCCTGCTTTTCCTGACGCTTCTTCAGTTCAATATCATAAAGACGGGACTTCAGGATTCTGAGGGCATTCTGTCTGTTATCAAGCTGTGAACGAGTCTCTGTATTTTCAACCACTATTCCTGAAGGAATATGCCTTACACGCACTCCGGTCTCCACCTTGTTCACATTCTGTCCTCCGGCACCGCTCGAACGGTATGTATCCCACTCAAGATCTCCTGCATTGATTTCGATTTCAATGGAGTCATCCACCAATGGATATACGAACACTGAAGAGAATGTCGTCTGACGCTTTCCCTGAGCATTGAAAGGTGATATGCGCACAAGGCGATGCACTCCGCTCTCAGCCTTCAGGTATCCGAATGCATAATCCCCTTCAACCTGCATTGTCACCGACTTGATTCCGGCATCCTCACCCTCAAGTTCATCAGTGATTGTCACTTTATAGCCGTTTCGTTCTGCCCAGCGTACATACATACGCATAAGCATCGCTGACCAGTCATTGGCCTCAGTTCCACCCGCTCCTGAATTGATGGTAAGAACTGCTCCAAGATTATCACCTTCTTCTCCGAGCATATTGCGAAGTTCCAATGCCTCCAGATCCGCAAGGACAGCAGCATAGGCCTGGTCGATCTCTTCATCTTCGAATTCCAGCAGCACATTCAGATCCTCGACCCCAGAGACTATCTTGTCAAATCCCGTCACCCAGAACTTGATTCCAGAACTTTCCTTCAGGAATTTCTCCGCTTCCTTAGGGTCATCCCAAAAATCCGCTGCCAGAGTCTTCTGCTCTCTGTCAGCCACTTCAGCACGCTTCTGGTCCACATTGATGCATCTTCCCAACGTCTCCACACGCTGCTGCAAATCCTTTATCTGTTCCAAACTTATCATCTTCAATAAAAATATCCTGCAAAGATAATTGAAATTAACACCTTACACAAGGTCAATGCCGGCATTATGACATTTCACAAACATATCCTCCGGCCATATACTGCTCTGGATCTCACCGATATGCGCCTTCCTCAACAGAAACATACACAGACGGGACTGGCCTATACCTCCACCGATAGTATACGGGAGTTTTCCTTCCAGAAGCATCTTATGATACATCAGGTCCATCTTGAACTGCTCGCCTTTAAGGTAAAGCTGACGTTTCAGAGCCTGTGCATCGACACGGATGCCCATACTTGACACTTCGAATGCACTTTCCAGCACAGGATTCCACAACAGAAGGTCACCGTTCAAGCCGTAATATCCGTCTTCATTAAGCGTGGTCCAGTCATCATAGTCCGCAGCTCTTCCATCGTGAGGTTTACCATCAGTAAGAGAACCTCCGATACCAATGACAAAGACCGCCTTATGCTTCTTTGTCACGGCATTTTCCCTTTCCTTCGATGACAAATCAGGATACATCTGGAGAAGTTCTTCTGAATGCACGAAATATATATCCTCGGGAAGCATCGGTTCTATCTGCGGGAATTCCACATATAACTTATTTTCAGTCACCTTGATAGCCTCATAAATGCGACGTACCGTCCTCTTCAGGAAATCAAGGGTGCGATGCTCGGGAGCAATTACCTTCTCCCAGTCCCACTGATCCACATAGATAGAATGGATATTATCCAGTTCCTCCTCAGGTCTCAATGCATTCATATCGGTATATATGCCTCTACCGGCCGGAACCTGCATCTGCGCAAGCTTGATCCTTTTCCATTTTGCAAGCGAATGTACAATCTCCGCCTGGTAACCTCCGACTCCCTTGACAGGAAAAGCCACAGGGCTCTCCACTCCGCTGAGGTCATCATTCAGTCCCATTCCACTCATCACCACCATAGGAGCAGTCACTCTGAGGAGAGCAAGCTGAGCGGAAAGATTTTCCTGAAACATATCCTTGACAGCCTTTATGGCCTTTTCCGTATTTTCCACACTACCCAAGACATTCCGGTAGCCTCTTGGTATCAAAAGAGACATATGCATCCATTTAAATAAGTCGCAAAATTAACAAAAAAGAGTATATTTGTACTCACTTAAAACCATTCAGCTATGATTAACCCTGTATATTCAGCATCAGAATCACGCTACGAAAGCGGAATGAAGTACCGCAGATGTGGTAAAAGCGGAATTATGCTTCCGGAAGTTTCCCTCGGACTATGGCAGAATTTCGGAGACACAGCTCCCCTGACACGAAGCCGCGACATCATTCTCCACGCCTTCGATAACGGTATATGCCATTTCGATCTGGCCAATAACTACGGACCGTCATACGGAAGTGCAGAATCTACTTTCGGCCAGATTATGCAAAGCGATCTACGTCCATACAGGGATGAAATGTTCATATCCACCAAGGCCGGCTGGGATATGTGGCCGGGACCATACGGAGACAAAGGCTCACGCAAATATCTGTTCAGCAGTCTGGACCAGAGCCTGAAAAGGATGAAGCTTGACTACGTGGATATATTCTACTCTCACCGTTACGACCCGGACACTCCTCTGGAGGAGACAATGCAGGCACTTGTGGACATTGTCCGTAGCGGTAAAGCTCTTTATGCAGGCATTTCAAATTACCCTCGCGAAGCAGCAGAATTCGCCTACAGATATCTCAGAGAGCACGATACTCCTTGCCTTCTTCATCAGCTGAAATACAACATACTTCATAGGGAACCTGAAGATGAAGGCTTGCTTGCACAGGCAGATAATAACGGCTCCGGCTTTATTGTCTACTCGCCATTAGCACAGGGAGTTCTCACAGACAGATACCTCAACGGCATTCCGGCAGATTCCAGAGCAGCCAAAGACTTCTCACTTAAAAAGGACAGCATAACTCCTGATATGATCGACGCATTGAAGGAACTGAACAAAATCGCAGAAGAAAGAGGACAGAGCCTTGCTCAGATGGCATTGGCCTGGGTGCTGAAAGACAGGCGCGTAACATCTGTCATCGTAGGCGCCAGCAGTGTAGAACAGCTCAAGACCAATATGCAGAGCATCAGGAATACAGTATTCTCTGACGAGGAAATCAGATTGATTGACCAATTGACAAGATAATGATAGGAATATTTGACTCAGGAGTAGGCGGACTTTCCGTCTTCAGGGAGATCCGCAAACTGCTTCCTGAGGAAAAGTATATCTATTATTCAGACAACGCCCATTGCCCTTACGGTGAGAAGAGCGTCAGTTACATCATCGGAAGGGCAAGGGAAATCACCAGCTTCCTTATCAGCAAGGGAGCTGAAATCATTGTAGTAGCCTGCAATACGGCCACAGCAGCAGCCATCGCCACCTTAAGAGATGAGTTTCCTGTCAGATTCATCGGAATGGAGCCTGCGGTAAAGCCTGCGGTAAAAAGCACAAGAACAGGAGTCGTAGGAGTTCTGGCCACAGCAGGCACACTCAAAGCCGACAAATATCTGAACACCAGAGAAAAGTTTTCCGAAGGCATCAAGATAGTAGAGCATATAGGAGAGGGATTTGTAGAGATCGTAGAAAAAGGCTGCCTTACAGGAAATGAGGCTGAAAGCATTGTCATATCAAGTCTGAAACCGCTTCTGGATGAAGGTGCAGACCGCATTGTCCTCGGATGCACGCACTACCCTTTCCTTTCCAGCACAATTGCAAAGATTGCAGCAGAGCTTTATCCTGAAAGAGATATAGAGATTATCGATCCGGCTCCGGCTGTAGCCCGCCATCTTATGGATATAATGAAAACTGAAGCCCTCATCCATAATGAAGGCTTCAGCATTGAACTCATTTCATCCGGGGATGACACTATCCTTAAAGAAACTTTCGACAGACTTCAGGCATAAAGCTGTCCGAGGACTTCGAAATATGGTTTTCCTTCACTTATTGTCACTCTGTAGACTGTATCATCTACCTTGTAATACTCTTTACCACCCAGAGTAACCATCTCGTAATCCTCCGGCAAGGTTTCCACCAATGCACCTGCTGGAGGAAGGATCACTTTGTATTCGTTGTCCGAATCCACTGAGTAGAAGACTCCGTCCTGATAATAATAAGGACTTCCTGCAGCAGCATAGCTCTGAACAAGTCCAAGCTCGTTTGCCAGTCCGTATGCCTGTGCCGCCAGTTGCTGATTCATTGCAATTGTCTGATTCTGAGCTGCTATTGTTGCATTATTCTGTGCAATGACTGCATTCTGCTGAGCGATATATGCATTATTCTCAGATATCTTATCATAAGTGTTAGCTACAGTATAGTAATATGAGAGTCTTACAGCCGCCCAAGTCATATCTGCAATAAGATTGGCTGCAAGGACTGTTCCTCTCGGAGGTCTGCATACCACATAATGTCCACCGAACGGACGATACCATATATCGTTGTAACAATAGTATGTGACACCGTGATAAACATATCTTCTAACGTGTGAAGGCAGGATTCTCACTCTGTGACCATAGCAGTGATTATGTCCTGTCCAGAAATGCGAAGGTCTGTCATATACAATGAAATCCCTGTCGTGAGGATGAACTTTTGGAGGCTCCGGCCTGCGGTCAGGGCGATTCTGAACCGGCTTGCCAGGCTTTCCTGCGTGTCCTGCATCTGGTCGTACCGAAGGTCTGCCTGATGACGCATTGCCTGAAGGACGGTTTGGACGTGCACCGGGACGTGTTACCGAAACCGGTTTGTCACGGTCAGGTCTCTTGTAGCCGGCATCATTGGCTGGCTTTGACGGTACAGCGACATTTCCAGACGGCCTTCTCTGGCCGGCAGGGCGGGTAACAGTAGTGCTCGGCTTCTTATCTCCTGATGTATTCACTGAAGGAGGGGCTGCAGGCTGTTTTCTATCTGACGGTGCTGCAGACCGCACAGTTCGCGAAGGACGAGCCGATGTGCCGGTAGTAGAACGGGGTTCCGCTCTGCGCGCCTGTGCATCAGCACCAGACTCGAATGCCACAAAAGCCAATGCGGTCAATATTGTGGCAAAAGTTGTTCTGATTGTTCTCATAATCGTGCTGTTTCAGGGATTAATAGATGTAATACCTTTGCGACAATGCGCGGAAAGATTCTTCGTCCTTCCGCCAATAGTCTTTGATGTCGGTAAACTTATACCGCTTCTGGAATTCCATCCTAACATAATCCGTGCCGCAAACTTTATCAAAAAGGCCGTAACCGCTTATGACCTCGAATGCCTTCTTGTCAGGATAAAGCTCAGCGACTGCCTGCATCACATAGAATTGGGTCTCGGTTATACGGGCATTTTCATAATCGGTAAAGAAATATTGAAGTCCTTTGACAAGCTGTCCTTTCTGACTTCCCGACAATGGCTTGAAATATATCGTCCTGAACGAAACCCCCGGAAGAGAGTAGGATTCAAGCCGGTCCTTGAGATCCTCCGGATCAAGCCAGGTAGCTCCGAAGAGCTGGAAAGGCAGAGTGTAGCCGATACCGATATTCATAAATCCGTACAGTTCGCCGCATACACCGGCTGCCGCATAATACATAGGCGTCTCCTTGAACGGTATGTTCGGAGAAGGAAGCACCCAAGGTAGTCCGGTATCTTCATAAAGCATATCGCGCGTCCATCCTTCCATCGGGATAACGGTCAGCTTGCAGTGAGCTGGGGCCTGATCACCTTTCTGGCCACAGTTCATACCCTCATTGTTTATCATCATTGCAAGCTCGCCGACTGTAAGTCCATAAACATAAGGTATCTCATACTGGCTGACAAAAGAGAAGAATCCCGGCTCCACGAAACACCCCTCTATCTTATTACCTCCCAAGGGATTAGGCCTATCAAGCACCATTACTTCGATACCTTTTTCCGCACAGGCTTCCATTACAAGGCCAAGAGAGCTGATGAATGTATATGAACGCACTCCCACATCCTGGATGTCGTAGACCATCACATCTATACCCTCGAGCATTTCAGGAGTCGGCTTACGGGTCGAGCCATATATCGAATAGACTGGAAGGCCAGTAGCTTCATCTTTCGTGTCGACTACCTGTCCCCCGGCATAGACATCTCCGCGGACCCCGTGTTCAGGACCATACAAGGCGACAAGCTCTACATCGGGAGCATTATACAGAATATCCACTGTGGAATTCAGGAAACGGTCCACGCCGCTTGGATTTGTCACCAATCCCACACGCTTACCCCTCAACCCTTCGAATCCACGGTCGCGAAGAACTTCAATACCAGTCTTTACTACCGGCTCCGAGGCATTTACCGTGGTGGCACAGGACATAAGTACAACTAAAGCCGCACAAATAAAAAACAATCTCTTCATAATTTCCTCACAGATTAAGACCCTATTTATCAAATATTCACAATTTTTCCGGCAAATAATATATCCTTAGCTTCCATATCAGCTATGACAAATATGAAAGGACGGTCCACTGTCATTTTCACCACCGGGCGAACCGAAGTCAGACGAACCTGGGCACTTGTCACGGCAGCGGCTTCCGTTCCTTTTTCGGTCACATCGATATAACACTTCTGCTTGAAGACATCCACACAGAGAGGTCCGGAGACTGAAATGCCGCTGAAATCCGCAGCAGAAGTAAAGGCAGTCTTCACTCCCATCCTTTGGAGTGTCTTATTAAGCACCAGAGATGTCTCGTTTTTGAACTTCGGCATATTCAGGACCACATCCTTAGGTTCAAGAAGAGACATCGCCGTCTTATATTGATTTTCTCCTATATAAGGGATGAGGGCATCCGGAGACATTCCGGCAGGAGGCAGAACCACATACATTGCATATTTTTCCCCAGCATACGGAATCTCGATCATCCTGGCTCCCTGATATTCAGCATAATTGAACATCGCCCTGCGAGTCATCATCGGCACATTCGAATCTCCGTCTGATCCGTGAAAGACAGATTCACCGGTGGCGTCCGGATCAAAGGCCTCAGCCCAAGGAGCATTGAAATACAAGGCATTGACAAGCACCATCACCATATCTGGAGTGATACGGTCGATTATGTCGGTAATCTTTCCCGAGGTCTGCTCTGCACACCAGTCGTTTATTACTCTGACTGCAGAAGGAGAACTGAAATTCTGAGTATCTATAAATGCTCCAAAATAGTTTTCCAGATGGCTTACATAACGGTTCCTGACACTGAAATTGTCACTGATCCAGACAGCATTGGATGATTCCAGCACGATATTTTTTCCTCCGTCAAGTTCATCCTTGGCAAATGTAGCCCCATTCAGGGCATTATCCAGTTCGACTTTTGTCTCGCCCTGCGCACCATACTCCAACATCTCCAGCACAGTTCCGGCACTGTAGGGGGAAACCACAATATTCTCTTGCGGCGATGTCACAGCATTGACATTTCTGAAAAAAGACAGGGCAAATCCCGTACGGGAGCCTTCTGAAGGAGTTACATCTGGTTCACCGCAAGCCACCATTGAAGCCAAAACTGCCATAATAATGATTCTTTTCATTTTTCTTCGCTTTATTTTCTGCCATATTCCGGATCCACCTTCGTCTTCACCATCATCGTCACGCAGACTGTCACAAGGCAGCATACCATAACAAAAATAAAGAAGTCAGTATAGCCAAGACTCTCCTGAATGTATCCGGCTACCATTCCCGGGAGCATCATACTCAAGGCCATAAATGCAGTGCAGAGCGAATAATGTGCCGTCTTGAATTCTCCTTCGGAGAAGTATATCAGGTACAGCATATAAGCTGTAAATCCAAATCCGTATCCAAACTGGTCAAGGGCTACGCAAGCGCTTGTCAGCCAAAGACTCTGAGGCTGGAACGCAGCAAGAAACACGAAAGAAAGGCAAGGAAGGGTAAGAGCCGTTGCCATCGGCCATAGGGATTTTTTCAGTCCCCACCTTGATGCTGCGATGCCTCCGAGAATGCCACCGACAGTCAACGCTGCCACTCCTATTGTACCGTATATCCACCCTACAGTCTCGGTAGCGAGACCAAGGCCCCCTTCCGATACAGGATCCAGCAGGAAAGGATTCATCATCTTCACAAGGAATGCCTCCGGGAGTCGGTACAGCAGCATAAACAGGATCGAGATCCAGATATATCTCTTACAGAAGAAAGTAGCGAATGTCCTTCCGAACTCGACGATTATATCCTTGACTGTCTGTCCCTTTTCACGAAGGGCATCCGATTCTGGCTTCGGAAGGCTGAAAGTATGCCACAGAGTTGCTGCCGAGAAGATTACAGCACTGATAAGCAAGGTAATTGACCAAGCCTGAGGGATATCTTCGGTCTTTCGTTCCAGAATTCCGGCAATCACTACCAGCACTCCCTGTCCGAATATCGAAGCCAGACGGTAGAAAGTACTGCGTATACCGACAAAGACGGACTGTTCCTTCGGTTTGAGAGCCAGCATATAGAATCCGTCAGCCGCAATATCGTGAGTCGCAGAAGCAAATGCAGTGATCCAGAAAAGGACCAATGTCAGTTTGAAGAGTGATACGGAAGTTCCACCGGCAGCTATGACATCAGCAGACGGATGAGGCAGGCTGAAAGCCAATAGGGCAAATGCGGCAGACATAATTACCTGCATTGCCAATATCCACCAACGTTTGGTCTTGATAATATCCACAAACGGACTCCACAGGGGCTTGATCACCCACGGGAGGTACAGCATACTTGTGTATAATGCCATTTCGCCTTTGGACATACCCATATTGTTGAACATTATCACAGAGATATTGTTCACTATGAAATATGGAAGTCCTTCCGCGAAATACAGGGTTGGTATCCACCACCAGGGATTCATATTGCTTTTCATTGTAAAATCGAGTTAGGATAATAATGTTCCAGAATCTGTCTGTAGGAATATCCTTGCGAAGCCATTACAGCGGCTCCGATCTGGCATAAGCCCACCCCGTGGCCCCAGCCTAAGCCTTTGAGAATCACTTTATCTGTAGTCATTTCCACCTCAAAGGCCGAACTCTTCAGGTGACTTTCCGAAAGAATCCTTCTGATTTCCAGTTCCTTGCCGACAATCATCGTCTTTTCCGAGCCTGTTATCCTGAGTTTCCATATTCTTCCCGACTCCCCTCTCTCAAGCGGCTCCATTGAAATCAATTCACCTATGCGCACTCCGCTTTTTCTTTCAATAAGTTCTGCAAGATACGTTTTGTCATACTCTGTAGTCCAGCGATAGAAGTCCGTCGTCTCCTGATCATAATTATTCAGGACCTGGGAGAGGATTTCCTTGTCGTCCGTATCACAGAAGCATTTCTCCCCCTCCTGATGGCCCGGAGCATCCGGCAACGGCAGAAGATAATCATAATCCTTATCATCCCAGCAGGTGCTGAAACGTTCCATCTTACCTCCGCAACATTTGGAGAAACGTGCATCGCATAGTTCGCCTTCATAGGTCAGGACCTGGCCCCAGGTACTGTCAATGACCTTCCTGACAGTCTTACCTGTAGCACGGGTCAGTCCCTGATATCTCTGGCAATGGTCATCTGCACAGACATCGAAAAACTTATGATCCTCGTGGTCGTACCATCTGATACAAGTATATTCCTCACCCTCCTGCTCTTTAGCGCAGTCACAGTGTCCAGCCATTTCCAGATGAGTCACTAGGGACGGAAGGCCTGTAATGCCCGGTGGGACAATGATCCTCCTTTCATTCCTCGAAGATGTGACCTGAGCCATCAGCCAGGAACGGGAAATGACTGCGTGAGCCTTCAGGAACTCTTCCGACGCTGAAGAATTCATTTCAGAAGATATGACGCTGAGCAGGTAATCTTCCACACCGACCACATTGACTGCCGTAAGCTTGTCTTTATTCACGATTATCTTCAGAGCACCTGCAAATTTCTGATCTTCCTTCCTTTCCCAGTGGAAATCCACTCCGATAGTCACTCCATACAGGACAAATGAAGGTTCAGCAAACATTGTGGAAGGCGTCCGCGAATCAAAAAAGAGCTCATCATACAAAGCTCCGTCATACTCGATCTTGCCCTCCTTCAGTGTAGCCTTTCTCGGTCCCGCTCCGTCGGAAATTATCTCAAACTCTATCTCTTCACCAGACATTATACCCACTTCGACCTTTGGCTGGGTACGGGTCAGACGATCTATTATGGCAGTTTCCTCGGCCTTGGTTACAGATACTTCCGCAAGCATTTCCGACAGGAGTACCGTTGTCAGTTTTTCATATTCCGCCTCAACAGGCACAATGAACACTCCTCCCATATCAGCACACCCTGGACTCATAGTCAGGTGATCCGGACCATCGCTGAAATAATGATGCGAACGATGGCGGCTACGGAAGATGACAATCGAGCAGAATTCTCCGTCACGATAAAAGGTAAAGAGATTGAACATCGGTTCGCTTTCACCTTCAGGAATCTCAGCACAATCAAGCAGACGATAGAAAAGCTTAGCCATAGACTTTGAGGTCTCAGCCCTAAGGACAAAGACTCCCGTCGTAAACTTCTGATAATGGAACAGTTCCGCATCTTGAAGCGAAGTGACATACTTCAATGTACAGTCTTTATCGGTCTGACATAAAAGTGCATCCACATCGCATTCCAGAGGGATTTTGTGGCGTGGAGCAGCCTGGAAATGATGATGATCCGGAGCTGAAGCGCCACTTCGGGGACCATTATAGAAGAATGTGAATCCGCTATACTTTCTCGCAAGATCCAGCATATCCACATAACGCTGCACAATGCTCTGGTCTGTATGCCTGGCTGCGGCTACCACAAGATGATCCGGAAAAATAGGATATGGATTGACCAGAATGTGATATTTCTTATTCTTGCGTCCTTCGAATTTCAGCATTATCTGCTCCGGCGGACGATTGTCCCTGCAGAGAAAGCACTTTCTTCGGGCAATATCATCCTTGTTCAGTTTAGCTGCCGAAGACACTATTCGGGCCGGATTGAACTGAAGCTTGACCTTCAGCCCACCGGCATCCATTTCACGCACCTTGACATTCTTCAATGCCCTGAAATTGTCGCAGGCCAACGGCCAGCGGGAAAGCTGGTCACCGACGAACTTATATATTGTCTTGTTATGCATTTCTGTTCATTCTTATTCTTGCCTCAAGCTCCCAGGTACGGATGCGGTCCTTATATAGATTATTCGCATTGACCTTGTCTATATCAAGGGCTGCATCTGAATTTCCGTCCCATCTTCGACAGCAGTAAAGCACATCGTAGATGCGTCCGATACGGTATTCGCGACTGATTCTCAGTCCGAGAGCATAGTCCTCGCCATAGCTTGTATTAGGGAGATTGATGGTACGCAGAAGCGGAGTCCAGAAAGCCCTCGGCGCACCCAAGCCATTAATCCTCAACGCATTATTACGACCATTATCTTCCGTCCACTCCTTGTGGTCAATGACTCCCGGAGGTATAGGATTCATCTGGAAGTCTGTCATCTGATAGGTGCCCACCACCATCGCGCATTTCTGTTCGCTGAAAGCATCCACGATCTTCTGAAGGGTATCCGGACCGCTGTAGACATCATCACTGTCGAGCTGGACAGCGTATTCTCCACAGAGTTCGTGGTGAACTGCCAGATTCCAGCATCCGCCGATTCCCAGATCGTGTCTTGCGGGGACAAGATGCACGAGATCGGGATTTGCGGCAGCTATTTCCTCAAGAATACCGGTAGTGCCGTCCGTAGAATGATTATCTACCACAATGACATTGTAAGGGAAATCGGTCTTCTGGGACAATGCACTTGCGACAGCGTCCTTCACTGTACGGATTCTGTTGAATACAGGTATTACCACCGATGCCTTGACATTGAAATCCACCCTCTCGAATCCATTGATATCAGGATCCTTGAACTTCGGCTCCAGCCAGGCTCCTATACGCTTCAGATGAGCCGTGCACACCTTTTCCATTTCGATCTGTACATCCCTGTTCTTAGGATCGACATAATCGAAAAGCTTTTCGCCGGACTTGCGGTTATCAGTCTCGATCTCAGTATACAGAAACTCACTGATATGTACGATATTCTTCATCCTGAGCCTCAAGTCATAAAGGGCGCCGAACTCATAATCGGTCTCCATAGCCCTTACAGCCCTCTTGAAGGAACTGCTGCGGAAGACCAGGACACTTCCGAAATCAAAGTCATCCCGCAGTGCTCCTTTCTGACAGGCGATGAGCGGATGCCTTTTCCTTAGTGCGGCCCCATCTTCCCCGGTAACCAGTTCGTAATGATCTGCATAAAGCATATCAGCTCCCGTATCCTCAGCAATCGCAAGTATACGGTCCAGAGCGAACATACCCATCTCAAGCGGGTGGTCCTTGGTATATAAAAGAATGAATTTCTCCGAAACAGCCTCAGCGATGCTCCTGAGGGTATCAGTAGTCCTTAAGGAGACTCCGGACAGAATAGTAACACCTGTGAATGCCGAACTGCGGCTGAAAGACTCCACCGTCACTGAAATATCCTCTCCGGACATAGACGGAACAAAACATTCGATATTGGACATAGTCATTTTCACTTTTGTATATCAGAGACAAACTTACACAAAAAAAGTCAGAATGCCGTCGCATCCTGACTATAAAATCCTTTTTTACACATCACTTAAAGGAGTGCCAGCAGAGATCTGCGTATCATCTGGAATTCGCTTTCGAAATTAGGCGTGAATATACCCTTTCCGATGGATGCATCAATATCCTCCAATTCCCACCAGCGTCCCTCATCCACCTCATCAAGGTCAGGATGAAGCTCGAACGAACCGACCGCAGCAAAGATATTGACCATTTCTCTTTCCACCGAAGATTCGAATTCGTACGTCTCGAGATAGATAGGATTGAACTCCGAAAATCCGAGTTCCTCCGAAGCCTCACGATATACGGCCTCGAGCAATGTTTCTCCGTACGAAACGTGGCCACCGACTGCCGTATCCCATTTTCCAGGCTGGATATCTTTATGCATCGCCCTTTTCTGAAGATAAATGCGTGAAAATCTGTCTATTATATGAATATGAATCACTGGATGGAGAGGTTTCGCGCCCCCGTGACAATACTGTCTTACAGACCTTCCGACCACCAGACCGTTAGGCTCGACTATAGGAAGCCATTCGCAGGCACGAGCCTTCAATGGTGCTGAATCAACCGTCGGAGCCGGGATAATCGGAGCGATATCGTATGGGTAGATTAGTTCGATCATAGACTAAAGACGATTTCCACGATAAAGGACTGAGCCTCCGGAAGGCGGCCTTCTATGAAAATATGCAAGCCATCTTCTCTTTCTTCCGAAATTCTGTAGATAGCGACCTTATCACCGGCCTTGGTCTCGTGATTGAAGTTGATGGTAAATTCCTTCACCGCACGGGTGGAAGCTGTCTGATAATCCACAGCATCCATCGCCCATTGCATATACATCGCATTATTGGCGTGAGCATTGGTGTCAATATCCGAATATGCCACAATATGCTCCATAACGAATTCAGGCTCGACTCCCTTTGGCATCACGACCTTATCTGCCGGCACCTCGAGCACATTGTCAGTACACACCGTACCATCTTCCATCAGTTTGGGATCGCGGACAAGTCTGCGGGTTTCAAGGTTCAATACCAGCCAGGAAGTGGTGGCCTTGACTCTCTCCCGACCTTGAGCATCAGTGAGAAGAAAATCCCTCAGGAAGAAAAGACGGTTCAATCCTTTATGCCAAGTAGTCAGAGTGATTTCCTCCCTCCATTTCGGAGCATCGATGAACTCGACGTGCACCCGGGACAAAATCCAGGCTGTATTGGCCTTTATAAGTTCGTCATACCCGAAACCTAAATACACAGCGTGCCTTCCGGCAGCTTCCTGCGCCAGATTCATAAATGACGAAGGCTTAAGACGCCAGGCGGCATCCGTATCATAACAAGGGAGGGTTACTTTTTCAATATATTTTATCATAGTTTATGATTAAGTATTCGAAGTTCCTCTGGAGTGTATAGGAATTGGTCGATCCATTCAGGACAGATTCTTCCGACAATGGCATAGGTAACTGTAAGCAAGAGAAGTACGCAGGCAGCTACAAGAAGAATCTTTGGAAATAGCTTGCCACGTGATTTCTGTTCCTGTTCCTGTTCCTGTACCTGTTCCGGCTCAGGCTCCCCGACCGGTTCTGATATAGGCTCTTCAGTTGGCTCCGGCTCCTCGGTCGGCTCCGGATCTGAAACCGGTTCCGGAATGATTTCTGGTTCCGGAATGATTTCTGGTTCCGGCATAGGACTCTGAATGTCTTCCGGTTGCGGCACTTCTTCAAGAAGAGATCTCAGACCGGCAACAGCTGCAGTTACTTCCTCACGGGTTTCCTGATGGGTCTTCAATGATATAGGTTCAAGGCCGAAGCCCGCAGGATAAATATCAAGTCCCTCATCTGCTACAAAAAACAGATTATTCTCCTTCGTAGCCCTCAACCTGCCCAGACCTGGGAAAACCACTGTCTTCTTTGTATGGAGGATCTGCCGCATTTCGGAAATGAAATCCCTGATGATCCTATCGGCCACATCCGGACTCAGCTTATTGGTCTGAGAATAAAAATCAACCAATTCGTTTCCTTCGGAAGGATTAGAACGGAAATAAAGACGACGATATGGAGGATTTATGGTATATCCCTTGTCAGAAAATGTAGAAGGCACGACCTCAGCCACAAAAGAGCCAAGTCCGGGAAGTACCACCCTGTCATTGTCAAGAATCAGTTCCTTGACCATTTTTGATAAGAGATCGATATCCATAAAACCTATGTTTAAGGCAAAATGCCGTTTATATCATAAAAACGATGCAAAGATACGATTTTTTCAAAAAAAATTGCGAAAAAGGTTGGAGGTAAAGAAAAAATGTCTACCTTTGCATTCCCAAACGTCAATAACAGCGTTTGAGATTCGGGAGCAAAAGCACTCAAGAAATTGAGTGTTTTTTTTCGTTTACCGGCTTAACTTCCAAGAACAAGCCCCTTTTTCTGGAAGCTGACATCATTTTACACATAACTTCCAAGAATAGGCCCTTTTTCTGGAAGTTGAGAGGGGCACAAAGCAGGCATAGAGAACAGCCTGCAAACATCCGGTGGTCCTTTACAGCAAACGGATTCCCTTGAGTTGCGTCCATTTTATACGATATTATAGCTCAGATGATGTGTCAAAGGGCTTAACGTAAAATCCCGGTTGTTCAGGGTCCATCAGAGCACTAGACTGCTTTCAGAAACGACCCGTTGAGCGGAAAAACTGGCTTGCAAAGGTCTCCCGCCGCTCATTGGTGCTGATTCCATACCCGTTGAGCGACTAGAGTGCAGCCAGATGATGATTTTCCGCTCAACGGGTTAGCTGACCCTGTTAGGCTTATAGCAGCTAATTTGTATCAGATATAAGTTTAACCTGTCTACGAAACAAGTAAAATATGATCTCATACAAGCTATTATATCGGGAATATTATAGGATGTATAAGACTCCTTTACAATAGAGATTCAAAAGACTTCGATATAATCTCTAGAGCCTTTGATGAGACCCTTTCAGTATGGAATTGATATTTATCATTATTCCAATCCACAACATATGGAGTCACAGACAATATCTCATCAAAGCTTTTATATGGATTTGGTGAATTTAAAGCCAATGCAAGAGAGGCTCTAAGTTTGGACTCCTGCTTTGGAATACATTGAATTACAGTCTTCAAGAAGGCAATATACTGTTTCTTCGTAGGAGGATTCAATCTGGCACAATACGGCCCCATATTCTTAAACTTACTAGTCTGACAAATATTATTCAGATAGTCGACATAGCACACAGAACCTGACATAAGTATTTCTGCTGCAGCATCAACCAACTCCTGGATATCATCTTCAGACGACTCTCCTCCATCTCCCTTTGGACAGCTACCAAGCATATCCCAATTCGAAACAGCAAATTTTGCCTCATCCAAATCAAAATATTCGGGATCAAAACAATCATAATCGAATCCATACCATTCAAACAACTCTTCATCTTGAGGTGAAAAGCTATCAGCTTTAGCAAGTTCCTTTAGTCTTTCATACCCGTAAACTCCACCACAATTTTCAGGCGGGCACAAGCCCTTACCAGTAATGCAGAATGGATCACATATACCATCATTCTCAATCTTTTCCAAAAGCACATCAAGTTCCCAACAATCTCCAAAGTCATAGGTATATACACACTTATCACCAACTGACTTAAAATAGTCAGATATCGCCGTCTCATCTGCATTCAGGACGTCACGTTCGTCACAAAATTCAAAGTGAGAACTTTCGACTATCCTATACGTGGGTCTGAATAGAGTATCGACAAACTCGTACAAGTGGCAGTTTTTCCATCCGAATGCAGCCTGAATGATTAGATGGAATTCAGTAAAAGTATAACTCTCTGGCACAGAAACCCTTCTCCATACAGTTGGTTTAGATACACCTCTAAGTTTAATTTTGAAGATATAAGACATAATGATAAAGTATTGTGATTACAAATATCGTAACATTTTATCTAATACATTTACGTAATGGAAAACTTTTGGAGACATCAGACTTGTTCTTACCTTTGTGACGTAAGTTATAGCCGAAAGGCAAATTAAGGAAACACGGTTGATTTTGCAGCAACCTTACAGACAAGGCATCACCCAATGATGTCTTGTCTTTTGTTTAGTCACCCTCTTTTTCATATAACGTTACCAGCCTTTCCTTATATTGTCTGCCATAATGCCGATCAGGCGCTGACGTGCCTCCATACTGGCCCAGGCGACGTGCGGAGCAAGTCTCATTCTTTCGGGATGCTTCATCTGGAGGTATGGATGATTTTCAGGAATCGGCTCTGTTACAAACACATCAATGCCGGCACCGGCAATCACCCCGGCATCCACTGCCGCTGCAAGATCTTCCTCTACAACTATTGCCCCACGTCCCATATTGATCAGATATGAAGTAGGTTTCATCAAAGCGAGCTGATCTTTACCTATAAGATTCAGCGTGCGTTCATTAAGAGGAGCGTGTATGGAAACTATATCCGAAACTTGCAGAAGTTCATCAAGCCCCAGGCAAGGATAATCTTTGCAATGTCCGGTTCCTGATGTGGAGAAATAACATACCTTCATACCGAAAGCCTCAGCTATCTGAGCCACCTTTTTTCCGATATTGCCAAGCCCTATGACTCCGATGGTCTTGCCTGCGAGCTCCCACCAGTTCCAGTTCGGATCTGTGAACATTCCGCTGCGGGAATAACTGCCTGACTTGACACTATGGTCAAAATACGGAGCGCCACCTACAAGTGAAAGAATATGCATAAATGTCGATTGTACGACTGAATCGGTCGAGTACCCTACAGCATTACGCACTGGTATTCCCTTGGATGAAGCATATTCCACATCAATATTGTTTACACCGGTAGCGGCAATACATATCAGTTTAAGGTCAGGAGCAGAATCAATCAGATCCTTATCCACCATCACCTTATTTATCAGCAGGACATCCAGATCCCTCACTCTTTCACGGGCCTGCTCAGGAGTGGAACTCTCATATCGGACAAATTCTCCAAGAGATTCAAACGGCTCAAAGGAAACATTTCCCATTGTAGCCGCATCAAGAAAAGCGATTTTCATAATAATCAGAAATTTGTCCCGTAAATATACGAAATAAGAGGAAGAATCCGAAAATTCTTCCTCTTATTTATAGTGCGGATGATAGGAGTCGAACCTACACGCCGTGAAGCACTCGCACCTGAAACGAGCGTGTCTACCATTTCACCACATCCGCTTTCAGAAAAGTGGGACAAA